>CAXTCF010000134.1:0-10322 GCA_964242945.1 uncultured Rhizobiaceae bacterium | reverse complement strand
ACCACCCGGCCGTCGGCGGAGCGCCCGACGAGGACCGCGGTGGCGGGGTCGTCGGCGGTCTCGGCCGTAATGGCGCCGGTCCTGGTCAGCTTTTCCGCGCGGCCATTGGCGGCCTTCGCGCTGTTCGCTCCAGCCTGCGCGCTGCGCACCAGGGCGTCCTGCTGGGCGATCTGGGCTTGCAGCAGCGCGTCGTCGAGCCTGGCGAGCAGCTGCCCCTTTTCCACGCGCTCGCCTTCGGAAACCAGCACATCGGTCAGCACGAGGCCTCCCGCCTCGGCGCCGACCGCGACCTCCTGCCAGGCTTCCACGATGCCGGTGCCGGGGATGGCCGTGGCGAGCTTTTCGTCGCGAACCGTGTCCACCGTCACGGCAAGGCTTGCCTCGGCGGCCGGCAGCACCGCGGCCTGCGCCTCGTCGGCGCGCGCCGGCGCGGCGGCGGCAGCGATGCAAAGTCCTGCGAGGAGTGTCGAGCGGAAGGAGGGCATGGCTGTTCTTCTGCGCTGAAAAGGATGAGCCGGGAAGCTCCGGGTGGGCGCGTGGCTGGACACGTCCCGGCTCTGCCGCTCACCGCCTGCCGGCAGGAGCGGAACCGGCCGGCGGCGCTGGGCGGTGATTGTCGTTGGCGGCGGCAGCGTGCATCGCGCCATCCTGAGGAAACGAGAAGGCAAAGGAAGGAGCAGTCCGCATCGGGTCGATCTCCGGCTGTGATGCTGCATGCAGAGATACGAACGCAGGCCGGCGATTCGTAGGCGCAAGGCATTGCGTTTTGTATCAAGATGTAACGCAGCGGCGTTTTCTCGCAGCCGGGCCTTGGAAAGGAACCGTCGTCCCTGGCATCTTCGCGGCTGCGGAGAGCCGAGATGAGCGACAAGACGCGCGTGCTGGTGGTGGACGACGATGCCGAGATCCGGCAGCTCCTCGGCCGCTACCTCGACGGCCAGGGGTTCGAAACCGCGCTGGCGGGGAGCCGCAGCCAATGCGAGCGCGAGGTTGCCGCCTTCGGGCCGGACCTCGTCGTGCTCGACGTGATGCTGCCCGACGGCTCCGGCCTCGACATCTGCCGCGACCTCAAGAACCGGCACCCGAACCTCGCCGTCATCCTGCTCACGGCGCTGAAGGAGGACGTGGACCGCATCCTCGGCCTGGAACTCGGCGCGGACGACTATCTGGGAAAGCCCTTCAACCCGCGCGAGTTGGCCGCGCGCATCAAGGCGGTGCTGCGCCGGGGCGCGGCCGAGGCGCCCCCTGTCCCCGAAGCCGGCGGCACCTACCGCTTCGAAGGCTACACGGCGGACACGACCACCCGCCGCGTGGCCGATCCGCAGGGCCGCGAAGTGGAGATGACCGGCACGGAGTTCGACCTGCTGCGCATCTTCCTGGAACGGCCGGGGCGCGTGCTCAGCCGCGAAACCCTGCTCGACCTCCTGCACGGCCGCACTTCCGTCGATCCCTTCGACCGCACGATCGACGTGGCGGTGAGCCGGCTGCGGCGGCGTTTTGGCGACGGCGGCGTGTTCCGGCTGTTCAAGACGGTGCGCAACGGCGGCTACCAGTTCGCCGCCCATGTGGAGCGGCCCGATGCGGCGCCGAAAGGCGCATGACGGCGCTGCGCACCCGGCTGGCGCTGCTGCTCGTCGCGGCCATCCTCGCGGTGGTGCTGGTCGCCGCCTTCATCACTGCGCAGATCCTGGAGAATGCCCGCGACGGCAGCTTCCAGCGCTCCTTCGCGCAGGAGGTCGTTGCCGTCTCGGTGCTCGTGGACGGCTCGGCCGGGCGGGCGCGAAGCGCGGGAATAGAGGTCGGTCCGCCGCCGCAAGCAAGCGCGCGGCAGGACGACTTCACGCAGGCCTTGAACGCGGAAATCCGCAGGCGCGGCAGCGATGTCGCCGCCTCCGTCGTGGTGCGGGAAAACGGCACGCGCAGCCTGGCCTTTCCGCTCGACGGCGCGGAGTGGGCGTTTCTCACCTATCCCAGCCCGCCGCCCTCCTTTCTGCGCGCGCTTGCGGCCTATCTCCTGCTCGTGGTGATCGGCGCCTCGGGGATCGCGCTCTTCGCCGCGGCAAAAATCCTCGGACCGATGCGGGTCATCGAAGACGCGGTTGCCGCGATCGGGCCAGACGGCGTTCCGCCCGCCGTCCCGGAAAAGGGTCCCGCCGAGGTGCGCGCCACGGCACGCGCGCTCAACGCGCTTTCGGCGCGGCTGAAAAGCGCCACCGAAAGCCGGATGCGCTTGGTCGCCGCGGCCGGGCACGACCTGCGCACGCCGATGACGCGGCTCCGCCTGCGCGCCGAGTTCCTCCCCGAAAGCGAGCGCGCCGTCTGGCTGCGCGACCTGGACGAGCTGGACGCCATCGCCGACAGCGCCATCCGCCTCGTGCGGGAGGAAGCGGAGGACGCCTCCTTCCAGCCGGTCGCCCTGGGCGGTCTGGCGCGGGAGATCGTCGGGGAATTGCGCGAGGTCGGCCTGCCCGCGGAACTCGGCACGGCGGCGGACGCGAAGGTGCGGGCGCAGCCGCTGGCGCTCAAGCGCGCCTTGCGCAACCTCGTCGAAAACGCCGCGCGTCACGGGGGCGGGGCGCGGGTGCAGGTTCTTTCCCGCGACGGCCGCGGCGTCTTCCTGGTGGAGGACGAAGGGCCGGGCATCCCCCCGGAACTGCTTTCGCGCGTATTCGAGCCGTTCTTCCGGGTGGATGCCGCACGCCGGAAATCGTTTCCCGGTGCGGGCCTGGGCTTGGCGATCGCCCGCGAAATCATCGAGCGCCAGGGCGGGACGATAGCGATCCGCAACCGGCTATCTGGCGGGTTGGAGCAGACGGTCGAACTGCCTTTGGACCGATAGTGCCGAGGAGTTGGCGCAGCGACGGTTTGCCCTTACGTTCCCGCGATGTTCTCCAAGCGCGCGCCTAAGCCGTTGATTCGCCCCGCCCCCCGCAAGCTGGCGGTGGAAACGCGCGAGCATGCGGTCGCCGGCCGGACGCTGCCGCTCACCGTCACGCGCAACCCGCGCGCCAAGCGGCTGACGCTGCGCATCGACCGCGGTGGCCAGGGCCTGCGCGTCACCGTGCCGCCGCGCACGCCGGCGCGGGACGTTGACGTGTTTCTCCGGCGGCACGCGGAGTGGCTGGAAGAGCGGCTTGCGCGCCTGCCGGAAAAGCCGCGCCTGGCCGACGGCCTTAAGCTGCCGGTCCGCGGCTCGGCCGTGCTCTTGAAGCATGTGGGCGGGCGGGGAGGCGCGACGCTCGCGGAAGAGGCGGACGGGGCGGTTCTGCTGGTGCACGGCGAGGCGGCATCCCTGCCCCGCCGCGTCGCGGACTTTTTGAAGCGGGAGGCGAAAGCGGAGATCACCGCGCTGGTCGCCAGGCACGCCGCGGCGGTCGGGCGCAGGCCCGGAAAAATCCGCTTTCGCGATACGGCAAGCCGCTGGGGCTCCTGCACGGCCGCCGGGACGCTGTCCTTCTCCTGGCGCATCATGATGGCGCCGCCCGCGGTGATCGACTATCTCGTGGCGCACGAGGTGGCGCACCTCAAGGAGATGAACCACGGCCCGGCCTTCTGGGATTTGTGCCGAAGACTTTGCCCGGAAACGGAACGGTGCCGCGCCTGGCTGAAGAGCAACGGCGCAGCGCTTCAGGCGATCAGCTTCGAATAGAAGAAGGACCGGCGCCCCAACACCGGAAAGCGCGAAACAACAGGCAAAAAAATGCCGCCCTGGTGGAGGGGGAACCAGGGCGGCTTTTCTTCAAATCCGCAGCAGCCTGGAGAGGGGGATAAGGCCGCTGCTTCTATGTGCTTCCGGAGGCAGGGGACGAGCCTTCCGGGAAGCTTCGGCGAAAACTGCCGACGCGATGTATCTGTGTTCGACTATACGGCCCTTCAAGGGCATCGATATTACAATTTCGTAACGAAGGCGTGATCCAGTTTTTCCCCTCGCTTCGTGTCCTTTGGAGGGGCGATAGACAGGCGCCGAACCGCGCGATACGGCTTGCCCATGAAAAAAGGCGATCACCTCTTTCTGGTCGATGGGTCCGGCTACATCTTTCGTGCCTACCACGGCCTGCCGCCGCTTTCGCGGAAATCCGACGGGCTGCCGGTCGGCGCGGTGGCGGGCTTCTGCAACATGCTGTGGAAGCTGATGGTCTCGGCGCGCGACACGGAAGTCGGCGTGACGCCGAGCCATTTCGCGGTGATCTTCGACTACTCCTCCAAGACGTTCCGCAACACGCTCTTTCCCGAATACAAGGCGAACCGCTCGGCGCCGCCGGAAGACCTCGTGCCGCAGTTCGGCCTGATCCGCGAGGCGACGCGCGCCTTCGACCTGCCCTGCATCGAAATCGAGGGTTTCGAGGCCGACGACCTGATCGCCACCTATTGCCGCCTAGTGACGGAAGCCGGCGGCGACGCCACCATCATCTCCTCCGACAAGGACCTGATGCAGCTGGTGTCGCCTAGCGTCAGCATGTACGACCCGATGAAGGACCGCGAGATCCGCGAGCCGGAAGTGATGGAAAAATGGGGCGTGCCGCCGGAAAAGATGGTGGACCTCCAGGCGCTGACCGGCGACGCAATCGACAACGTGCCGGGCGTGCCGGGCATCGGGCCGAAGACGGCCGCGCAGCTGCTTGGCGAATACGGCGACCTCGACACGCTTCTGGAACGCGCCGGCGAGATCAAGCAGCAGAAGCGCCGGGAAGTTCTCCTCGCCAACGCCGACAACGCACGGCTTTCGCGCGAGCTTGTGCGCCTGCGCAAGGATGTGCCGGTGCCGGAAGGGCTGGACGACTTGCGGCTCAATCCGCTCAACGGGCCGAAGCTGATCGCCTTCCTGAAGGCGATGGAGTTCTCCGCGCTGACCCGCCGCGTGGCGGACGCGACGCACACGGACGCCAACGAGGTGGACAAGGCTGCCGTGCCGGTCGAGCGCGAGGGCGAAGCGCACGGGCCGGACCTCGATCCCGCTGCCGTCCTTCGACAAGCTCAGGATGAGGGCGCCACCTCGGGCAAAACCGCCGCACCCGCCCCTTCGGCGGACGACGTGATGGCCTTCATCCTCGGCGAAACGGCGGAAAACCCGGTCGCGTCGGTTGCCGAAGCCGTGCCTGCCCGCAAAGGCGACGGCCGGACGCCGGCCCAGCTTGCCGAGGCGCGGCTGGCCCAAGCGGCAAACGAGAAGTTGGACACGTCGGCCTACACCACGATCCGCGACCTCGATTCGCTCCGGGCCTGGATCGCGGAGGCCAGGGACATAGGCTTCGTCGCCTTCGACACGGAAACCACCTCGCTCGACCCGATGGTAGCCGAGCTTGCCGGCTTCTCGCTCTGCTCCGTGCCCGGCAAGGCGGCCTATGCGCCGCTCATCCACAAGGCCGGCAAAGGCGACCTGCTCGGCGGCGGGCTGGTGGAAGGCCAGATTCCCACCCGCGAGGCGCTCGACCTGCTCAAGCCCTTGCTTGAAGACCCTTCGGTGCTGAAGATCGCGCAGAACCTGAAGTTCGACCAGGTGGTGATGGACCAGGTCTGCTTCCGCGAAGGCTTGGGCGGCTGCAATATCCACCCGTTCGACGACACGATGCTGATCTCCTACGTGCTCGACGCCGGCAAGGGCACGCACGGCATGGACGCGCTGTCCGAGCGCTGGCTCAACCACCGCACGATCCAGTTCAAGGACGTGGCGGGCACCGGCAAAGCGATGGTCACGTTCGACCACGTGCCGATCGACCGCGCCACCGAGTATGCCGCGGAAGACGCCGACGTGACGCTGCGCCTTTGGCGGGCGCTAAAACCCCGGCTGGTTTCGGAGCGCGTGATCCCCGTCTATGAGCGGCTGGAGCGCCCTTTGATCCCCGTGCTGGCGAAGATGGAGCAGCGCGGCATCTCGGTGGACCGCGACATGCTTTCGCGGATCTCGGGGGAACTGGCGCAGAAGGCGGCGGCGCTGGAGGACGAGGTTTACGAGCTTGCGGGGGAAAGATTCTCCATCGGCAGCCCGAAGCAGCTGGGCGACATCCTGTTCGGCCGCATGAAGCTGCCCGGCGGCTCCAGGACCAAGACGGGCCAGTGGTCCACCTCCGTTTTCGTGCTCGAAGAACTGGCGGCGGAGGGCTTTGAGCTGCCCCGCAAGATCGTGGACTGGCGCCAGCTGACCAAGCTGAAATCGACCTACACCGACGCGCTGCCGGAATACATCAACAAGGAAACGGGCCGCGTCCACACCTCGTTCGCGCTTGCGGCTACCACGACCGGGCGGCTGTCCTCCTCCGAGCCGAACCTCCAGAACATTCCGATCCGCACATCCGAGGGCCGGCGCATCCGCACTGCCTTCGTGGCGGAACCCGGCAACAAGCTGATCTCGGCCGACTACAGCCAGATCGAGCTCAGGCTGCTCGCCCACATCGCCGACATCCCCGAGTTGAAGCACGCCTTCGAGAACGGTCTCGACATCCACGCGGCCACCGCGGCCGAAATGTTCGGCATGGACGTGAACAAGGTGCCGAGCGAAGTGCGCCGGCAGGCCAAGACGATCAACTTCGGCATCATCTACGGCATCTCCGCCTTCGGCTTGGCGACAAGGCTCGGCATCAGCCGTGAGGAGGCCGGCGACTACATCAGGCGCTACTTCGACCGTTTTCCCGGCATCCGCGACTACATCGAGGGCACCAAGCGGCAGGCGCGCGAAAAGCTCTACGTGGAAACCATCTTCGGCCGGCGCGTGCACTACCCCGACATGAAGTCGCCCAACCAGCAGACCCGCGCCTTCAACGAGCGCGCCGCGATCAACGCGCCGATCCAGGGCTCGGCCGCCGACATCATCCGCCGCGCGATGATCCGCATGGACGATGCGCTGGCGGACGAAAAGCTGGCGGCGCGCATGCTCCTTCAAGTGCACGACGAACTGATCTTCGAAGCGCCCGAAGCGGAAGTGGAGGACACGATCCGCGTCGCCCGCGCGATCATGGAAGACGCGGCGATGCCGGCCGTAAACCTTTCCGTGCCGCTGCGCGTGGACGCCCGCGCCGCCGACAACTGGGACGAGGCGCACTGAAGAGGATGCCCATCCGGTTTGTCGAAGGCGACCTCTTGGCAGCGACCGAGAATTACATCGCGCAGGGCGTCGCAGAGGGGAACCAAGAGGGACTCGGCACCGGGCTCGCCTTCAAGATTTCGCGAAAGTGGCCGGAAGTACAATCCGCGTTCAAGAAACATGCACGCGGGGGCAGGTTTAAGGGAGGAGACCTGTGGGTCTGTCCGCCGGACGACACACGCCCGGGCTTTATCTACATGGCCACGCAGCCGGACATGTACCACGCCACCTTGCCCTATTTGCGCAAGGCCACCCGCAAGCTTGCCGACTGGACTTCCGTCAACGGTGCAAAAAGCGTCGCCCTTCCCAAGATTGGAGCCGGCCTGGGAAAGCTTTCATGGCAGGACGAAGTGAAGCCGCTGCTTTGCGAGTACCTGGGAAACGGCAGTACCGACTTCGTCGTGTATGAAACGTTCCGCAACGAACTCGAAGGCGGCACCTGACAGTGCAGACAGGCGCTCGCCTCCCATTCACAACCAACTGTCAGCACCAATCAGCAGCGACTCAGGCTCGGCCACCGGAAGCGCACTGACCGCGTCCCGCCGGCATTCCGCTCAAGCCCGCGCGGAAGCGATCGCCGCCCCTTCGCTCAGGCTCGCCAGCTTGGCGTAGCAGATCGCCGGGTCCACCGCGCCGAAGCCGGCAAAGGTGCCGAAGCCGCAATCCGTGCCGGCGATCACCCGCTCGGTGCCTACGATGCCCACGAAGCGGCCGATCCGCTCGGCCACCAGTTCCGGGTGCTCCACGAAGTTGGTGGTGGTGTCGAGCACGCCGGGCACCAGCACCTTGTCTTCGGGGATTTCGCCCTTGCGGTCGCGGAACACCGTCCACTCGTGGCCGTGGCGCGGGTTGGCCGTTTCGAAAAGGACATAGCGGGACTTGGTGCGCATCAGCGTCGAAAAGACTTTCGTCATCGCGATGTCGCAGACATGCGGCCCCTCATAGTTGCCCCAGCAGATGTGGACGCGCACCTTTTCCTGCGGGATGTCGCGCAGCGCATGGTTCAGCGCCTCCACATGGGTTTCGGCCACATGGACGAAGTCATCATCGCTCAAGTCCGGAAACAGCATGTGGCGGGAAAGCGCGAGGTCGGGGCAGTCGAGTTGCAGGTCGAGCCCGGCTGCCACGATCGCCTCGTATTCGCCCTTCATCGCCTCGGCCAGCGCTTCCAGGTATGTTTCACGGCTTGGATAGAACTGGTTGGGCAGGAAGAGTGCAATCACGCCGGGCGACGCCGCGTTCATGAAGCCTTGGCTGACGCCGCTTGCCGCCATCGCTGCCTTCAGGTTGGCAGTATCGGCCCGGAGATCGTGATCGGACTTCGGCGCCACCTCGCCGGTGCAGCAGGGCCGCGAATATTGCGGCGTGCCGCCCTCTCTCGCCAGGCGTTCCAGGAAGCTCGGAAAGCGCTTGAGGTCGGCTGGCGCGTTGCGCGGAGAATCACCGGAAAAGCCGGAATAGCGGTCCTTCACATAGGTCGCATAGGAGATCTTGGAGGTCTCGCCATCCGACACGATGTCGATGCCCGCCGCCTTCTGCTTGGCCACCGTCTCGGCGACGTTCTTCTTCATCACCGCATCGAACTCCCCTTCGTCGTAGGGGCGCCCGTGCTCGCGGGCAAAGATCAGGTCCACCACTTCCTGCGTGCGCGGCAGCGAGCCGACATGGGTGGTCAGGATGCGTGTCATGGGCCGAAACTCCTCCTCTGGCCGCGTTGGTGCCTTTTGGCTTAGACTGTGAGTTGAATGGAGTGGCACCGATGTCCGACGCCGCAACGAAGCCGCCGCGCATGACCGTCGAAGAGTTCCTCGTCTGGGCCGAAGGCCGGCCTGGACGCTATGAACTCGCCGACGGTGAAGTCATCAAGATGCAGGAAGAGCGCGAGGCTCATAACTTGGTCAAGTTCTCTATCGCGGTTGCATTTCGCCAAGCGCTCGCCGGAAAGCAAACGGGCTGCCAGACCTTCACCGATGGAATGGCAGTTCGGATCGATGCCGACATGGCGTTTGAACCGGATGCAATGATCGACTGTGGTCCACGCAACCCGGACGCGCGGCTGGCGCCGAAGCCCGTAGTCGTTGTGGAGGTGGTGTCGCCCTCGACATCCCGGATCGACGAAGGCCGCAAGTTCCTGGGCTACTTCTCCCTGCCTTCGATCCATCACTACCTCATTGTGGATGCGAGACGCCGGCTGGTCATTCATCATCGCAGGAACGGCGAGGAGATCGCTACGCGCTTCCTTCACGCGAATGCTGGCGGCGGGGGAACGCTCCTTCTCGACCCGCCGGGCATCTCGGTGGAGATCGCCGACTTCTTCGCCGAACTCGACGCCGCCTGAACGCCCAAACTTCAGTGCCGCATCGTCGGCCCAGCCTTGTCGTCCGTGTTCCGCACGCGGTAGAGGCTGGCCTCCCCTGTCATGGACGGCGCCAGGCTGTGCTCCAGGCCAGGCGGCACGGCGCAGGTGTCGCCGGGGGCCAGCACCTTTTCGCCGCCGTCCCATGAAACCTTCCAGTGGCCGCGCATCACCAATAGAACCTCGTGCCGGTCGGTGGAATACGGCGTTTCGGGGATCGAGCCGCGGGTGAGAAGCTCCACCTCGAAGCCCGGCCGGTCCTTGAGCTTGGCGTCGGCGCCGATCACTTTGGCCGGCTCGTGCCCCGCCAGCGACATCAGGTCCCAGTAGCGCGCGACGTGAGCGGGCACGACGTCGGCCGGCGTCAACTCCGGGAACGCCTTCAGCTCCTCATCGGTCAGCAGCGGCATCGGCTTCACGCCTTCGGGCAGGTTTTGGCCCTTCTTGGAATCGTAGAGCTTGCCGTTTTCGCCCAGCACAAGCCCGTGGTCTTTCGCGTCCTCGATCACCTGCGGCGCCCAGATCACGCCGCCGCCGGCATCGTCGCCGCCGAGGATGGCCATGATCATCCCGTAGTCCGTGCCGATGTTCTCGAAGCCGCGAAAAATGCCGGTCGGGATGTTGATGATGTCGCCCTCTTCCAGCACGACCTCGCCCGCCTTGCCCCAGCGGCCCCAGAAGAAGCGCCAGCGGCCCTTCAGCACGAAGAACACCTCCGCCGTGCGGTGGGAGTGGAGCGAGTTGCGGCACTTCGGCGGCTGGCCGGCCGCGCCGATGTTGAAGCCGGGCGTGTCCTTGATGTGGACGTGCTGGTCGGCCGATTCCGAGACGCCGCCGCCGATGATCGTGAAGTTCTCCTTCTGGTCGGAGCCCGGCGTGTGGGCGTCG
>CAXTCF010000133.1:8002-10370 GCA_964242945.1 uncultured Rhizobiaceae bacterium | reverse complement strand
CAGCGTATCCAGCTTGTCCGCCAGCGACACCGCGATCGACACGGGATCGGTCGGCACGCGGTCCGACGGCCCCTGCGGCTTGTAATGCTCCTCGATCGCCGCGGCGACGGACGGATGCTCGCCTTGCAGGAGCGCGTATTTGCGCCCGATCAGGCCCTGAAGCTCAGGGAACTCGCCCACCACCTCCGTTTGCAGGTCGGCTTTGGCGAGCACCGCCGCGCGTTCGGCGAGCACGGGATCGGCGCCGACGAGCGGCGCCAGTTCGCGTGCCAGGCGGCGGATGCGCTCCACCCGCTCGCCCTGTGTGCCGAGCTTGGCGTGGAAGGTGACGTTGAGATGATCCAGCCGCGCCATGCGCTGGTCGAGCGGCTTCTTCAAGTCCAGCCCGAACTTCGCGGCAGACGCCTCCAGCCCTGAAAGGTCGGGCAGGTCCCTCTGGTCGGTGTGCCAGAAGTAGAGCGCGTCGGAGAGGCGGGCGCGCACCACCTTGCCGTTGCCGCGCGCGATCTCCGCTCCGCCGTCCTTCGCCTCGATGTTGCTGGTCAGCAGGAAGCGCGGGGCCAGCTGCTCAGTTTCGTCGCCGGGGCGTGTGACGAAGCATTTCTGGTTGGCGCGTATGGTCAGCCGGATCACTTCCGAGGGAATTTCCAGAAACGCTTCTTCGAACTCTCCCATCAGCACGACCGGCCATTCGACCAGCCCGGACACTTCTTCCAGCAGCGCCTCGTCGGCTACGAGTTCCAGCCCGCTGGCAAAGGCGAGGTTCTCGGCATCCGTGCGGATGATGCTTTTGCGCCGCTCGGCGCTGATGACGACGTGGGCCGCTTCCAGCTTGGCGGCATAGTCGTCGAAGCGCTTGACCGTGATCGAGCCGGGCGCGTGGAAGCGGTGGCCGACTGTGGTGTTACCGGAGCGAATTCCATCGACGGAAAAGTCCACCACCACGGGGTCCTCGGTTTCCGGGCCGAAGGTGCAAAGGATGCTTTGCAGCGGCCGCACCCAGCGCAGGGAGCCCGGCTTGGCGGAGGCCGCGCCCCAGCGCATCGACTTCGGCCAGGGGAACTCACGCACGATCTTCGGCACGGCTTCCGCGATGATTTCTTCCGCCGCGCGGCCGGGCGTCGCCTTGTGGGCGACATAGAAATCGCCCTTCTTCGGGTCGGCATGCACATGCGCCTCTGCGATCGAGGCGAGCCCCGCCTTGCGCAGAAACCCGTGGATCGCGGCGTCCGGCGCCTTGACGCTCGGTCCCTTGATCTCCTCGCGCACGTCGCGCGAGCGCGCCGTCAACCCTCGGAGGTCGAGCGTCAGCCGGCGCGGCGTCCAGTATTCCTGCGCGCCCTCATAGGTCAGGCCGGCATCCACCAGCGCATCGGTCAGCATCTTGCGCAGGTCGCCGGCCGCCTTGCGCTGCATGCGGGCGGGGATTTCCTCGGAGCGGAGTTCAAGCAGAAGATCAGGCATCAGCGCACTCCAGCCCGCACGCCCAATCTTGCTTGCGCGTCTTCGCGGCAGAGCCGCTGCGGGTGCGCGGGCGGGGCAGGGATTTCCTCGAAGCGGAGTTCAAGCAGAAGATCAGGCATGGACTTTGGAGATCAGCCGGGATGGGGAGCCGGTCTCCTAAGCGCTTGCGGCATAGGGGTAAAGGTGTAAACCTGAACGAACGCAACGGCAGCTTGAGGGGGATTCGCCTGTGTTGAAGCGGTGGACGCACGCTCTGGGAGCGACGGGATTGGGGCTGGTTCTCGGCAACTCCGCGGCGCTGGCGCAGACCGCCGCGATGACCGCAGAGCTTCAGCCCGGCGTCACTGCCAAGGTGATCGGCATCAAGCGAGTGCCGGGCCAGGACATCGTCCAGCTCGACTACGAGATCGCCAACACCAGCGGCAGGCCCGTGGATGTCGCCGCCATCGGCATCGGGCGCACCGGCTACGGCCTCAACGAGATCACCCTGCTCGATTTCCCAGCCAAGCTCAGCTACCGCGTCGGCACGGCCGACCAATGCCTGTGCACGCAACCGCCGGAGCAGCCCCTGGCGGCAGGGGCGACCATGAAGGCCTGGGCTTGGTTCCAGCCGCCGGCCACCAGCCCAGGCCCCTTCGCGGTGCGCTTCGGCTCCACATACCCGATCATGGACGTGCCGCTGCAATGAGCGCCGCGCTCCGCCGCCTCGTCCCGGCGGGCGGCCTCCTGGCGCTGCTTTGCGGAACGGCGCTGGCCCAGGACAAGCCGCCGGCCGCCGTGCCGCCGAATTTTTCCGCGTCTTCCCCGGCGATCGGGTTCTCCTCGCCCGCCATCGGCTATTCGTCGCCTGCCATCGGCTATTCCTCCCCGGCGATCGACTTCGGCTCGCGCGCAATGACGGTCG
>CAXTCF010000133.1:0-7934 GCA_964242945.1 uncultured Rhizobiaceae bacterium | reverse complement strand
CCCCCGCACCGCCTCCCCCCGTTGTGAAGGGGCTCGACGTGCAGGAAGTGGAAGGCGGCGTGCGCTACACGCTTTCGGCCGACATCCTGTTCGACTTCGACAAGGCGACGCTCCGGCCGAAAGCCGCGCAGGCGCTCCAGGCGATGTCCGACGACGTGCGCCGCCGCTTCGCCGACGCGGTGTTTCTGGTGGACGGGTACACCGACGCCAAAGGCAGCGACAGCTATAACCTCAAGCTCTCGCTACGCCGCGCGGCATCCGTGAAGGACTACTTGACAGCCAAGCAGAATTTTCCCGCGGACGCCGTGCAAACCGAGGGACGCGGCGAGGCCAACCCGGTGGCGCCGAACGAAACGCCGGACGGCAAGGACGATCCCGACGGGCGGCAGAAGAACCGGCGCGTGGAAATCCTGGTCAAGCCGCGCGCGTAAGCCCGCCCGCCTCAGTCTGCAAAAACGCTTCGCCGCACGCTTTGGCGAGGTTGCGCACGCGCAGGATATAGCTCTGCCGCTCCGTGACGGAGATCACGCCGCGCGCATCCAGCAGGTTGAAGGCATGGCTTGCCTTGATGCACTGGTCATAGGCCGGCAGCACGACGCGGTGCCGCTCGCCTTGCGAGGGGGCGCCGGCATCCAGAAGCGCGCGGCACTCCTTTTCGGCATCCTCGAAATGGCGGAACAGGATGCCCGTGTCGGCATGCTCGAAGTTGAAGCGGGAATATTCCTGCTCGGCCTGGAGGAACACGTCGCCGTAGGAAACCTTTTCCGCGCCCTCGCGGCCGTTGAAGTTCAGGTCATAGACGTTGTCCACGTTCTGCACATACATGGCCAGCCGCTCCAGCCCGTAGGTCAGTTCGCCTGAGACCGGCGCGCATTCCAGGCCGCAGACCTGCTGGAAATAGGTGAACTGCGAGACCTCCATGCCGTCGCACCAGCACTCCCAGCCGAGCCCCCAGGCGCCGAGCGTCGGGCTTTCCCAGTCGTCCTCCACGAAACGGATGTCGTGCAGCAGCGGATCGACGCCGATGGCTTCCAGTGAGCCGAGATAGAGTTCCTGGAGGTTCGGCGGGTTCGGCTTCAGGATCACCTGATACTGGTAATAGTGCTGGAGCCGGTTCGGGTTCTCGCCATAGCGTCCGTCCTTCGGCCGGCGCGAGGGCTGCACGTAGGCCGCGTTCCAGGGCTTCGGCCCCAGCGCCCGGAGCGTCGTCGCCGGATGGAACGTGCCCGCGCCCACTTCCATGTCGTAGGGCTGAAGGATGACGCAGCCGTGGCTCCCCCAGAAGTCGTGCAGCGTCAGGATCAGCCCCTGAAAGGAGCGCGTCGGGTCGAGATGTTCGGGACGGGGCAAGCGGACGGTCCAGACTGGAAGCTGACGAAAACGAACCGTCCGGTACAAAAGCGGCTCGGATGCGTCAAGCAAGCCGGGCCGCGGCAGCAAGATCAGGGTGTGACGGTGAGCTTGGACGCCATGCCCGCTTCGTAATGGCCCTTGATATTGCAAAACACGAGATAGGTGCCGGGCTTCAGGTTAGCCTTGAGCGTGCCGCTGCCCCCGGGCTGGATGTCCTCCACTTCGCCAAGGCTTTTGAGCGCCTTTTCGTTGACGCGGTGCTTGGCCGTATTCAGGGGAATCTTCTGGTCAGGCGACTTCAGGCGCACGACGATCATCTCGTGCTCCTCGGCTGCCGCATCGTTCCTGACCGCAAACGTCGCCTCACCCGCCTTCACGGTCTGCGGCTCCAGCTTGAGGCTCATCGGCCCGCCGCCCTCTCCTGCTTCGGTGACGTTGATCGCCGTGGCGGCAAAAGCCGGAACGCTCAGCAGGCCGGTCGCGAGCAGCGCGGCAAGCGCCGCGCTTCTTTCCTTGGAAAACATAGATTGAATCCTTTCGCGTCAAACGCGGGAAGCGGCCGGGATGAACCCCGGCTTTCCAGCCGTTCGCCTGGATTCAGGCGCAAGTGCGGCGGCAGAAGCCAGGCACTTGGCTGCTCAACCCTTGTCCGGCACCGCGGGAGCAATAGCGGGCGCGGCTGGCGCCTTGTCCACGGCCGGCGGCGCTTCCTCTTCGGCGGCTTTCTTGTCGGGCAGCGGCGGCAAGCCCTCGCTGAGCTTCTTCTGCACCTGCGCCAGCACGTCGGGATCAGGCTTCAAGTCGCGCGCCTGCGTCCATTGAAACGTGGCTTCAAGCTTGCGGCCGGCGCGCCAGTAGGCGTCGCCCAGGTGATCGTTCAGCACGGCGTCGTCGGGCTTCAGCGAAACCGCGCGCTCCAGTTCCGTCACCGCTTCCGGGAAACGCCCGAGCCGGTAATAGGCCCAGCCAAGCGAGTCCACGATGTAGCCGTCGCCGGGGCGCAGATCGACCGCCTTGCGGATGAGGTCGAGCCCGCGATCCAGGTTGGTGTTCATATCGACCCAGGAATAGCCGAGATAGTTCATGACCTGCGGCTGGTCGGGCGAAAGCTCCAGCGCCTTCAAGAAATTCGTTTCCGCCTTCGGCCACTCCTTCAGCCGCTCAAAGGCGATGCCGCGCTGATAAAAGATGTTCCAGTTGGCAGCCTGGGGGGTTTTCAGCCGCGTCACGGCTCGGTCGTAAAGGTCGGCCGCCGAGCGGTAATCCTCCTTGGCGCCATAAACGCCGCCGAGCGCCAGATAGGCCCGCATGTCGTCGGGCTCGGCCTCGACGAGCCTCTTCAATTGCGCGATCGCCTCGTCGTATTTCTTCAGGTCAGCGAGGTTGAGCCCAAGCTGAAGCTCGGCCGCCCGCTTGATCGGCGACGCCTCGGGGATGCGCCGGTAAAGGTCGATCGCGCCTTGCGCGTTCGCCTGCGTCTCCTCGACGGACGCCAGCTGAAGCAGCGCATCGTCGCTGTTCGGGTTCAGAGCCAGGGCATATTGCAGGTAGAGCCGCACGAAGGGCTCGCCGCCGCTCCGGTTCAAGGCGGTCGCCATGTTGGTGAGGATCTCGGCGGCACCGGCGGAAGCCTCCGGCGCCAGCGGCGGCACCGGCTTGCCCGCTTCGATGGCAGTGCGCAGGCCGGCGAGCGATGCGCGGCCCGGCTGGGCTTCCCCCGCCTTGTCCAGGATCTGGAGGGCCTCAGCCTTCTTGCCGCTCCGGCCGAGGAAGCCGGCATAGGCTTCGGCGCCGCGCAGATAGGTGTCCGGCGCGGTGGCGGCAGCGTCCGCGTCGTTCAGCAGCAGCGCATAGGATTTCTCCGCTTCGTCCTTCATGCCCGCGCTTTCCGCGATCAGGGCGCGATGGTAGGACGTGAAGAGGCGGAACCAGTCCGGCCCCTTGATCGCGTCGATCGCCGTCAGCGCATCACGGCCCCTGCCCTGACCCTCGACCGCCCAGGCGCTCATGATCGCCGTCACCAGCCGGTCCAGGTCGGATTCCAGCGAAAGCTTCAGCCAGTATTCGGCCTTGCCGAACTGTTTTTTGCGGAAGGAATCGACCGCCAGCACGAGGCGGGAAAAACGCTCGGTCTCAGGAACGGCCTTAAGCTTGTCGGCCAGCGGCAGCGCCGCGTCGAAGTCGCCAGCCGCGATCTGCGCCAGCATCAGGCTTTGCTGAAGCTGCTGGTTGCCGGGGTCGAGCAGCAGCGCCCGGCCGTAATAGGCGACGGCGCTGGCATAGTCGTTGTCCACTTCGGCTACACGCCCGGCAAGGTAGGCCCCCGCATAGGAACCGGTAGTGACGCGAGGAGCACCCTCCTTGGCCGCGGCCGGCACCACCGCCAGCACGGCAAGCCCCACGCCGGCCGCAAGAGCCGTTTTCCAGGCCCTGCCCATCATTTCCATGCTTCAGAATCCTTCATGCTGGCCGCGTCGGCAGGCGAGCGGAGCGTCGCAAACCGCCGAAGCAGGCAAGCATGGCCTTTTTGCGATTCGCGCGCAATCCGCGTCCGATCACGATCGGCTCACCTGCCCTTGTGGATTTTGCAACCTGATCTTGCATCCCAAGCCGCAATCTGGCCTTTTGCAGGAGCTTTCAGGAGGGAAGAATGCACTGGAGGAAGATTTCCGCGGCGCTGCTCGCAGCATCGATGCTAACTGGTTGTAGCGCCACCTCGAAAGAGGATTTTGAGCTCGGACGCCGGATCGCGCGGGAAAGCCCGGCGGCCCGCCAGAAGATCATGGCGAATTGCATGGGCAGCTCGAAGAGCTTGTCAGCAGCCGACAGGCGTAACCTTGCCGCGATGATGAACGTCTCGGAAACCCGCGTGCCGACCCTGGTTTGCCGGCGCGTCGTAGCGGCGGTTCTATCTGGGCGCCTGTCTTACGCCGAACTGCAATCCCTTGGGCGCGATCCCGATCAAAGCAAGCTGATCCGCATCGTTCAGGGCCGCTGACCTCTCGGCGACAGCTTCAGGTCACACCGCCCGGTTGATGCAGAAGTCGATCACTTCCAGTAGCGCCGCCTTGTGCGGCGTTTCCTCCAGCGGAGCCAGCGCGTCGCGCGCGATGCCGCCGAAGTGACGGGCGCGGCCGATCGTGTCGGCAATCGCCCCGTGCCGCTTCATCAGGCCGATGGCCCGCTCCAGGCTGGCGTCGTCGGTCTTCTCACCCTCGATCGCCTCTTTCCAGAACAGGCGCTCCGCGGCGGTGCCGCGGCGGAAGGCGAGGATCACGGGCAGCGTCACCTTGCCTTCGCGAAAGTCGTCGCCGACGTTCTTGCCGAGTTCGGTGGAGGAACCGCCATAGTCCAGGGCATCGTCGATCAGCTGGAAGGCGAGGCCCAAGTTCATGCCGTAGGAGCGCAGGGCGGCGCGGCTCGCCTTGGAAGCGGCCGCGATCACCGGCCCGACCTCGGCGGCGGCCGAGAACAGCGCGGCGGTCTTCGCCTTGATCACGGCGAGGTGCTCGTCCTCGGTGGTTTCCAGGTTCTTGGCGGCGGCAAGCTGCATCACCTCGCCTTCCGCGATCACCGAAGCCGCGGTGGAAAGGATGTCCAGCGCGTCAAGCGACCCGACATCCACCATCATGCGGAAGGCTTGGCCAAGCAGGAAGTCGCCCACCAGCACGCTGGCCTGGTTGCCCCAGATGGTGCGCGCCGTCTTGCGGCCGCGCCGCAGGTCGCTCTCGTCCACCACGTCGTCGTGCAGCAAGGTTGCCGTGTGCATGAACTCGACGGAAGTGGCGAGCTTCACGTGGTTCTCGCCGCGGTAGCCGAACATCATTGCCGCGGCGAGCGTCACCATCGGCCGCAGCCTTTTTCCCCCGGACGAGATCAGGTGGTTCGCGACCTCCGGGATCATCTCGACGTCGGAACCGGCTTTGGAAAGGATCAGCTTGTTGACGCGCTCCATGTCGGGCGCGGTGAGCGCGACCAGCGGCGCCACGGAAGCGCCGGCGCGCTCTCTTCCTTCCAGATTGACGACAACGCCCACGACGACACGCTCCGCTGCAAACGAGGCGGCACTCTTTCCACGCCCGTTCGGGCGCTCCTTTTACGGGGGAGACCATCTGCCAGCAAGGGACAGCTTGGCGCAGAAGCCGTTCGGCTGCTTACCGCCTGACAAGTCGGACAACTTGGTTCACGAACGCGTCCGTCAAAGGCTCGCGGGAATACCAGCGGCGGTAGAAGAGAGCCCCCGTCAGCACGGAAACCAGCAGCGCCGCATCCGCGTCTTCCGGTAATTCCCCTTTTCGCACCGCGCGTTCGATGACAGTCACGAACGGCGTGGAAAAGCCCTGCTGAAGCCCCCTGTACAAGTCGGCGATGCTGGCATCCCGCTCGGCGGCGTCGATGACCGAGGGCAGCACCGCCGGCCATTTGGCCGTCCGCAGCGCATGAGCGAGTTCCAGCATCAGCGCCGTGACATCCGCTTCAAAACTTCCCTCGTCCGGAGTGCTCAGCGGTGTTTCGAGCTTCGAGCCCGCGTCGCGCAGCAGGTCGGCACGGGTGGGCCAATGGCGGTAGATCGTGGTCTTCGCGATGCCGGAGCGGCGCGAAATCTCATCGACGTTCGTGCCGCCGAAGCCCCGCTCGAAAAGCAGTTGCGCCGTGATGTCGAGCACTGTCGTCCGCGAACGGCGCACCCGCTTATCCCGCGGCCCGGCATCCTCTTCCGGGAGAACCAGCAGGTCCGGCTTTTCAGCGGGAACTTTCCGCTTTCGTTCATCGGCCAAGATATTGATCCAAACGCTACGACACCGTATCGTATCGAACGGCAAGGATCAAGATCGGGAGACGGTCATGAAGTTCGCATCCACGCGCCTGATCGCAGGCGACGTCAAATCCATGGTGGCTTTCTATGAGATGGTGACAGGGCAGAAGGCCGAGTGGCTCGCACCCGTCTTTGCGGAGATCGTCACGCCCGGCGCGACGCTGGCGATCGGTGCGGTCGAAACTGTCGCGCTCTGGAAGGAAGGCAGCGCCGGGCCGGGAACCAACCGCACCGCCTATCTCGAATTCCAGGTCGAGGACATCGACGCCGAATACGAGCGCCTGAAGGACAAGGTCGCGCTTGTGCACGAACTCAAGACCATGCCCTGGGGCAACAGGACCTTCCAGTTCCGCGATCCGGAAGGCACGGCCGTCTCGCTCTACATGCCGTCCACGGAAGCGGCAAAGCAGCGCTTCGCCTCGCGGTGAGCGGAGACGCCTGCGGAAAGCTTCGCCTTGGCCGTCTGCGACCTTGGCGCGGGGCGGTTGACAGCCGAAGCCGGAGCGCCCAATCGCGCACGCCATGATCGAAATCATCCGCACCAACGATCCCGTGGTTCTATCCTTTGCCGAAGCGCTGCTGCGCGACGCGGGCATACGCTGCCTCGTGGCGGACCAGAACATGAGCGTCATGGAAGGCACGCTCGGCATCATCGCGCGGCGCATCCTCGTGCCGGCGGACGACGAAGCCCAGGCCCGGCGCGTCCTCAAGGACGGCGGCATCGGCAACGAGATGCGCTGAGGCGTGCCCGAAAGCGACGACACGGAGAGCACGGCAGCGGACTGGACCGCGGACGCTTTTCACCGCGGCGATTTCTGGCTGATCCAGCCCAAGGGCAAAGGCCACCGCGCCGGTACCGACGCGATGATGCTTGCCGCGGCCGTTCCCCTAGCGTTCAACGGGGTTCTCGCCGACCTCGGCGCCGGCGCCGGCGCAGCAGGTCTGGCAATCGCTTCGCGCTGCGGCGGAGCGCGGGTGGTGCTGGTGGAGCGTTCGCCCGAGATGATCGCGTTCGCGCGCCGCACCCTGGACGACCCGCGCAACGCGCATCTTGCGGATCGCGTCGGCGTGCTCCAGGCCGACGCTTCGCTTGCCGGCCGCGCTCGCGAAGCGGCGGGACTCAACGCGGAAACCTTCGACTTCGTCCTCATGAACCCGCCCTTCAACGACAACACGCACCGCGCCAGCCCCGATGCGCTGAAGCGTGCCGCGCATGTCATGGACGAGGGCCTGTTCGAAGCTTGGCTGCGCACCGCCGCGGCGATCGTGCGGCCAGGCGGCGGCTTTGCAGCCATCGTCCGCCCGCAGTCGCTTAGGCTTCTCCTTCAGGCCTTGAGCGGGCGCTTCGGCGCGGTGGAGATCGTGCCCATTCATCCCCGCCCCGAAAGCCCTGCCATCCGCGTCGTCCTGCGCGCGCGCCGCGCCGCGCGCGCGCCGCTCAGCCTGTTGCCGCCGCTAGCGCTGCATGACGGCCCCAGCCACGGCTTCTCCCCCCGCGCCGATGCACTGAACAACGGTCGCGCAAGCCTGTTCGGGGATTGAAACGACGACGATCGCCGCCTCAAGCAAAACCGTTCACCGTGCGTGTCTGGATCAGACCTCTTCCCGGAGTTCGGTTTTTCTGTAGGCTGCGTCCATGGACCCCACGGCAGATCCTATGGAAATCGATTTCGGGAAGCCTCCAAGAGGAGGATTTGCGAAGCAGGTGCCTGATACCGCCTCCGGTTGATTGACTCTATGGATTCTCAATTTCGTGTTTTTGGCT
>CAXTCF010000132.1:0-10384 GCA_964242945.1 uncultured Rhizobiaceae bacterium | reverse complement strand
GCGCCGGGTCGATGGCGGAAGAGCACGCGCGCGCCTACTTCCGGGCGCGCGGCGTGCCGCTGGAAGACGTGGACGGGCTGAACCGCAAGAGCCTGCGCTTTTCCGCGCAGTCGGAATGGTGGCGCGGCGCGCAATGGAAGCATCATGCGGGCGGCGCCGTGACGCGCTCGAAGGTGCAGCCCGGGCCGCTGTTTCCGGCCGTGCACGCGGCGATGCGCAACCGGCTGGGCATCGTCACCGCGGCGCACCTGACTTTCCTCGACCCGCTGCTGCCGCAGAAGGCGCCGGTGCCGGCGCCCAAGCTGATGTTCGGCGAGGCGCTGGGCGCGGTGATCGAGGTTTCCTCCGGCCCGGCCAAGCGGCCGTTCTGGTGGTGCGACCGGGAGAACGAGGAGCCGCGGCCGCTGATCGTGGCGGAAGGGATCGAGACGGCGCTTTCCTTCGCCGTCGCCGTGCCGGAGGCGCGCGCCTGGGCCTGCGGCAGCCTGGCCGGGATCGGCGCGGCGCCGGTCGATCATCCTTGCGTCGCGTGGATCCTGTTCGCGCGGGACAACAACACGGGCAACCCCCAGGCCCAGAAGCAGTTTGCCGCCGCCCTCGCCGGGCTCGAAGCCAGCGGCAAGCGCGTCGTCGTGGAAGCCAGCCACGTCGGCGACGATTTCAACGACCTGGCGCAAGGGAAAGAGACATGATGTCCAACAAACAGAAGAAAGCCAAGGAACCCGGCGCCAGCCAGGAAGACAAGCAGGAGGCCGCGAACGAGGCGATGGCAGGCCTGCCGCCGGAGCTGCCGGAAAGTCAGGAAGACAAGCAGCGGGAGGCAAACGAGCGGATTGCGGATGGAACCGACGGCGCGCCGCCGGCCGCCGAACCGCAGCACGCGGGCCAGGCGGAAGCGGCACCGGAGATCCAGGCGACGCCGGCGGGTGAAGCAGAAGCCCTGGTAACCGGCGCCGAGGCGGACGCGGCGGCCGACGTCGGCCTGCGGGGAGCCGGCCTTGCGGAAAAGGAAAGAAGCGATGCAAAGAACACGGGTGTGGACCTTGCCACCGATCAGCACGCCGCCGACGGTGCGGGCCCACTATCCGCGCGGGCTCAAGACGTGGATCACATTCCGGCGGATGGCGCTGGCACTTATCAGCACGCCATGTCGAACACGGCGCTGCTACGGAACAGTACCAGCTTGGGCGAGGCTGAAACCGCAGGTTCGGCTCTACAGCCGGACGGAGGAACAGGCGACGCTGGCGACGACGCTGCGGCCGAGCCGAGCGGGGCGACGCAAGACGACGGTGAGAAAGACCGTTTCCACGAATTAAGCCCAGCCATTCAGGCAGCCGTCGTGGCAGCTGCCGTCGTGTTCGGTGCGACCGCAAAGCCTCAGCTGACAACATTTGACCTCCAGTTCATCGCGGCAGGCCTGGAAGGAAAGCACTCCACCAACGCGCTCTACGATCGCGGCCGCCTCGCTGCGGACTTCCTGCGCGAAAACCCCGACGCCCCGTTCGCCGCCGTGCCGATCCAACTGAAGATGAAGGGCGCCGGCGAGATCGGCGCGCTTGGGCCGCGCGAGCTGGCGGCGTGGAAGGTGTTCAAGGCGACACTTTCGGCGCTCGACGAGGCGGAGCGCGCGGAAAAAGAAGCAACCGAGCGGCGCGCGGCGACGGAACGGGCGGCGGACAGCCGCCCGACCGTGCCGGCGGAAAGCGCGGCCTGGCAGCCGCAGGCGGGCGGACTGGACGCCGCCGGCATGATGCCACGCTGAAGCGACGCAGACAGGCGTCGGCCGCGGGCAACGATGCGTCCGCGGCCTTTTTGTTTGAGGCGGGCGGGGGCCCACGCCGCAGACCCCGGCCGGGCGGCGCGCGCGGCGCGCTATCTGCGCCCACGCGCCGCGCGCGGCCGAGGAGGAAGCGTGGCTTTCGGCCGGCGACCCGGACCCGAACGTGATCCGCGATGGCGTCAAGCCCGGCCAGTGGGAGGGCGCGCCGTTCGACAACCTGCCGCCGGACTGCTGCATCCAGGTCGTCGGCCGCGATGCCGACGGCGTGGTCTATTGCATCTCCACCACCGGGCACATGCGGCGGATGGAGAAGTGGGACATGCCGGCGCTGACCGACCTGTTCGCGCCGCGGCTCAACAGCCTGATGTTCTGGTGGCCGGGCTTCGGCGAGGCCAAGGTCATCGAGGACGGGGAGGAGAAGAAGAAGCTCGTCGTCAAGCGCGTGGAGCGCGACAAGGTGATGATGTGCCTGATCCGGGAGGCCTCGCGGCGCGACTTCGACCCGAACACGCAGCACCGCGGCCGCGGCGGCTGGCAGGACGGGCAGGGCAGCTTTGTCTGGCACTCCGGCAACTGGCTCTGGCGCGTCGAGGGCACGAAGCTGACACGGGCGCGGCCGACCTTCTACGACGGCTTCCTCTACACGCGCATGGCCGGCACGGTGGAGCCGTGGATGGAGCCCGTCACGCCGGAGGAATCGCCGGCGCGGCGCATCCTCGAAACCTTGCGCACCTGGAACTGGCAGCGGCCCTACCTCGACCCGATCCTGGTGCTCGGCTGGATCGGCGTGGCGCTGATGGGCGGCGCGCTCAAGGCGCGGCCGATCCTGTTCACGACGGGCGGCGCCGGCGTCGGCAAATCGACGCTGCTGGAGCTGCTGCGCAACAGCCTGCACGGGGCGGTGACGGCGACCGTCAACACGACGGCGGCCGGCATCTACCAGCGGGCCAAGACGGACTCGCTGCCGTTCCTGGTGGACGAGCTGGAGGCCAAGGCGGGCTCATCCCGCGCGGAAAGCGTGATCGAGCTGGCGCGCGTCGCCTACACCGGCGGCGACATTTCCCGCGGCGGGCAGGACCACGAGGCCACCACGTTCACCGCGCGCAACGCCTTCGGCTTCTTCGCGATCAACGCGCCGCCGATGGGCGCGCAGGACAAGACGCGCATGGCGCTGCTCAACCTGGCGCGGCTCGACCGGCCGAACGGGCTCGGCCAGGCGCCGGAAATGTCGCCCGACACGGACTGCCGCATGATGCTGCGGCAGATCATGGACGGGTGGCGCGACCTGCAGGCACGCCTCATCCCGCAATACTGGGGCGAGCTGGCGCCGCACGGGCTGGACAGCCGCGCGATCGACACGTTCGGCACGCTGCTGGCCGCGGCCGAGCTGCTCGTCGGCACCGACGCCATCCAGGACGTGATGGGGCGTTCTGACGCGGAAGACATGGCGATCGGCGAGATCGTGGCGGCCGCCACCGCGCTGGAGCGGGCGGAGCGCCTGGACAACTGGCACGAATGCCTCGACCACCTGCTGCAGAGCGCGATCGACGCTTGGCGCGACGGCGTGAAGCCGACGATCGGCGGCGTGTGCGAGAACCTGCGGATCAACACGATGGATCTGAAGTTCGCGCAGGAGCGGCTGCAGCTGGTCAACCTGTCGGCCAAGGAACGGGGCAAGGTGCCGAACTGCGGCCCGCTGCTGGCCGTGCCGGCCGATGGCCCGGTGCTGCGGCGCATCTTCGGCGACACGAAGTTCCTCGACGGCGTTTGGTTCAACGCCCTGAAAGGCGCGCCGGCCGACATCGTGCTGCGCGACCTCGGCCCGGCGCAGAAGGTCAAGATCAACGGCTCGACCAAGCACTGCCTGCTGGTGGACCTCGACGCCTTCGAGCGGTTTACGGCGACGGCGGACGACTAGTCGCCAGTGCCCGCATCGCAAGCTCCAGCAGCGTCGGATAAGCAAAGCCCTGGCCGCGCTCAACCTCCTCGTAGGTGCGGAAAGATATGCCAAGGTGTACGGCAGCTTCCCGCTGCGTCCAGCCGCGTGCGGCGCGAAGTTCTCGCGCCATCGTGGCGACGGCTTGACGCTGCTCGTCAGTCTGGGCGGGCTTGCGGGACATCCTTGCGGCTCCTCTTTGGGCTGATATAAGGAATTGCTCCTCTTGCGAGGGCAAGCGCTGAAAAGCGCGGAGGCCGCAGCGCTGGCAAAATCGCTGCGGCCTTTTCTTCGGAATCTTTCAGTGCGCGGCCATGTGCGGGTGCACAGCCAGGATTTCGCGGCGCAGAACCTTCATCGGCTTGGTCCAACGCGCGCTGTACATGCTGCTGATCAGCTTGCGCACAAAGATGTGCTTGCCGTCGCCAGCATGACGCACAAACTCGCAGTACGCCTTGCCGAACCTGCGGTGGCCTTGGCGCAGCGTGAGCGCTTGGCCGGCGGTGGCGAGATCGATGTTGCAGATGAGTTCCTGGCGGTTGTCGTTGGCGGCAGTCTTCATGATCGTTGCTCCTTGCGAGTTAGGGGCGCCGCTGGCACGGCGCCGGTTGAGGGATTAGGCGTTGCGGAAGAAGCGGAGGCGTTCGGCCGCCGTCATGACAGACACGTCGCCTGCATCGCGAGCCGCGCGGCGAGCGATTTCGCTGACCATCGCATCAGTGCCGCGCCCGGCTTCAATCGCAGCCTGAAGCTGCGCAGTGGTGTAAGCGGGATATGCGGCGGGGATGAAGGCTGCGTCCATGTTGCTTTCTCCGTTCTTGCGAGGTTCCGGGCTGGCATCCCGGACCGGCGTTCGGCGCCGATGAAGAGCAACATACAACGTAAATTACGTTATTCAAGCTCGACGTGATCACGAAATGTTACAACGGTGGTGTAATTGGACTGTGAGCCGCGCCCCGCGCCGCCAGGCGGGCGGGGCGGCGTGGTGCGGCAGCGCGTCACGTTCCTAGATCTGGCGGCCCGGCAGGGCCGCTCTGCTCATTTTTCCCCCGCAGCAGGGACGGGATGGTTCCCCCGCCTTTGATCCGACCTACGGATTTCACGCCGGCGATGTCGCGCGCAACCCAGCATTTCCGCCGCTTCGTGCGCCCTCAATTGACGCCCGCGCCCATGCCCATAGGGCGGATTAAGAGGTTCGCGCGGGTGCACGCCAATGCAGGCAGTTGACGGGAGCCCGCGGCGGCGAAGCTGGGCGTTCCCGGAGGCGGGGCAGGGACCGGTTACCCGGTTACTCCGCAGTTACCCACGAGGTAACCGGGATCATCGAAGGAAATCAATGACATGCGCGATGCGGTTACCGGTTACCGGATCAACATCACGCCTCACGCGCGCGCGCGTGCACGCGTCATATGATGTAACCATGTAACTTGTAACCCAGGGGTGTAAGTGTATGAAAAGGCAAGCAGAATGTCGGTTACCTCGCGGTTACCCGGCCGCTCGGCGGGTAACCGGCGCGGCGGCGAATAAACAAACCGTCTGCGGGAGGGCGTAGTGGCCGAAAAGGGGCAGGAAGAGGCACACACGGGCGACCTGGACGCCGGCGCGTTCGGCGACGTGGACCTGGCGGTGCAGCTCGACGCGTTGCGCCGGCGCTTGGGCAGCCCCGACGCCGGCGCCGAGCAGCTCGACCTGCTCGACGGCTCGGCCGATGGCGCGAGCCACGACACGTTGAGCCTGACGGCGAACATCGTGGCTGCCCGCCGCCGAGGAGCGGGACGGCCGCAGGGCAGCGCCAACAAGCGCAACACGGCCGTGTTCGAGCTGCTGGAGGCGCTGGGGCACCGCGACCCGGCGGTGACGCTGTCGATGATCCAGACGGCCGACACGAAGCAGCTGGCCCGCGCGCTGTCGGCCGATCCGCTCGACGTGCTGCGCATCCAGGCCAAGGCCGCGGCCGACCTGATGCCCTACAAGTATGCGCGCAAGGTCGATCTCGGCGTGGCGCCGGCTGGCGCGGGGCGGCCGGTGATGATCATCGGCGAGATGAACGTGTCGATCGGGGGCGACGACGGCTTCCTGAGCGCCGCCGAAAAACCCAATGAAATCAATGGGGTGGTTGTGCGACATGAGGGCGGCACGTCGCACGACGGGGAATAGTGCAGCGCGATCAATGCGTTACGGGCACAAATGCACGGATTGAAAATCCGTAGGGCAGGGCGCTTCCCAGCTCGGGCGATCGGCGTCGGCCCGGCGCCTGGCGTGGTGCCGCCTCGACCCCGCCCCCCGGTCACGTCCAAGCCGGACGGGGCGGCTTCGCATTTCCAAAACGCGCGGCACACCCTACCCCCCACGGGTGTTCATCGTCACACACACCGGGCCTGACTCTGGACGCGAGAGGCGACCGAATAAAACTCTACCGATGAATCGGGACGCGGGCGCGCAACACATCCGCGAAGTGGGTCTTGGGTCAAGGGAAAGAACAGCCGCTCTTCCTGCTGCACGCCTTCAAGCCGCCTGGTCCGGTTTGCGCGCGATACATCCAATCGAAGGGGCCGATCGACCTGATCCGCGGCCCGTGGGGCAGCGGCAAGACTGTTGGCACCGTGTTCAAGTTGGCCCGCCACGCCGCGATCGACATGCCGATCTGCCGCGACGGCGTGGTGCATGTGCGCGCAGCCGCGATCCGCGATACTTACCGGGAAATGGCGAAGACGGCCCTCGCCTCGTGGCACCAGTTCTTCCCGAAGGCCGGCCCCATGACGGCAGGGGAGCGAGACGCTTATTCCGGCGGACAGGACCGTCCGGTCAAGCATGTGCTCGAATGGGACGTGCAACGGCGGTGGTGGACGAAGGCCGGCTGGGAACCCAAACTGACGAAGGTGCGCTTCGAAATGGAGTTCGGCGCGATCGGCGAGCAGAACCTCGATTCGTTCTTCAAGGGATACGAATTGTCCCTCGGCTGGATGAACGAGTGCGACCTGTTAAGCGGTGACGTCCCGGGCCGGCTTTACGGCCGCACAGGGCGCTATCCGCCCCAGGCGGAAGTCATGGAATGGGAGGGCGAGCGGCTCGGCTTCGTGACCGACCCGGACACGGGCGAGCAGAGCATCAACGTGCCGCGCATCGTGGCCGGCGACTTCAACCCGCCCGACGAGGTGAACTGGACGTTCGAACGCGAGATCGAGCACCCTGAAAACTGGCCGGGCTACAACTTCTTCCCCCAGCCCTCGGGCCTGTCACCGCAAGCGGAGAATCGCGCAGGCAAGAGCCGGCGCAAATACGAGGAGGAGGAGCGCGCGTTCGGCGGTCCGACCGCACCGGAGGCGCGGCGCAACGTGCATGGCGAGTATGCCGCCAAGAAGCAGGGCACGGTGGTGTATCAGCGCTTTTCCCTTCAGAAGCATCGTGCGGACAGTCCGCTGGAGCCGGTGCGGGAGCTGCCGTTTTACTGCGGCTTCGACGCTGGCGGCACGCCGGCGGCCGGCATCGGACAGTTCATGCCGAACGGGCAGTTCCGCGCGTTGCGGGAGATCGTCACCACGCCGGACACGATCACGGGGCCGAAGCGCTTCGCCGAGCTGGTGACGGAAGTGCTGTTGCGGGACTTCCACGGCATGCGCTGCGGCGCCGCCTGGGGCGACCCGTCGGCGTGGTATGGCGCCGACAGGATCGACGGCCAGCTGGCGTTCATGGAGATCGTCAGCGTCGCGCTGCAGATCCCGATCATGCCGACCGAAACCAACGACCTGAAAAGCCGGGTCGAGGCGGTGGACTGGTATTTCCAAGGGGACATCGACGCTAACACGCCGCGCTCGCTGTGGGACCCGCGCCTGAAGCATACGATCCGCGGCTTCGTTTCCCAGTATCACCTGACCAAGCGGGCCAGCGCCGGCCAGACGGACGTCGAGCAGATCGACAAGAACGAGTTCTCGCACATACAGGACGCCTGGCAGTATCTGCTCTATGGCTATCGCGGACCGGTGCGGTTGAGGCGCGAGGCGGCCCAGATGGGGCGCCCCGACAACGTGGTGCCGCTCGGCGCCGTGCGCGCCCGATCCGACTTCGATGTCTTCAAGTCCTGAATGGCGCATCGTGTCGCCGGCGCCGCCGAGCGCGATCCTGGCGCTGGCCGGCCCGGTGGCGAAGATCCGCCGCGTGATCCTGGCACAGCGCAGCAAAGCCCAGACGACGGCGGTGTATCTCGGCGACGAGCCGCTTGCCGTGGCGATGTTCGGCCGGCACGGGTGGCGGCGCCTGGAGATGGCCCTCGCGGTTTCGCCGGCGGCAGCGAAGCACATGCGCCGCCTGGTGCGGCTGACGCACCTGACGCTTGCGCGCCTCGCCGAAACTTATCTCGTCGTCGCCACCGTGCACCCTGCCAACCGTGCGGGCGTGCGCATGGCGCGACTGGTTGGGTTCCGACTGCTTCGGGACCGTCTCTGGGTGTTCTCGCATGACGGGCGTCTTCGGCGGCAACAAGGCGAAGGAAGAGGCCAAGCGGGCGGCCGAGCGCGCGAAGGCTGAGCAGGCGGTGGCCAACGACCGCCAGCTGGCGGAGCTGCGCGCCAAGGATCAGAGTATCGAGGCGACGCGCCGCGCGCCGCGTGGCCGCCGGCTCTTCGTAGCCGACCCGGCCGGCAAGGGCACGCTGGCTTGAGCCAGATCGTTTCGCTTTCCGCGATTGACAGGCAGCGATCACGCTCCAAAGAAGCGTGGATGCAGCGCGGCGCCTGGGACGCGATCTACCAGGAAGCCTACGACTATGTGCTGCCCAACCGGCGGCCGGGCGGCTTCGGCAAGACGAAGCGGCCGACGCAGCTCATCTTCGACATGACTGGACCGAACAGCGCCATGCAGTGCGCCGGCGAGATCCAGCGTCAGGTTTTCCCGGCGGCGACGCCCTTCACGCTCGAACTGGGGCCGCTTGTGGCGGGCCGCATCGACCCTCGCATGAAGGATGGCGCGAACCGGATGCTCGCTGCGACGGCGCATCTAACCTACCCGTTCTTCAAGACCGGCGCGTTCGACACGTCCATGCACGAGGTTTGCACCGACCTCACGATCGGCACTGGCGTTATGCTGCCGCTCAAAGGCCCGTCGATCGAGCAGCCGCTGATCTTCATCGCCATCCCGCAGGACGAAGTGGCGGTGATGCAGGACGCCTGGGGGCGCGTGAACTTCGTCTCCTGGAAGCGGATGATCGGCCGCGAGGCGATCCTGGAGGCCTGGCCGCAGGGCGGCTACAGCGAAGATTTCCGCCGGGAGGCTGCCAGCAAGCCCTATCAGGAAATCGAGGTCTTCCAGGACTTCTGGCGCGGTCCGGACGGCGTCTGGCGCTTTGGAGCCTATCTGTCGCGCGACGGCGACTTCATCGCGCAGCGCTCCTACCGCACCCAGCCGATCGCGGTGGCGCGCTTCTACCGGTGGCCGGGCGAGGCGATGGGGCGCGGCCCGGTGCTGTTTGCCCTGCCGACCATCAAAACGGCCAACAAGGCGCAGGAACTGGCGCTGAAGGCCGCCGCGATCCAGTTGCTCGGCATCTGGGGCTATCGCGCCGGCGGCACGTTCAACCCGAACACCGTCCGGGTCGGGCCGGGCGAGTTCTGGCCGATGCAGGCAACCGGCGGCGTTCTCGGCCCCGACGTGCAGCGGCTCGACCCGGCGACCGGCCGGCTCGACATCGCGCGCATGGTGATCTCCAATCAGCAGCAGCAGATCCGCGAGGCTCTGCTCGACACACGCATCGCCGATGACGGTGGCACACCCGCCAGCGCCAGCGAGATCGCCGCGCGGATGCAGCAGAACGCCCGCGTGCACATCGGCGCCTATGGCCGGCTTCACACGGAGCTGACAGCCGTGATCGTGCCGCGCGCGATGGAGATCCTGCACGAATGGCGGATCCTGCCCACGCTGATGAGCTTCAACGAACTGCTCGTCACCATGTCGATCAACTCGCCGATGGCCGCCGCGCTGAAGGCGGACGAGCTGCAGGCCATGATCAACTATTACCAGCTGGCCACATCCGTCGTGCAGGCGCCGGCCGCGGTCGAGCAGTTCGTCAAGCGCGACGTGCTGCTCGACCGGGCGCGCCAGGCGATGCTGGTTTCGCCGGAACTTGTGCCGACCGACGACGAGCGCCAGGCCGCGGCCGAAGCCGCCCAAGCCGAGCAGGCCGGCCAGGTGCTCGGCGAAGGCGCGGTGCTCGCCGCGCCGCAGCTGGTGCAGGCCGCGCTCGGCGAACCGCAGAGGCTGGCTGCGTGAGCGAGCCCTTCCCGTTCGCGCGCCAGACGCTCGATCTCGACACGATGCTGGCTGCCCTCGGCGGCCCAGGCTGGGACGGCCTTTCCGGTCAGTTCAAGCCGGCCCCGGTGCATGACAACTTCGAGCCCGAAGAGCGGCTGAAGCGGTTCATGGCAGCGCTGTGGAACAGCACCGACGGCCGCATGCTGTTCGACTGGCTTGCCGACCTGACGGTGCGGGCGCCGCCGCCGCACTCCGGCAGCAGCTTCGAGGCGGCGGCGCTGGCACTCGCCAAGCACGAGGCGCGGCACGCGGTAGGGCAATCCATCCTGCGGGCGATCGCCGACGGCGACACGCTGCTGAAGAAGAGGAGCGAAAGTTGAGGACTCTGCTAGAACGTTTCCTGCCCTTACGCGCACCGGAAGGAG
>CAXTCF010000131.1:0-10833 GCA_964242945.1 uncultured Rhizobiaceae bacterium | reverse complement strand
TAGATCGTGCCGCGTGGAAATTTTTGAGATCACCATCGGTCTTCTTCTCGTCGCGGCGCTGCTGTCGTCGCTGGCGGACCGGATTGCCGTGCCCTACCCCGCGATGCTCGCGCTGGCCGGCGTCGGGATGGCGTTTCTGCCGGGCGTGCCGGAGCTTTCCCTCGACCCCGAACTGGTGCTGACGCTGTTCGTGGCGCCGGTGCTGCTTGACGCTTCCTATGACGCGAGCCCGCGCGACCTGCGCGAAAACCTTGGTTCCGTCATCCGGCTCGCTGTTCTCGCGGTTGTGCTGACGGTGGCGGCTGTGGCGGTAGTGACGCGGTGGGTGATGCCGGACATTTCGCTCGCCGCGGCGATTGCGCTGGGTGCGATCGTGGCGCCGCCGGACGCTTCCGCGGCGACCGCCGTGCTGCGCCGCTTGAAGCCGCCGCACCGGCTGATGGTGATCCTGGAGGGCGAAAGCCTGTTCAACGATGCCAGCGCGCTGCTGATCTACCGGCTGGCCGTCGGCGCGGTGGCCGCGGGGTCGTTTTCGCTGCTGGACTCGGCCCCGATGCTTCTCCTGGCGGCATTCGGCAGCGTCCTGTTCGGCTGGGCGGCGGCGCGCGTGATCATGCCGCTCAACCGCCGGCTCTTTCCCGACATGGCGATCAACGTGCTGTTCCAGTTCCTCAGCACGTTCTTCGTTTGGATCGTGGCCGAGGCGCTGCACCTCTCCCCGATCATCACGGTCGTCGTTTACGGCATGGTGCTCGGCCAGAACGTATCGCGGCGGCTCGGCGCACGGCCGCGCATCGCGTCCTATGCGGTGTGGGAGGTTGCCGTGTTCGTGCTGAACGCCTTCGCCTTCCTGTTGATCGGCCTGCAATTGCGCGCCGTGCTCGGACGCCTCGACGGGAATTTCGAGGGCACGGCCGTGCTCGCGGCAGCCGTATGCGCCACGGTGATCGGCGCCCGGCTTTTCTGGGTGATGTCGTACAACGTTGTGCTGCGCTGGAAGGACCGGCGCTTCGGCACGCCTGTCGTGCGCGGACGGCCGCTGCTGCGGGTGACGGTGGGCAGCGGGCTGGTCGTCTCCTGGGCGGGCATGCGGGGCATCGTCACGCTGGCGACCGCCTTGGCGCTGCCCGCCGGCTTCCCCCATCGCGACACCATGGTGTTTACGGCCGTCTGCGTGGTGCTCGTGACGCTTTGCCTCCAGGGCCTGACGCTGGGGCCGCTGCTGACTTGGCTGGGACTTTCCGACGACGGCCCGGTGGAAGCCGAGGTGGCGCTTGCCCGCCGGGAGTCGGCCGGAGCGGCGCTGAAGGCTCTGGAGATGGAGGATGACTCGAAGGACAAGGCCCTGCTGATGCGCGAGTACCGCGCGCGCCAGAGTTTCGAGGGGCAGGAGCCGCCCTCACAGCCGACGAGCAGTTCCGTCCTGCAGACGCGCGCGGTTTCGGCATCCCGCGACCGGCTGGAGGAACTGCGGCGGAACGGCACGATCGGCGACAACGCCTATCATCTGATCGAGGAGGAGTTGGACCTGCTCGAACTCACCGCCGACCCGCGGGTGCGGATGACCTGATCGCGCCGGCCGTCCCTCGCCACCCTCAGCCAAGCCCGTCGAACAGAATCGTGGACAGGTATCTTTCCGCAAAGGACGGGATGATCACCACCATCACCTTGCCGGCGTTTTCCTCGCGCGCGCCGACGATGGCCGCCGCCTGGAGCGCGGCGCCGGAGGAGATGCCGACCGGAACGCCTTCCAGCCTGGCCACGAGCCGCGCATTGGCCACCGCCTCGTCGTTGGAAACCGTGACGATCTCATCATAGACCGACGTGTCCAGGATTTTCGGAGCAAAACCGGCGCCGATGCCCTGGATCTTGTGCGGGCCGGGCTGGCCGCCGGACAGGATCGGCGACGCCGAAGGCTCCACCGCGACCACATGCAGGTCCGGCTTGCGTTCCTTGATCACCTGTCCGACGCCGGTGATCGTGCCGCCCGTGCCGATGCCGGCGATGAAGATGTCGATGTTGCCGCCCGTATCGTTCCAGATCTCCTCCGCCGTGGTGATGCGGTGGATCTGCGGGTTGGCGGGGTTCTCGAACTGCTGCGGCATCACCGCGTCCGGGTCGGCGGCGACCAGTTCCTCCGCCTTGCCGATGGCGCCCTTCATGCCTTTCGGACCTTCGGTCAGCACGAGTTCCGCGCCGAGCAGGGCCAGCATCTTGCGGCGCTCGATCGACATGGTTTCAGGCATCGTCAGGATCAGCTTGTAGCCCTTGGCGGCGGCGGCAAAGGCGAGCGCGATGCCGGTGTTGCCGGAGGTCGGCTCGATCAGCGTGGTCTTGCCAGGCTGAATGCGGCCGTCTTCCTCCAGCTTTTCCAGCATGGCGACGCCGATGCGGTCCTTGACCGAGGCGATCGGGTTGAAAAATTCAAGCTTGGCCAGAAGCTGGGCCTTGATGCCCTTCTCCTTGGCATACTTGTCCAAACGGACCAGCGGCGTGTCGCCGATGGTTTCCGTGATGGAGTCGAAGATCTTGCCGCGGCCCGGCGTCCGCGCCGGCACGAAATGCTTGTTCATGGCTGCCGATCCCTTTTGAAGGAGCCTCCCTGCTTCGACGCCAAGATAGGGCTCGGACGAGGAAAAGCATAGCCGCGCCTTGTTTGCGCGGGCAGCATTGCGGCGGAACGGTTTTCCCTGAAGATGCCCATGGGGAAAGCAGCTTTGCCAAACTCCGCGATTTATGCACAATCCCCGGCGTTGCAGGGCTGACGGCCGCTCCCGCGGAGGGCAAGCGCCCGCGCCTGGATTGGAGGAAGGATCATGCAAGGTTCTTTTCGGGCAGCCGCGGCGGCGCTTGTTCTGTTGAGCGCTGCGGGGGGTTCGCGCGCGGCGGAGATGACGCCGGAGCGCAAGGCGGAACAGGCCAAGGTCCAAACCGCCGTGGCTCTGGCGAAGATCGCGGAGGCGACGGGAGACGGCGATGCCCTCCTCGTGGCGGCGCGCCTGCTCGCGACGGTCGGCCCGGTGGCCACAAGCGCCGCCAAGGAAGGGGAGCGGCCGCCTATGTTCGACGTTAAGAAGATGGCGGCGCGCGCCAAGGAGCTCGGCGCCGACCCGCTCAAGGCCGACCGCCTGACGGTGCAGCCCTTGGCCAACAGGCCGAGCTTCTGGCAAGCGGACTACTGCCCCAGCGGCTACGATTGCACCTATACCTGGGTTTACTAGCGGCCCGAGCCGGGCGCGGCGCCCTTCAAGCTGGCGCTCCGTCTTCAGGGAGCGGCTCGCTGTTCTGCGCGATCGCCTTCTCGCGCCGCTGAAAGGCGCCGTGCGTCTGCGGCTTGACGAAAAAGCCGGTGACGGCCGGCACCTCCTGCTTCAGCCTGGCTTCCAGGCGTTCGACGCAGGCTTCGACCTCTTGGACGCTGGCATCGTCGGCGAACTCGATGGACAGCCCAGCCACGATCTGATCGGGGCCGAGATGCACGGTGACGAGGCCGTTGGCGCTGCCGACCGCGGGGTCGCCGGCGGCAATGGCCATGATCCTGTCCTGCACGTCCGGCGCGGCCGCCTCGCCCATCAGCAGGCCCTTGGCCTCGCTCGCCAGGAAGACGGCGGTGGCGCCCAGCAGGGCCGCGATGCCGATGGAGGCCGCGCCGTCCAGTTCGGGGATGTTCCAGTACAGCGCGGCCGAGATGCCGGCCAGCGCCATGACCAGGCCGAGAAGCGCCGCCGAGTCCTCGAACAGCACGGTATAGACGGAGGGGTCCTTGCTCCTGCGGATCGCCTGCCACCAGCCGAAATCGCCCTTCGACTGCCGGAATTCCTTCAGCGCCACGCTCCAGGAGTAGCCTTCGAAGACCAGCGAAAGGCCGAGCACCACGAAGTTGACCGTCGGGCTTTCGATCGGTTCGGGGTGGCGGATGTGCACGACGCCTTCATAGAACGAAACGCCGGCGCCGAGCGCGAACACCATCAGGGCGACGACGAAGCTCCAGAAGTAAACCTCGCGCCCGTGGCCGAAAGGATGGGTGCGGTCGGGCGGCCGGGCGGCGCGCTTCAGGCCGTAGAGCAGGAGGCCGCCGTTGCCGGTATCGACAAGGCTGTGGATGGCTTCCGACAGCATCGCCGAGGAGCCTGTGATGCCGGCGGCGATGAACTTCGTCGCCGCAATCAGGAAGTTGCCGGCAAGTGCCGCGTAGATGACTTTTTTAGAGCCGGAATGGGCCGCCATGCTTGTCTTCCCGCTGCCCCTTCCGGCTCTTGCAACCAAACCGCGTGTGGAACATGGAGCCAGTCCGGCATCCGTCCACTGCTGTCGAGGGCGTGTTCCGGCGTGGCAAGCCGTTCCTATCGCAGCATGCGCGAGATAAGCTGGGCGGTATAGTCTACCATCGGCACGATGCGGGCGTAGTTGAGCCGGGTCGGGCCGATCACGCCGAGGGCGCCGATGACGCGGGCGTTGCCGTCGCGATAGGGGGCGACAACCAGCGAGGAGCCCGACAGGGAAAACAGCTTGTTCTCCGAGCCGATGAAGATGCGCACGCCTGAGCCCTCCTCCGCGAGGTCGAGGAGTTGCAGCAGCCCATCTTGCGTTTCTAGGTCGTCGAACAGGTGGCGCAGCAGGTCGAGGTCGGCCTGGGCGGTGATGTTTTCCAGCAGATTGGCGCGCCCCCGTACGATAAGCCGCGAGGGCAGGCCGGTTTCCGCGCCGGCCCAGACGGCAAGGCCGCGCTCCACAAGCTCCTGCGAAAGCGTGTCGAGCAGCCCCTGCGTTTCCGCTTTCAGCCGCGTGATCTCGCCGCGCGCCTCGTTGAGCGTCCGGCCGCGGATGTGGCCGTTGAGGAAGTTCGAGGCTTCCTGAAGCTGCGAGGCGGTGATGCCCGCGGGAAGCTCGAAGACGCGGTTCTCCACCTCGCCGGTCTGCGAGACGAGAACGGCCAAGCCCCGCGTCGGCTCAAGCTGGATGAACTCGATGTGCTTCAGCGGTGCGCCGTCCTGCTTGGCCGCGAGCACGAGACCGGCGCCGCGCGACATGCCGGACAGAAGCTGGCTCGCCTGCGCCAGCATGGATTCCAGCGTGGCCGAGGTGTTCGCGGCTTCCATCTGCTTGTCGATGCCGCGCCGCTCCTCCTCGGACAGCGAGCCGAGCTCCATGAAGGCGTCCACGAAGAAGCGCAAACCTTTCTGCGTCGGCAGCCGACCGGCCGAGGTGTGCGGCGAGTAGATGAGGCCGAGATGCTCCAGGTCGCTCATCACGTTGCGCACGGTGGCCGGCGACAGCGAGGAAGGCAGCAGGCGCGCCAGGCTGCGCGACCCCAGCGGTTCGCCGTCGCTCAGGAACGAGTCCACGATGCGCCGGAAAATGTCGCGCGAGCGCAGGTCCAGGGATTGCAGGGTCGGGTCGGCGAGCGGCTTGTTCATGGCCTCTGCGGGGGATGCACGGCTTGAAGATATAAACCGGACGACCGTTCCCGCAACGTCGCAGGGTGACGCGGCCCGGTGAGGCGATCTGATCCTCAACAAGAAGGTAAGCCCGGCTGCGGGTTCGGAGTCCCCTCAGGCGCGAGGGGTAAAGCGGCGTTGCCGCGCTTTCGGCGAAAAGTGTTTCCCTTTGCGCGGCGCTTGAGGAGGGTCTAAAGCGCGGCCCAGAGATCAAAAGCTAGCGAGTGCCCATGCGCCCATCCAAACGCCAGCCCGACGAACTGCGCGCGGTCTCCTTCGAGCGCGGGGTTTCCAAGCATGCGGAGGGCTCCTGTCTCGTAAAATTCGGCGACACGCACGTGCTGTGCACCGCAAGCCTGGAAGAGCGGGTGCCCGCCTGGCTGCGCAACGGCGGCAAGGGTTGGGTGACGGCGGAATACGGGATGCTGCCGCGCTCGACCGGCGACCGGATGCGGCGCGAGGCGGCCTCCGGCAAGCAGGGCGGGCGCACGCTGGAGATCCAGCGTCTGATCGGCCGCTCCCTGCGCGCCGTGTGCGACCTTCAAGCCTTGGGCGAGATGCAGATCACCGTGGACTGCGACGTGCTCCAGGCGGATGGCGGCACGCGCACAGCGGCGATCTCCGGCGGCTGGGTGGCGCTGCACGACTGCCTCCAATGGATGGAGGCGCGCTCCATGGCGAGCGTTTCGCGCGTGCTGAAGGATCACGTCGCGGCGATCTCCTGCGGCATCCACGGGGGCGCGCCGGTGCTGGACCTCGACTATGCCGAGGATTCTTCTGCCGGCACCGATGCGAACTTCGTGCTGACGGGCCGCGGCGGCATCGTGGAAATCCAGGGCACGGCGGAGGGCGCTCCCTTCACCGAAGAAGAGTTTTTGGCGTTGCTCGGACTGGCGCGCAAGGGCATCGGCCGCCTCGTGTCGCTGCAACAGATGGCGGTGGGCTGAGGGATGCAGCCGTCCGGCATCCTTGAGGCCGCGCTTTACACGGACGACCTCGCTGCCGCCGAAGCGTTCTACGCCGGCGTGCTGGGGCTGGAAGTGCTGGGGAAGGTGGAGGGGCGGCACGTGTTCTTCCGCTGTGGCGCAGGCGTCGTGCTCGTGTTCGACCCGCGCGCTACAGCCGTGCCGCCATCGCCCGATGCCAGGCTGCCGGTTCCGCCGCATGGCGCCCATGGGCCTGGGCATCTCTGCTTCCGCGCGAGCGGGGATGAAATTGCAGCGTGGAAGCGCCACTTGGAGGCAGCGGGCATAGCGGTCGAGGCAGATTTTACTTGGCCTGGAGGCGGACGCTCGCTCTACTTCTGCGATCCCGCGGGCAACTCGCTGGAGTTCGCCGAACAAAAAATCTGGGGTTTTTGACGCATGGCCGGCGACCTCTCGGCAAAGACGATCGTGATCGCGACCCACAATGAAGGCAAGCTGAAGGAGTTCGCCGAACTGATGGCGCCGTTCGGCTTCACCGCGCAGAGCGCGGGCGCGCTTGGGCTGCCGGAGCCGGAGGAAACCGGCAGCACATTCGAGGACAACGCATTCCTGAAAGCCTTTGCGGCGGCCGAGGCCACCGGCTTGCCGGCGCTTTCCGACGATTCCGGCCTGTGCGTCGATGCGCTGGGCGGCGCGCCCGGCGTTTACACCGCCAACTGGGCGACGCTGGACGACGGCACGCGCGACTTCCACCGGGCCATGGAACGCACGGAAACGGCGCTGGCGCAAGCGGGCGCCGGAACGCCGGAGGCGCGGCGCGGGCGCTTCGTTTCGGTGATCTGCCTGGCTTACCCCGACGGCGACGCGGAGTATTTCCGCGGCGAGGTGGAAGGCCGGCTTGTCTGGCCGCCGCGCGGCGACAAGGGTTTCGGCTACGATCCCGTGTTTCTGCCGGACGGACACTCCCGCACCTTCGGCGAGATGGAATCCAACGAGAAGCATGGCTGGCGTCCGGGCATGGCTGACGCACTGTCCCACCGCGCCCGCGCCTTCCAGAAGTTCGCCCGTGCCCGATTGGGCGAGCCTTGACGCAACCAGCTGACCGGCTGGCCGATCCCGGCTTCGGCATCTACCTGCATTGGCCGTTCTGCGCGGCCAAATGCCCGTATTGCGACTTCAACAGCCACGTCCGGCACATGGCCGTGGATCAGGCGCGGTTTGCGCAAGCCTTTGTGCGCGAGTTGGAAACCATGCGCGAGCGGACGGGGCCGCGCGAGGTATCGAGCATCTTCTGGGGCGGCGGCACGCCCTCCCTGATGCACCCCGACACGGTCGGCACGGTTCTCGACGCGGCGGCGAAGCTTTGGCATGTGCCGGACGGCATCGAGGTGACGCTGGAAGCCAACCCGGCTTCCGCCGATGCCGGGCGCTTCGCCGGCTATCGCGCGGCGGGCGTCAACCGGCTTTCGCTCGGCGTCCAGGCGCTTAACGATCGCGACCTGAAGTTCCTGGGGCGGCTGCACACGGTGGAGGAGGCGCTCAGTGCCATCCGGCTTGCGCGCAAGACGTTCCCGCGCCTGTCCTTCGACCTGATCTATGCCCGCCCCGGTCAGACGCCGGAGGCATGGGGTTCGGAGCTTCGGGAAGCGATCGGCCATGCGGTCGATCACCTCTCGCTCTACCAGTTGACCATCGAGGAAGGCACGCCCTTTCACGGGCTGCACGCCCGCAAGAAGTTCGCGATCCCCGACGACGAAGCGGGGGCGGCGCTCTACCGGACGACGCAGGAGATCACGGCGGCGCACGGGCTGCCCGCCTATGAGATCTCCAACCATGCGGCGCCCGGCGCGGAAAGCCGGCACAACCTGATCTACTGGCGCTACGGCGAGTATGTCGGGGTCGGCCCCGGCGCGCATGGCCGCTTCATCGAGGGCGGGCAGCGGGTGGTGACGATCGGGGAGAAAAACCCTGAGCGCTGGCTGGAACTCGTGGCGAGGCGCGGCGACGGCATCGTGGATGGCGAAACGCTTTCGCACGCAGAGCAGGCGGACGAACTTCTGCTGATGGGTCTTCGGCTGAAGGAAGGCATCGATCTGGTGCGCTACGAGCGGCTTGCGGGCCGGCCGCTTTCCTCAAGCGTCGTGTCGAACCTGCAAGGGGAAGGCTTGGTTGCGCCGGTCGGCAATTCCGGCCTGAGAGCGACGCCAGCAGGCATGATGGTGCTGAACTCGCTCGTCGCCGAACTGGCGCGATGAACCGAAAAGCAAAAACCCGCCTGGGGTGAACCGGGCGGGCTTCAAAATTGCCGGATGGAGACGGTCAGGCTGCCCTGGGAACGCGGCGGTCCGCGTTGGCGGCTTCGGCACGGACTTTCCCGTCGCGCTTTTCCGCATCCGCGGACTTGGGCTGCTCCGATGGAAAGCCGCCCTTGCGCCCGTCATAGTAGGCATCGAAAACGTCGGATACGATCAATGTATTCATGGCAGGTGATCCTCCCAAGCGGCCAGTAACGACGCTTGCGCGGTTCTGTTCCCTATGTGAGCAGATTGTGGCGAGATTTTCGGCAGAACGCCTGTTTTCGCGCCAGTTTTGTTAGAGGCTTGCAGCCTTGGATGCGATTGGCTGGCCCTATACACGAGACTTTGCTGCGTTGCACCCCGCAAAATTGTTGCGCGTGCCTAACAAAAAGGAAATGGCATGCCGATTGGTGGAAGCTGGCTGTTCTGGGCGCTTCTGTCGGCACTGTTTGCGGCAATGACCGCGATTTTCGCCAAGATAGGCGTGCGCGAGGTGAACGCCGACTTCGCGACGCTCGTGCGGACTTTAGTTATCGTCGCCGTGCTAGGCTTGATCGTCGCGGCAACGGGGCAGTTCCAGGCGCCCGGAAAGATCCCTGGGCGAAGCTGGCTTTTCCTGGTGCTTTCCGGTTTGGCGACCGGCGCATCCTGGCTGTGCTACTTCCGCGCTTTGAAGCTGGGCGATGCCTCCCGCGTGGCGCCGGTGGACAAGCTCTCCGTGGTGTTCGTCGCGCTGCTCGGCGTTTCGCTTCTAGGCGAACGGCTTTCGCCGGGCGGCTGGATCGGCGTGACGCTGATCGCGGCCGGCGGCATCGTGATGGCGCTGAGCTGAGACGGGAGGGCTGACATGGAAGAGCGGAGTTTCCTGGTCGGCTCTGTGGTCGTGCCGGCACGTGCCCTGGAGCCGGGACTTTATCTCGTCGCGACGCCGATCGGAAATCTGGGTGACATCACGCTCCGCGCGCTGGAAACGCTTGCAGGCGCCGACGTGCTGGCGTGCGAGGACACGCGGGTGACGCGCGTGCTGCTTGACCGCTACGGCATCCGCCGCCGCGCAGCCGCCTACCACGAGCACAACGCGGATGAAGCCGGGCCGAAGCTGCTGGAAGCGTTGGCGGTGGGCAAGAGCGTTGCGCTGGTTTCGGACGCCGGCACGCCGCTGGTTTCCGATCCCGGCTTCCGGCTGGTGGAGCGGGCGGCGGAGGCCGGCATCAGGGTGATCCCGATTCCCGGCCCTTCCGCGGTGCTGGCGGCGCTGGTGGCGTCCGGCCTGCCGACCGACACGTTTCTGTTCGCGGGCTTCCTGCCGCCGAAAGACGGTGCGCGGCGAAGCCGGCTGGAAGCGTTGAAAAACGTGCCGGGAAGCCTCGTCTTCTTTGAATCTCCCCGCCGCCTGGGCGATGCGCTGGCCGCCATGGAAGGAGTGCTGGGGGCCGTGCGGCCGGCGGCGGTGGCGCGCGAGTTGACCAAGACGTTCGAGGAGATGCGCCGCGGCACGCTTGCCGAACTGGCCGCAAGCTATGCCGACGTCACGCCGAAGGGCGAGATCGTGATCTGCGTCGGGCCGCCGGGCGAGACGCCGGCAGCCGAGCCGGCCGAAGTGGATGCCCTTCTGCGCCGCCTGGGCGACGAAATGCCGGCGTCGCGCGCGGCGGCCGAAGCCGCCAAGATGACCGGGCTGCCGAAGAGCGACCTGTTCCGCCGGCTGGTGGCTCTGAAGGACCGTGATGGCTGATCCGCGCCGCCAGAAGGCCTATCGCAGCGGCTTTTCCGGCGAGCGCTGGGCTGCCCTCGCGCTGATGCTGAAAGGTTTTCGCATCGTGGCTTGGCGCTACCGGACGCCGCTCGGCGAGATCGACCTGATCGCGCGGCGGCGCGACCTCGTGCTGATCGTCGAAGTGAAGAAGCGCAAGACGCTGCGGGAAGCGATGGATGCGCTCAGTTGGACGTCGCAGCGGCGCATCGAGAACGCCGCTGACCTGTGGCTTTCCCGCCAAAGGGACTCTCCTCGGATGTCGCTGCGCTTCGACCTCGTGGCTGTGCTGCCGCGCCGCTGGCCGGTGCATGTGCAGGGGATTTTTGAAGGGCGGAACCGTTGAGGCCGGCGTGGCGCGGCGGCTGCTTACCCCTCACTGTCCTGCCGGACATCTCTCCCACAAGGGGAGAGAGGGG
>CAXTCF010000130.1:0-10910 GCA_964242945.1 uncultured Rhizobiaceae bacterium | reverse complement strand
CCTGCACCCGCCCCCGGCCGGCAGACTGCGTGCGATTAACCGTCCGATGCTCTAGAGGCGCGAGCATCCGGGAAAGTGGTAACATCGATAACGTGGTAACTTCTGCCCCCGTCACGCTTCGTCAGAACCCCCGATCGTTACCTTGTTCCCCTTGTTACCGGGTGTGCGGAAATTGCCTTCTGCATCAACATTCTTCGGGTGAGCATAGTTGCCGCGCCCGTGTTTCCACACTTCTCCGCCCTTTCCCATGTGGAGCAGCAGCTTACGAATGTTGCCGTTCTTCATGCCGGCAACATCCGCAATGTCGGTCGGGGACATCCAGTCGGAGGCCCCTTCCAATGTTACCATGATGTTACCGCGCTCATCGGAACGGCGAACATCGGCCGCATCGCCGGCAATGCTCCACATTCCACCCAAGAATTTCAGCGCTGTTTCCTTCTGCTCCACGTCAACCAAGCTCACTCCCGCGGCAGCGCATAGGCGATCACCGCGTCGCTGAGCGGCGTTTCCATGAAGTGGTGGCCGCCGGGTACGATCACGAGATATTGCCGCCCGCCGATCTCGTACGTCATCGGCGTCGCCTGCCCGCCGCCTGGCAGCGCATCCTGCCAGAGGGTCTCGCCGGTCTTCAGGTCGATCGCGCGGATCAGGTTGTCGGTTGCGGCGGCGATGAAGACGAGGCCGCTTGCGGTCACCACGGCGCCGCCGTTGTTGGGCGTGCCGATGGTCACGGGCAGGTGTGAGGGAATCCCGAACGGTCCGTTTTCGCGCGCCGTGCCGAAGGGGCGGTCCCAGATCGTCTTGCCGGACTTGAGGTCGATGGCGCGGATCCAGCCATAGGGCGGTTCCTTGCAGAGCAGGCCGGTGACAGCTAAGCGCCAGCCGGCGTTGACGTTGATCGCATAGGGCGTCCCGGCCTGCGGGTCGCCCGCGCCTTCCGCGCCGGAACTCGATGAGCCGCCGCGTTCCTCGCCGCGCGGCGCCCAGCCGAGCCTGTCGGCCTCGGCGCGCGGCACGAGGCGGTTGTAATTCGGCATGTCGTTGTAGTTCGCCACGATCACGCCGCGCTGGGGATCGACCGCGACCCCGCCCCAGTCCGAGCCGCCGTTGTAGCCGGGGTATTCCACCGAGTGCTGCCGGGAGGTCGGCGGCGTGAACTGCCCCTTGTAGGCAGCGCTGCGGAACTGGATGCGGCAGAGCATCTGATCCACCGGCGACATGCCCCACATATTGGCTTCCGTGAGGTCCGGCTTGCTCAAGCTGGCATAGCGCGAGTAGGGCTGGGTCGCCGCCCGCTGCTCCGGTTCGACGCCGCCGCCCGGAACCGGCTTCTCCTCCGTGCCGCCGGCGATTGGCTCGCCCGTACGCCGGTCGAGCACGAAAATCTCGCCGCGCTTCGAGGGCAGGACGAGCGCCGGCACCGTTCCGCCCTCGGTGGGGAACTCCAACAGCGTCGCCTGAGAGCCGAGGTCGTAGTCCCAGACGTCCTTGCGCACCGTCTGAAAACTCCAGCGCGGCTTGCCGGTTTTCACGTCGAGTGCCACCAGCGACACCGCATATTGGTTCTCAGGCTCGGAGCGCAGGGTGCTCCAGTAGTCCACCGCCGAGTTGCCGAGCGGCAGGTAAACCAGGCCAAGGCTTTCGTCGCCGGAAGCGGTGGTCCACATGTTGGGCGTGCCGCGCGTGTAGATCTGGCCGGCGGGCGGAGCGCCGGTCCAATCGGGATGCGTCATGTCCCAGCCCCAGCGCAATTGTCCTGTTACCGCATCAAAGCCTTTGATGACGCCCGAAGGTGCATCCCGCTTCTGCCCGTCGAGGATCTGATGGCCGATCACCACCACCCCCTGCACGATCGTCGGCGCGGATGTCATGGATACGAGGCCCGGCGTGATCGGCCCCATATCCCCGTCGGTCGCAACCCAGCCGTTACTTCCGAAGTCAGCACAGGGCATGCCGGTCTTCGCATCCACCGCAAACAGCCTTGCGTCCAGCGTCCCCCAGATGATCCGAGCCGCGCAGGCGCTGTCCGCGGCGGCGTTCGGCACGGCATAGTAGGCGACGCCCCGGCAGGCGGCGGTATAGGGGATGAACTTGTCGTCCACCTTCGGGTCGAAGCGCCACTTCTCGGTGCCGGCCGCCGGGTCGAGCGCGATCACGATGCTTTTCGGCGTGCAGACGTAAAGCGTGTCGCCGATCTTCAGGGGCGTGTTCTCGGCGCCGTACTTGTCTTGCGCGAAGTCGCTTTGCGGCAGGTCGCCGGTGTGGAACTCCCAGGCGCGCTCCAGGCCTGAAACGTTCTCAGGCGTGATCTGGGCAAGCGGCGAGAAGCGGCGCGCGCTGAACGTGCCGCCATATTGCGGCCAGTCTTCGCCGGCCTGATCGAGCGAGGGATCGGCCATCGCTGCACTCGACGCCGCGGGCAAGGGCCGTTCGACCCGTGGCGCTGAATGCCAGCCCAGCATGCTGCCGACGAAGATGGCGGCCACCAGCACGGCGGCGATGGAGCCCCAGGCAGCGCGCCAGTCCGTACGTTTCGGGCCAAGCACCGGCAGCGCCGCCAGCACAAGCAGGAGAAGCACCAGCGGCGCGACGGTGCGCGGCACCAGCGCCCAGGGGCGCAGGCCGACCTCCCAAAAGGCCCAAACGACGGTCGCCGAAAACACCAGCGCATAGACCCAGGCACCCGCCAGGTGCAGCCGCACCAGCAGCACGCCGGAAAGGATGAGGCCGATGCCGGCCAGCAGATAATAGGCCGAGCCGCCGAGCCGGACGAGCCACGCGCCGCCGCCGAGCAGCACGAGGCCGATCAGCGCGAGGACAACCCCAAGCAGCCGCACCGCCCACACCGCCGCGGTGCCGCGCTCCTGCGCTCCCTGCTCCATCGTGACGTTCCCTCGACCGTTTCGCCAGCCGCAACGGCAGGCAAAAAATGCGATCTATAGGCTAGGGGCAGCTTTGATCCGGGCAAGGCGAACAGACCGCTCGGGTGTGCAAATCCCAATGTTTTGCCAAGCAGCTGATGCGGTCCGCTGCCTAGTCGGGAAACGGCAGGTAACGCAGGACGGCATCAAGCGGAAACAAAGCGGCGCGATATCCCCTTCCATCAAATCGAGCCGGACAGAGCCGACTGTTCATTCCCGGCGACAAAGAAGGGGATCGCGCCATGACACGCAAGACCGCAGCCAACGCGCTTTCCGCCCTGCTTTTCGCGCAGGGGCTCGTCGGCGTCGGCGCGCTTGCCGCCACCCTCCTCCACCGCCCGGCGCCGCAGCCCGTCGTGGTCGCGGCCGAAGCGCCGCTTTCGGTGACGATCCGGTAAGGACAAGGCTCAAACCGGGTCGAAGCGGTAGCCGAGCCCCCGCACGGTGGCGATCGCTTCCGTGTCGAGCTTGCGGCGCAGCCGCGCGATGCGCGAGTCGATGGAGCGGTCGAAGGCCTCAGTGTCCTCCGCGGGCGCGGCGGCGATCAGTTCTTCGCGCGTCAGCACGGCGGACGGACGGCTGACGAAGAGCCGGAGCAGCGCGACCTGGCCCGGCGAAAGCTGCTCCTCGCGGCCGGAACGGTGCATGGCGAGCGCGGCGCCCAGATCGACCGTGGCGTTTTCCAGCACAAGCAGGTCGCGCGAGGCGCCGCCGCGCCGGACGACCAGCCGGGAAATCCGGGCCGCGAGCTCCCGCGGGGCAACGTCGGCTTCCACGATGTCGGCGGCGCCGAGTTCCAGCGCCAGCACCTTGTTGACGAGGTCTGGCACGCGGGCAACGAGCAGGAACAGCGGCGCTCCTGTCCGGCCCGTCTCTGCACGCAGGAGGTCGAGCGTTTCCGCCGGCCGCAGATCGGGCCCAAGCACCGCCACATCCATCCGTCCCTCCTCCAGGGATTTGAGCGCCCGGCGCATATCGGCGGCCTGTTCCACGATGAAGCCGCGCCGCTCCAGGTGGTCGGCCGGGTGGTGATCCCCGCTCGCGCCGAAACCGACAAGCAGGATGGATGGACGTTTCACTTGTTCCTCCTCCTTGCGCCGTTCTCCGATCCCGCGGCGCTTTCCCGAAACAAAGCTATGCAAAACCGTGTCACAGCGGAAGCGAGGCTGGACACCATGTTCGTACCCAATCTATTTTCCGATGGTTTCGGAGCCGGAACAATGTCGCGCGGACGCATCGTCGTCGTCGAAGACGAACCGGACCTGCGGGAAGCGGTCGCGGAGTATCTCGAAGCGAACGGCTTCGACGTGGCGACGGCGGAGAACGCTGCCGCCATGCGCGAACTGGCAAAGACCGGAAGCTTCCACCTCGCCATCCTCGACATCGCCATGCCCGGCGAGGACGGCCTTTCGCTCGGCCGCTGGCTGCGCTCGCAGATGCCGCTCGGCATCATCTATGCGACGGCCGCAGGCACCTCGCTCGACCGCATCGTCGGGCTGGAACTCGGCGCCGACGATTACCTCGTAAAACCCTACGACCTGCGCGAGCTTCTGGCGCGCGTGCGCTCCGTTTTGCGGCGGTTGCCCGCGGAGCCGGCGCGTGCCGCCCCGCCCGAGGAGAAGACCGCAGCCAAGGCGCGGCGTACCGTTGCCTTCGGTTCCTTCGAGGCCGACCTCGACGGGCGGCGGCTTGCCGGGCCCGAGGGCCCGATCGAGCTCGCCAAGAGCGAGTGGGACGTCCTGGAGGTTTTCCTCCAGCGGCCGAACCGGGTGCTCAGCCGCGCGGCGATCGCCCAGGCGATCGGCTTCGAAGGCGAGGACGAGACCTCGCGCGCGCTCGACATCCGCATCATGCGGCTGCGCAAGAAGATCGAAGCGGACCCGGCCGAGCCGCGCTTCCTGCGCACGCTGCGCGGCGAAGGCTACGTCTTTTCGCCGGGCTGAGCCGAGTGCGGGCAACCCAAAAAAAGCCGGCTTTCTGTTTGCCTGTAGCGTGGGTTCCGGTTCGATGAACTGGAAATGGATCCGGGGCGACGAAGGCTCGATGCCGCAAGGCGCGACACAACAGGGGTTTGCAGACGCAGCCGAGGGGCCGGCAAGTGCGCCGGGCGGCCTGACTGCGCTGCTCGCCACGCTGCTCAAGCGATTGCGGCGCAGCGCCGACTGGCGCGTGGACATGCCGGACGTGCTGCGGGCGATAGCCGAGGAACTCGACTGCCACCGCGCCATCCTGTTCCGGCTGCTTGAAACGCCGGATCAAGGCTTTTTGCAGCGCGTCGAAACGATCTGGATCGATGGCCGCTTCAGCGACCCGGACGTCCTGCCGAAGCCGATGCTTCAGGAAACGGTGGTGAACGACCCGTTTCTGCGGCAAGTTGCCACCGATGGGCGCAAGGCTGCGGTGTTCACCGGCAACACGCGCGAAATCCCCGGCCATCTTCATGCCGAATTGACCCGCCAGAACGTCAAGTCGTTCATCTCGCTTCCCGTTTTCGCTCACGGTCATCTCTGGGGTTCGCTCGCGATCAATGATTGCGCGCGCGAGCGCGAGTGGACGCCGGACGAGATCGCGGCGACAGAAATCCTGGTGATGTCGATCGGCAACGCCATCGACCGCGCGGAGTCGGACGCGCATGTCAGCGAGGTGATCCGCGCCGCCATGGTGCAGGGCTCGCTCGACGCGGTGGTGGTGCTGGACGAGGTCGGCAACATCATCGAGTTCAACCCCGCGGCCGAGAAGATGTATGGCTGGAAAAAGGAGGAGGTGCTGGGCAAGGACGTGCTCCACACCCTGATCCCGCCCTTCTACCGCGGCGACTACTCCAATGGCGGCGACTACCTAAACGGGCGCGGCTCCCCGATGGTCGGCCGGCGCCTGGAAACGATCTCCACTCACAAGAGCGGCGAGATCTTTCCGATCGAGCTGACGGGCAGCCAGGTGCAGGTGGCCGACCGCCGCATCTATATCGGTTCGATCCGCGATCTTCGGCCTGCCCGCGCGGCCGAGGACGAGATCAACAGCCAGCGCGAGAAGCTGCACCAGAACGAGAAGATGGCGGCGATGGGCTCGCTCTTGGCCGGCGTCAGCCACGAGCTGAACAACCCGCTGGCCGTCGTGGTGGCGCAGTCCACGCTGCTGCACGAGTTCGCGCCCGACGCGGCGACCAAGGCGCGCGCCGAAAAGGTGCGCGCCGCCGCAGAGCGCTGCGGGCGCATCGTGAAAAGCTTCCTCGGCATGGTGCGGCTCCACCCGCCGGCGCAGGTCGAGACCGACCTCAACGCGGTGGTGCGCGCGGCCCTTGAGGTGACGGCCTATGGCGCGCGCTCCTCCGGCATTGCGATCACCACGGATCTCTCCCCCGCTCCGCTTCCCGTTCTGGGCGATGCCGACCACCTGACGCAGGTCGTGGCCAACTTCCTCGTCAACAGCCAGCACGCGCTGGCCGGCCGTCCGCCTGGCAGCCGGCGCATCACGGTGCGCACCTTTCGGACGGAGGGCGGCGAGTTCGGCTTCTCGGTGGAAGACAACGGGCCCGGCGTGCCGGAGCCGATCCGCGAGCGCATCTTCGAATCCTACTTCACCACCAAGCCGGTCGGCGTGGGCACCGGCATCGGCCTGTCGATCTCGCGCTCCATCGTCGAGCGCCACAGGGGCAAGCTGCGCTTCGAGCCGGTGGAGCCGAACGGCGCAAGGTTCGTCGTGGAACTGCCGGCGATGCAAGGTGCCGAAACCGCTCAGACAGTAGGGCAGACCGCGAGCCAGGGCCTGCGCCACGCGCTGATCATCGACGACGAGCCGGATGTGGCCGGCGCGCTCGCCGACATCCTCGAGCTGATGGGCTTGAAGTCGCGCATCGTTTCCGCCTGGACCTCGGCCGATGCGATGCTGGACGGCTTCCACACGGATATCGTGTTCAGCGACCTGCGCATGCCGGGCATCGATGGGGCAGCGATCTACCGGGCGCTGCTCGACAAGCGGCCGGACTTCGCCCGCCGCTTCGTGCTGGTCACGGGCGACATGCTTGGCGCGCGCGCCGAGGTGGAAGCCCTGCCGGCGCACCTGCGCCCGCAGGTCCTGGAGAAGCCGTTCTCCACCCTCGACGTGCGCGGCGTGCTGGCGGCGATCGGCGAACAGGTTCTGGCGGCAAAGGCGGTCTGACGCTCGTGGTTTCGGCCTCCGGCGACGGCGGCGTCAGGCGGTCTGCAACAGGCAATCCAGCGGTTCGTTGCCCCAGGCGCCGTCGCAGCCGGTTTCCAGCTTGACCGGCTGCCGCGGCTGCTCGCCGAAGCGCAGGCCGCCGGCAGCGGCGCCGCCAGCGAGCGCCAGGCTCGCGCCGGTGCAAACCGAAGCCAGCAGCAGGACGCAGGTGATCAGCAGGGCCGGGCCGCGCAGGTGGCCGCGCGAGCGCACCGGCTGGAAGCTCGGATAGTCTTCCAGCTTCCGTTCCGGGCGGATATCATCGCCTCCAAGTCCGAACATGCGTCTCTCCCGTGCCGCGAATTCCTTGGAGAGAAGCAATAAAGCCGGAATGTTTCAGCGCTGCGCCGCCCGTTTACTTGCCGGTAACCAAACATGAGCTTGGCGACCCTGCCGGTTTCGGCAGCCGGAAGAGATCACTGACTTCCATCGCAGGCGGCGAGCACCCGCGCTGCCGCCTCCCGCCCTGCCACGACCGCGCCTTCGACATAGGCGGGAAAGGAGGAGGCGAGTTCGGAAGAGGCGAACTGCACCGGCCCCCAGCCTTCCCGCAAAACATCTTCCGCATCAAGCGCGTTGGGGTCGAGGATCACGTCGCCATAGGCGCCGCCGCTCCATCGGTCATCCGTCCAGTCGCGCACTGCGACGGCGAGCGGCTGCATCGCCTCCGCACCCAGGCTGTCGGAAAGGTGTCTTACAGCGCGGGCGCGCAGGCCCTCCTCGCCTTCCGTCCGCCAGTGAAGCAGCGTCGGGCCGGCAACGAACAGGATGATGGCAGGATGCTGCGCGTCCACGCTCGCCTCGCAGGCGTAAAGGCCGGGCGGCTGGCGTGACGTCACGGTGCCGCTCAACCCCTTGCCGCGCCAGAACGGCTGGGAATAGCGCAGGACGACCTTGGCTGCCGCGCCGCTCCCCCAAGCCGCCAACGCACCAGATAGGCGCGCAGGCAGTTCGGGCGCGAAGCGGATGTTGCGCGTCCGCACGGGCGGCACGGCCACGACGGCCATTCGCGCCTGTATAGCCTCGCTTTTCGTTTGAACGGAAACACCCGTCCCGTTGCGCTCGATGGCCAGGACGGGTTCGCCCAGGCGCAGCGCCGTGCCAAGCCGTTCGCCCAGATCCTCCGCCACGGACGCCATGGTCTCCCGAAGGAAATACTGCAACTCCGTTACCTCGTTGGTCACGCGCCGGTCGTTGCTGATCAGGAAGGGAAGCGGCAGTTTCTGCGGATCGACGCACCACAGGCCGTTGACCATCGACAGAAACGAAGCCTTGGTGTCGGCGTCCTCCGCTTGGTCCTGCACCCAGTTCGCGACCGTGACTTCCCGCAAGGACGGGTCGGCGGGGTCGAGCGCGTTCATCCGCTCCCGCAGCGCGCCGACGCTGCGCCAGAGGTGTTCGGTGCTGCGGCCTTGCGGCAAGGGCGGCCGCGCGACGGTGCGCCCTTGCGTGTAAGGCTCGACGAAAGTCTTGCCGAGCGAGCGGGCAAGCTTCGTTATCGCCGGCATGTCCTCGCAGAAGAACTGCCCGCCGGTATCGGCCCGCTCGCCCAAGCCGTCTGCCGGGGCTTCCACGCGCCCGCCGACGCGGTTGTTCGCCTCAAGGACGAGCACCTCCAAGCCGGCGTCGCGCAGCGCCAAGGCGGCGCTTAAGCCCGCAAAGCCCGCGCCGATCACCACCGCATCGGTTTGCAGCATGGGAAAAACTCAGCGCTTGAGCAGGTCGGCCCATTCGGGATGGCGGCGGAACTCGGCCGCGACATAGGGGCAGAGCGGCACGATCCGCGCTCCCGATCCCCGCGCGTCCGCCACCGCGCGGGCCACCAGCTTCGCGGCGATCCCCTGCCCGCGCAATCGCGGCGGCACGAAGGTGTGGTCCACGATCATGGACCCGTCCCGGTCGCGGCTGAAAGTCAGTTCGGCCTCTGAGCCGCCGAGATCGAACGCATAGCGCCCGCGCCCGGCGCTTTCCTCCAGGCGGATCTCGTCCTGCTGTCCATTGCTCATGGCGTTGCTTCCTGCGCTGTTGCCGAGAAACGCGCGAAAAACGATTGCGATGCGGCAAGTTCGGAGTTTCGCACTTCGTGCCCGCCCTCGTGCCAAAGCAGCGTCAGCGCGGCGCCTGCGTCTTCCAGCCAAGCGGCAAGCCGGTTCGTCAGCGCGGGCGGGCAGATCGGGTCGTGCCGGCCGGCGGTGACCAGGATCGGCTTGTCCGCAAGGCTGCCGCGGATTTCAGGATCGAAGGGGATCAGCGGGTGCATCAGCACGGCAGCGTCGAACAGCGCGGGCTCGTCGAACAGCGTGGCCGCCAGGATGTTGGCGCCGTTGGAGATGCCGAGGCCGAGAACCGCCGACGGCCGGAGCGCTTGGGCGTGCGCCCGCGCGAAACCGGCCATCTTCCGCCTTGCCCGCGCGAGATCCTCCATATCGTACACGCCCTCGGCCGTGCGGCGGAAGAAGCGCGCGGCTGTGTCCTCAAGGACGTCGCCTTCGGGCGCGAGCAGCGTTGCCCCAGGCAGGAGGGCCGCGCCAAGCGGGATGAGGTCGGCGGCGCGGCCTCCCGTGCCATGCAGCAGGACGAGCAGCGGCGCGCCCGGTTGGCCCGCTTGAAGGATGTGGCGATAGGCGTCGGCCGGCATGGCGGTCAGGCCTCCAGCGGCGGCAGGTGGCGCTCAAGCTCGGCACGCAGATGCGCGTGCTGCTGCGGCAGCTGCAAGGCCTCGCCCAAGTGGTCCGGCGACTCGTCGCGGGCAAAGCCCGGCTCGTTCGTGGCGATCTCGAACAGGACGCCGCCCGGCGTGCGGAAGTAGATCGCCCAGAAATAGTCGCGGTCGATCACCGGCGTGACGCGAAAACCCGCTTCCGTCAGGGCCTTGTGCGCTTCCAGCTGCTTGTCCCGGCTTTCCACGGCGAAGGCGACATGGTGCGCCGAGCCGGCGCCTTGTTGCGCGAAGGGCATGTCGGGCCGGGTCTCCAGATCCACGATGTTCGCGCCGTTGCCCGCCGGCAGCGCGAAGCGGGTAACGTTGCCTTTCGCCGCCTGCATCTCGTAGCCCATGAAGCGGAGCAGTTCTTCCGTCGAGCCGCTCTTCTTCAGCCGGAGGGAAACCGAATGGAAGCCGCGGATCGCTTGCCCCTCGCCCACGCCGCCGCCCGTCCAGGGCGCACGGCCGTCACCCGCCGTTTCCACCAGGGCGATGCCCTCCCCGTCCGGTCCGGAAAAGATGAGGCGTCCTTCGCCGAACGTCTCTGCCCGGACGAGGTCCCGAATGCCATGCGACGACAGCCGCTCCGCCCAGAAAGGCAGCGTTCCCGGCGGCACGGCATAGGCTGTCGCGCCGGCTTCCCCCACGCCCGGCCTGCCGCGCGCCGCATGGGGAAAGGGAAAGAAGGTGATGACCGAGCCGGGCGTGCCCGCCGTGTCCCCATAGTAGAGATGATAGACGTCCGGCGCATCGAAGTTCACGGTCTGCTTGACCCGCCGCAGACCGAGCGCATGGCGGTAGAAATCGTCGGTGCGGCGGGCGTCGCTCGCCATCGCGGTGACGTGGTGCAGTCCTTTGATCTGAGTAAGCATGGTGGCTTCCTTCCGCCGCTGCAGCGTCAAGGCACCAATCTGGGGAAAACGTTCCCTGCGGAACAGTGCCGGAGCGGGAAAGCACCGTCGCCGCTTTGTGAACGATGCTTGAGCAAAGGACAGGCAAAACGGATCCGCGCAAAAAGGAAGGGCCCCCCCCGTTGCCGGCCCGCCCCTGGTCAGTACACTCCGCGCGGTACGCGGGCGTAAAGACCC
>CAXTCF010000129.1:0-10944 GCA_964242945.1 uncultured Rhizobiaceae bacterium | reverse complement strand
GCGCCGCGCAGGCCGGCAGCGTCAGGAGCAGCGTGAACTCGACCGAGCGGTTCTGGAGGCTGGTGGCCTCGTGGTCGTCCCCTGCTTTGAGGGCGCGGGCGAGTTCCGGCAGGAGCACGATGGCGACCGCCACGCCGACCACGCCAAGCGGCAGCTGATAGACCCGGTCAGCGAGGTTGAGCGAGGCGACGGCGCGGTCCTGCGTCGAGGCGATCGCGGTTCCGACCAGCGTGTAGATCTCGGTGATCCCCCAATAAATAACAACGGGGAGCGCCAGCCACAGCAGGCGGCGCACGGCCGGCGTCATGCGGGGGCGGCGGAAGCGGATGGAAACGCCGGCATGGCGCACCGCCGCCCAGACGATGGCCAGCTGCACCACGCCAGCCGCCAGCACGCCCCAGGAGAGGCCAAGCCCGACCGAAAGGCCGTCGAGCTTGTAGAACCAGGCATAGGCCAGCACGCCGATCAGGATCACGTTGAGAAAAACGGGCGCGACCGCGGCGGCGAAGTAGCGGCGCAACGAGTTCAGCATGCCGGCCATCATCGCGGCGAGCGACATGCAGATGAGGTAGGGGAACATGATCGCCGCAAGCGTTTGCGTGATGTGCAGCTTTTCCGGCGAGTCGGCAAAGCCCGGCGCGATGATCGTGCGCACCAGGAGCGGCATGGAAAACTCCATGACGAGGGTGAGCGCGAGCAGGGCGGAGAACAGCACGCCGAACACTTCCTCGGAAAAGCGCTTGGCGCCTTCCACGCCGTTCGCCTCGATCTCCTTGGCGAAGAGCGGCACGAAGGCCGCGTTGAAGGCGCCTTCCGCTAACAGGCGGCGGAACGTGTTGGGTAACTGGAAGGCGGCATAGAAGGCGGCGGCCACCGGCCCGGTGCCGACGGCCGCCGCCATCAGCATCTCGCGGGTGAAGCCGAGCAGACGCGACATCAGCGTGCCGGATGCGACCGTTGCGAATTTGCGGACGAGGCTCATGCGGGGTACCCAAGCTTCGGACTACCCCCCTCTGCCCTGCCGGGCATCTCCCCCTCAAGGCGGGAGATCGGAAGCTTGAACGCTCCGTTCCCTCCCGTGGCCATGCAGGTCGGGCGAGAATGCTGCCACAGCCGATCTCCCTCGTGGGGGAGATGCCCGGCAGGGCAGAGGAGGGTAGACGCGGCAGATGGCAACGCTTCGTCCGGCATTGGAGCAGATAGGCCGAGTTTTACTCGGCCGCCGTCTGCATGGCACCGCGGTCTGGCGCCTGCCTTGCAGATCCCTTCTCCAGCACGTCGAGCAGGCGGGTGCGGATTGCGTCGGCGCGCGTCGGGTTGTCGATCTTTCCGCCGAGCAGGTCGGTTACATAGAACGTGTCCACCACCTTCTCGCCGAAGGTCGTGATGTGTGCCGAGGCGATGTCGAGCGACAGGTCGGATAAGCCGGCGGTGATTTCCGACAGCAGGCCGGGACGGTCGAGACCCGTCACCTCGATCACCGAGAAGCGGTTGGACAGCGTGTTGCGGACCTCCACGCGCGGCGGGATGCGGAACACTCTTGTGCCGCGCTTCGGCTTGGTGCGCTTCGCGATCATGTCGGGCAGGCGCGTCGTGCCGGCCAGCACATCCTCAATCAGGCGGCCGACGCGCATCCCCCGGCGGCTTTCGTCCGCATCCTCGTCGAACTCGCGGGTGATCAGGATCGTGTCCAGCGCGCGGCCGTCGGCGGTGGTGAAGATGTGGGCGTCCACGATGTTGCCGCCGGCCGCGGCACAGGCGCCGGCGATCACCGACAGCAGGCGGGGGTGATCCTGCGCCAGGACCGTGATCTCGGTCACGCCCTGGAACCTGTTCGTCTTGACGGCGGTAGCCAGCTTCTTGCCCGTGGCGTCCGCTCCCCGGATGAACTCGGCATGCCGGACCTGCTCCGCCAGTTCCACCGAAAGCAGGTAGTTCTCGTAGTGGCGGGCAACCTTGCGGTCGCGCCCCGCCGCATCCCAATCGCGCCGCGGGTGGGCAAGGCCGCCCCGCGCTGCGATTGCGCGCTCGGCGCGCGGCACTTCGGAAAAGCCGCCGGTCAGCAGCAGTTCGGTCTCGAAGTAGAGCGTGCGCAGCAGCTGGCCTTTCCAGCCATTCCACACGCCGGGGCCGACGGAGCGGATGTCGCACACAGTCAGAATCAGCAGCAGCTTCAGGCGCTCCACCGACTGCACCGCGTCGGCGAAGTCGTCGATCGTCTTGCGGTCGTTCAAGTCGCGCGTCTGCGCGGTCATCGACATGACGAGATGATGCTCCACCAGCCAAGCCACCGTTTCGGTCTGGTCCACTGAGAGGCCCATCGCGGGACAGATGCGGCGCACGATCCTGGCGCCGGCTGCCGAATGGTCGTCACCCCGGCCCTTGGCGATGTCGTGCAGCAGCGTCGCCACATAGAGCGCCTCGCGGCTGCCCTTCAATGTCGGCATCAGCGCATGCGCCAGCGGGTGGACCTTCTCGCCGCCGCCCTTCTCCAGTTCGGACAGCACGCCGACGCAGCGGATCAGATGCTCGTCCACGGTGTAGTGGTGGTACATCGAGAACTGCATCAGCGCGACGATCTTGCCGAAATCCGGCATCAGCCGTCCGAGCAGGCCTGCCTCGTTCATGTGGCGGAGATTGGCTTCCGGGTCGCGGTCGGAGGTCAACAAGTCGAGGAAGAGCCGGTTGGCCTCCGCGTTCCCACGCATTTCCCGGTCCACGAGGCCGAGCGAGCGCGTGAGCAGCTTCAGGGCGTCGGGGTGGTATTCCAGGTTGTGCTTGTCGGCGAACCAGAACAGGCGCAGCAGGTTGACGGGGTCGCGCCGGAAGACGCCGTCGTCGGCAACGTTGAGGCGGTCGTTGTCGATCACGAAGTCGCTTGTGCCGGCAAGCTTGCGCCGCCGCCGCGAAAAGCCGGCGAAGAAGCGGCTGAAGCCCGGCACCGTGAAGCCGGAGGGCTGGCTGGTCTGCTCGGCCTCCAGCGCGGCGCAGAAGATGCGGGTGAGGTCCCCCACATCCTTGGCCACCAGAAAGTAGTGCTTCATGAAGCGCTCGACGGCCGAAAGCCCGTCGCCGAGCAGCTCGTTCGGTTCTTCGCCGCCGAAGCCCATGCGGGCGGCAACGTCGCGCTGGATGTCGAAGTGCAGGCGCTCCTCCGGCCGCCCTGCCAGAAAATGCATGTGGCAGCGCACGGCCCAGAGGAAGTCCTCCGCCTTGGCGAACAGCGCATACTCGTCGGGACGGAACACGCCGGCCCCGACCAGCTCGGCGCCGGTCTTCACGCGGTAGAAATACTTGCCGATCCAGAACAGCGTCTGGAGGTCGCGCAGGCCGCCCTTGCCGTCCTTGACGTTGGGCTCCACGAGGTACCGGCTGGCGCCTGCCTTGGCGTGGCGGACGGTGCGCTCGGCCAGCTTGGCCTGGGCGTATTCGAGGCCGGTGCCTGCGACGACCTCCTTGTCGAAGCGCGTCATCAGCCGGTCGAAGAGGGGTTTTGCCCCTTCCAGAAAGCGGGCCTCCAGGATCGCCGTGCGGATGGTCACGTCACCCAGCGAAAGCCCGATGCATTCGTCCAAGGTGCGCGTGGCATGGCCGACCTTCAGGCCGAGATCCCACAGCGTGTAGAGGATCAGTTCGATCAGGCGCGTGTCGCGCTCGGTCTGCGCGGCCGGCAGGACAAACAGCAGGTCGATGTCGGAGCCGGGCGCCAGCGTGCCGCGGCCATAACCGCCGACCGCCGCCAGCGCCATTGCGGACGGCTCCGGCAACCCGTCCTTGCGCCTGAGGCCGAGGCTGAAGAGCGCGCCGATGACCTCGTCCATGACCGAGGACAGGCGCCGGGCGCAGGCCGTGCCGCCCGCGTCCCGGCGCAGCAGATGCTCCGCATGGTCGCGTCCCGCCTGGAGAAACTCCTTGAGCACGCCCTGGAGGGACGCCTGGCACTCCGGTTTGGAGAGATCGCCGATGCAGGCCGCATCGAGAACAAGACGCGGCCGCTGCGGCTCGGCGCCCCAGTCCGCGTTTCCCCTCTTCACGGTGATCGAGTTCATGGACGCGCCTCGCCTTCAAGGCTGGCGTCTATAGCGCAAACTTGCTGCGGGAAGGTAGAGAGATGGAGGAAATCGAGGAAGGCGGTCTTGAGGGTTGGAGGTGGGAAGGGTTCCAATAAGCAAATGCGCGGCAGGAGAACTGCCGCGCCGCCGGAGGCAATCGGTTTCCGTCAGTTGATGGAAACAGGCGTCAAATCGTTTTCGAAAGCGCCGGCAATGGCGCGGTCACGCTCATCGGACAGGAGGATCGGCTGGCCGTTGGCGGCAAACAGCGCCCAAAGGCGCGTGCCCGAAGCGAGTTCCGGCAGGCCTGGGAATTTTTGCTTGAGGTCGTCGCTCTGCATCTCGCGCAGGTAGGCAACCACGCCTTCGCCCAAGTGAGCGAGTTCGGCCGGGGTCAGCACTGTATCCTGGGTATCATTCATGGTGTGCCTCCTTTCGAGGAACGCTCCGCGAAAACGGCAATTCGCCGCCGGAGCGATGGTTCCGGTGAGACGAACGCCGGCTTCAGTCTTTCACCGATATATTTATTTTGCGTACCAGCCGCTCCGGCTCCGGCCGGTCGAGGTCGATGGCGAGCAGGCCGTTCTTCAATTCGGCGCCAACCACGCGCATGCCGTCGGCAAGCACGAAGGAGCGCTGGAACTGGCGGGCGGCGATGCCGCGGTGAAGGAACTCGCGCTCGCCCTGCTCCTCGGCCTGGCGGCCGCGCACCACGAGCTGGTTTTCCTCCGTCGTGACATCAAGGTCTGCTTCGGCGAAGCCCGCCACGGCGAGCGTGATGCGCAGGCGGGTGGCGTGGCCTTCCGGCTCACGCAGGCGCTCTATGTTGTAGGGCGGGTAGGATTCACCGTTCTTGGCCAGACGCTCCAGCGTCTTTTCCATCGTGTCGAAGCCGAGCAGAAGCGGGCTCGAAAAAGGCGTCATGCGACTCATAAACAGGTTCCGTCCTCAAACAGAGCGACTGGGAAACCGACGGACCCATGAAGGCGTCCACGGCTTGCCCCAATATGGTTCCTGGCCTCCTCCCCTGCAAGCCTGTGGACCGATGGCGCGTCCAGCCTGAACGGCTTAAGAGGCCGGCATGACGACGCGAAAAATCATCATCGACACGGACCCCGGCCAGGACGACGCCTTGGCCATTCTGCTGGCGCTTGCCAGTCCCGGCGAGCTGGATGTCCTCGGCATCACCGCCGTGGCGGGCAACGTGCCGCTTGCGCTCACTCAAGTGAACGCGCGAAAAATCTGCGAACTGGCGGGCAAGCCGGAAACCAAGGTGTTCTGCGGCGCGATCCGCCCGCTGGTTCGCCTGCTGGTGACGGCGGAGCACGTGCACGGCCGCACCGGCCTCGACGGACCGGACCTGCCGGAGCCGACGATGCCTTTGCAGGAGGAGCACGCCGTCGATTTCCTGGTGCGGGCGCTGCGGGAAGAAGAGCCCGGTGCGGTGACGCTCTGCCCGCTGGGGCCATTGACCAACATCGCGCTCGCCCTGATCCGCGCCCCGGAGATCGCGCCCAAGATCCGCGAGATCGTGCTGATGGGCGGCGGCTTCTTCGAAGGCGGCAACATCACGCCGGCAGCCGAGTTCAACATCTACGTCGATCCGCACGCGGCCGACGTCGTGTTCCGCTCCCGCGTGCCCCTGGTGATGATGCCGCTTGACGTCACGCACAAGGCGCTGACCACGCGGGCGCGCGTGGCGAAGTTCGCGGCGATGGGCACGAAGGTGGGCGATGCCTGCGTGGCCCTGCTCGACTTCTTCGAGCGCTTCGACGTGGAGAAGTACGGCAGCGACGGCGGGCCGCTGCACGACCCGACGGTGATCGCCTACCTGCTCAAGCCCGAACTTTTCTCCGGGCGCGCCTGCAACGTGGAGATCGAAACAGCGTCCGAACTGACGATGGGCATGACGGTGGTGGACTGGTGGGGCGTGACCAAGCGGCCGAAGAACGCGACCGTCATGCGCGACATCGACGCCGACGGTTTCTTCGCGCTGCTGGTGGAGCGGATCGGCCGGCTTTAGGAAAGGTCAGGAGGCGAGTTCGTAGGGCTCGATCAGGGTCGCCGCCGGCAGGCCCCATTCGCGGTGCAGCTTGTACGCTATTTCTATTGTCAGCGCGCGGCGCCGGGCGAGCAGTTCGGCAGTGAGAGAGGTCGAGCCCAGCAAGCCGGACAAATCCTGCTGCGTGCGTCCCGTCATCTCCATGTGAAGCTTCAGAGTCTCAATGGGGTTGCCGGCAGGAACGGGAAAGCGCCGGTTTTCATAGGCATCCACTAGGGTCGTCAGGACGTCCAGCTTCCGTCCTTCCGGCGTTTGGGGATCGGCTCCCCAGAGCCGCTCGATTTCAAGCAGAGCGGCCTGATGGTCCTCGTCGGTAACGATGGGGCTGATGTCCATACCTGCCTCTCAGAACTGCGAGACCGTTGAAGCGTCGATCCGGTCATGTTCTGCATGCGTTCCGACGAACTTCACGAAAGCAATCTGCCGGGCGAAGTCGAAGGCCACGATTGAACGATGATTGCCGCCCGCGATTTCGAAGCGGATACCTTCACCGTTCAGCACCCTGCATTTCGCGAACATCGAAGCCGCATCTTGAGCAGATTGCCAGTCAGCTTCCCGAACCACGCGAATCCAATGTTCCAACGCGGGCTTAGCGGCAGGATGCTTCTCCCAATATGCGGCAAGGGTGCTGCGGGCGATGATCCTCACGGGAGCAGGACAGTGCCCGATCAAGCCGAGGACAAGTCAACCGCCGGCCAGTTGCCCTGCTTCCCAGCCGAGCATGGCGCGCTTGCGCGTCAGGCCCCAGTGATAGCCGGTGAGCGCGCCGGAAGCGCCCATGGCCCGGTGGCAGGGCACCACGAAGGACACGGGGTTCGCCCCGACGGCTGCGCCCACGGCGCGCGAAGCGGCCGGCGCGCCGATCTGTTTCGCGATCGCGCCATAGGACTCGGCGCGGCCCATCGGGATTTTCAGCAGCGCCTCCCAGACGCGCACCTGAAAGTCCGTGCCGATCAGCACGACACGCAGCGGCTCCTCCGCCCGCCACTTCTCCGGGTCGAAGATGCGCGCGGCAAAGGGCGCGGTGGCGGCCAACTCTTCGGTGAACCGCGCGTTGGGCCAGCGCCGGGCCATATCGTCGAAGGCTTCGCGCTCGTGCCCAGGTTCCGCGAAGGCGAGGCCGGCAAGCCCGCGCGCGCTGGCCATCACCAGCGCCCGGCCGAAGGGCGAGATGTGCCAGCCGTAGGAGATCGTGAGGCCCGCGCCGCGCGCCTTCCACTCGCCGGGCGCCATCGCCTCGTGCGTGACGAACAGGTCGTGCAGCCGCCCCGGCCCCGACATGCCGACCTCGTAGGCCGTGTCGAGCAGCGGCATTCCATCTCCGAGCAGACGCTTGGCATGGTTCAGCGTCACCGCCTGGAGGAACCCCTTCGGTGAAAGTCCGGCCCAGCGGGAGAACAGCTTTTGCAGCGAGGTCGGCGTTTCGCCGACGTCCTGCGCCAAGTCTTCCAACGAAGGCTGGTCGCGGTAGTCGAGCGAGATCTTCTCGATTACGCGGCGCACGGTCTCGTAGTCTTCCGCTTCCGGGGCGCTCTCAAGCGGCGTGATGTCCTTCTGCAATACGGCATGGGCGTTCATGACTTGAAGCTCCTCTTCCTGCTTGAACCGGAATATCGCTCCTGCCTCGGCAGTCCGCCACCCGATTCCTGCCACGCCCGCCTTGCTCGACAGGAAATCGCCGCCGTGAGAAATCCACCCAAACCGGAGACGCAGTCATGCCGCAGAACCAGCCGATCACCGTGGAACTGGAAGAGGATCAGGCCCTGCTGGAGCGCCATCTGGAGACAGGCGGCTATGAACCGCCCAGCGCGGTGCTGCGCGCGGGCTTGCACGCGCTCGACCGCGAGCAGGCAGACTTCGAACAAACGACGCGGGAGCGTCTGAAAAATACCGGCCGAGACCGCAGCAAGGCGCGTCCCGCCAACGAGGTTCTTGAGAGGCTGCGTCAGCGCCATTTCGAACTCTGGGGCAAGATGCCGGATGAAGTTTGAGGTCTTCTTCGATGAAGAAGCCGAAGACGATCTCGACAGCCTCTATCAGATGATCGCGTCCTCGGCCGGCGAGCGCGTGGCAAGCCGATTCGTCGGGGGTGTCAGAGATCTTTGCCTGAGTCTGAGCGACTTTCCCCGTCGAGATCGACCGCGAGATGATTTGGCGCCAGGCGTTCGCACGCTTGTCTTTGGCAAGCGGGCGGTCGTCAGTCATGAGGTGGCGGGAACGGCCGTTTATATCGTTCACGTGTTCTATGCCGGCCGCGATTGCGGCCGAGAAGACTTTACCGAATAGCGATCAACCCGCCCGCGCGGTCGCCAGCGCCTGCGAAAACGCCTTCGCAAAGCTCTCGCGGTCATCCGGGTTGAGAAATGCTCCGATCGAAACGCTCGTCCCTTTCGCCTCCACCGCCATGCCGGTGATGCCGATTTCGGCGTGGCGGCGCACGCGGAATTTCGTCCAGAACGGGTTCATCCGGTGGAACACGCTTTTGCCCGAAGGCGCCACCTTGCGGATTTCGAGGCTGGTGCGCGACACCGATACTTCTTCCCGCGCGCGGCCGGCGCGGTAGTTCAGGCGGAAGGCGAGATAGACGGCCACGATATCCAGGCCGAAGAAGCCTGCCACGGGCCAAGCCCCTTGGGCCAGGAAGAATAGAGCTGTCACGCCCCAGCCGAAGAGGAGCGCGCCCATCAGCGCGAAAAAGCCGGTGCGCCCCAGCGAGCGGTGGGGTGTCAGCAGCGCCTTGAAGAACGGCGCGTCGGCGGCATATGGCGGATCGGCTTCGGCCATGACGGCACCAGTATAGGACGGGCATGGATAAGCCCAAGCAAAAAACCGCGACCGGAGAAGAGGCGCCTGCAAGTCGGCGCAACGGCGCACAAGCGAAGCCGCGCCCCCGCCCGCAGCGGCCGGTGTGGGCGCCGCGCTGCGCCTATTCCCTGGAAGAGGTGGAAGAGATGTTCCGCCGCTTCCGGGTGCAGCGCCCCGATCCCAAGAGCGACCTCGACTTCATCAACCCCTTTACGCTGCTGGTCGCGGTGGTGCTGTCCGCCCAGGCGACGGATGCCAGCGTGAACCTTGCCACGCCCCCCTTGTTCGCGGTGGCCGACACGCCGGAAAAGATGGCTGATCTTACCGAAGAAGAAATCGGCGCCTATGTCCGCACCATCGGTTTGTGGCGCGCCAAGGCGAAGAACGTGCTGGCGCTCGCCCATGCGCTGATCCGCGACTTCGGCTCGGCAGTCCCGCAAACGCGCGAGGAACTGATGAGCCTGCCCGGCGTCGGGCGCAAGACGGCCAATGTGGTGATGAACAACGCCTTCAATCTGCCGACCATGGGCGTGGACACGCATATCTTCCGCCTGGGGAACCGCCTGCATCTGGCGCCGGGCAAGACGCCGGAAGAGGTGGAGCGCGGCTTGGTCGCCGTGATTCCCGAAGAATACATGGGCGGCGCCCACCACTGGCTGATCCTGCATGGCCGCTATGTCTGCAAGGCGCGCCGCCCGGAATGCGAGCGCTGCATCATCGCCGACCTCTGCAAGGCAGAGGTGAAGACGAACGCGATCCCGGTCCCGCTGGTGCCGATCGCCTGATGCCTTCGGGGTCCAGCCTCGCGCAGGGAAAAGCAGGCATCCTGCCGGCGATTTCCTTTTTCCGGAACTCTCCCCATGCCGATGGATTCGTGGCGGACGCTCGCCGTTCTGATCGGGCGCCTGATCTTCGCCGCCGTGTTCCTCATGGCGGCCGGCTTCAAGTTCGCCGGCATGAGCGAAACGGCTTCCTTTATCGCCGCAGCCGGTTTTCCCATCCCGCTGATTCTCGCCTGGCTCGCCGCAACCTTCGAGGTTCTGCTGGTGCTGGGCTTTCTGACGGGCGCGTTCTTTGCCGAAACGTCGCTCCTGGCTGCCGCCTACGTGATCTTTCTGGCCTTTGCCTTCCACGGACCATCGCACTGGGAGGGCAATCAGGCCGAGTTCGGCTTCTTCATAGACCACTTCACGTTCATGGCCGGGCTGCTCTTCGCCGCAGCGCACGGGCCGGGCCGCTGGGCGTTCCGGCAGACGCTGGCCGGCCGGTACCAAAAGAGTTCAGCCGATGCCCCGCGCCATCGCAGCAGCAAAAACCAGGATCGGGATGAAGAAAAAAGCTTCGGCGTGGAGGAAGCGGCGCAGGCGCTTTACCTCGGCGTCGGGCACGACAAACGAAGCATCGGCGCCTTGCGCCTTCTTCCACCGGGCGATGCGGATCGAGGGTGGGATCGAAAGCAGGCCGACGAGCAGGAAGCTCCCCATCTTGCCCCAGAAGGAATGGTTGGCGGCGTAGTATTCCCAACCCTTCAGGCCGAAGATCACGCGCAGCACGCCGACGGCGATTACCGCAAGGGAGAGCCCGCCATAGAGCGCATCGATCCGCGCCAGCCGCCCAAGCCCGGCGCCGGAAAGGCCGGAACGCACGCTGACCATCTCCGCGATGAAGGTGCCGAACAGCGCGAACACAAGGAGATGGTGAAGGACGGCAAGGGCGAAATCGAGATACATCCAAAGGCTTTCGTGGCGGCGCTGGTGCGAATGCGACTCTAGCCGCGCCGCAGGTTTGTGCAATCGGCTTCGCCGTGGCGGGAAAGCCGCATGCGGGCGGAGCCTGGATTTCCCGGCGCTCCTGTGCCAGAGGGCCGCAGCCTCTCGGTTCCGTAACTCCCCTGGAAAGCGCCCGCCCATGACGAGCCAATACGACGTGCTGTGCATCGGCAACGCGATCGTCGACATCATCGCGTCCTCCGAGGAGGACTTTTTGGTCACCAACGGCATCATCAAGGGAGCGATGAACCTGATC
>CAXTCF010000128.1:0-10993 GCA_964242945.1 uncultured Rhizobiaceae bacterium | reverse complement strand
AGGATGGTCGAGGGATTTTGGCTGACCCGCGAGGCGCCGAGCGCAGCCGATGCCGGCAGCATGGCCAAGCATCGGCAACGAAGCGGGCAGCCAAAAGAGCCGACCAGCCGGCCCCAGGGGTATCGTCCCCATCTCTAAAGCCCCAATTGTCTTCGGATTGTCTGTTCCATCTTCGGTGTGATCTCCCCGGACTGGATCACCGAGAACTTGCTGTCGAAGCGCAGGACGTAATGACCGCCCTTGCCGCGAGCTAGGTCCACAATCAGTTCGCCGCCTGCCTTCCTCGCATCCTTGCGGAGTTCCCTGATCAGCGCTTCGCGCTTCATCATTGTGCTCTGTTGTCGGTCCGATGTTGCACGAAAACGTGCTACGCACAATTGTGAAGGCACGAAAACGTGCGACTTGCATCAGCGGATTCCCAGTTCACGAGAAGGCAAGACGGCCGGCATCGAGCCTGAGCCGGCCTCGACTTTGCGCATGCCGGCCTGTAAGGCGCGCCAGACTCTTTTGCCGCTCACCAGAGCCTTCTATGCCAAAGAATACAAAAACACCTCAGCCCCGCCCGGGCGTGCTCGACATAGCGGCCTACGTACCCGGCCGGCACGGCGATGCGGGCGCGGGCAAGGTCTATAAGCTCTCCTCCAACGAGACGCCGCTCGGCCCCTCGCCCGCCGCATTGGAGGCAGTCGCGCAAGCGGCGGCGAATCTGGAACTCTACCCCGACGGCTCCGCCACCAAGCTGCGCGAAGCCATCGCCTCCGTGTACGGGCTGAACCCCGCCAACATCCTTTGCTCCAACGGCTCCGACGAGCTTTTGGGGCTGCTGGCGCAATGCTACCTTTCGCCCGGCGACGAGGGGATTTTCACCGAGCACGGCTTCCTCGTCTATAAGATCCAGATCAAGGCCGCGGGCGGCACTCCGGTGGTGGTTTCGGAAAAGGACGCGCGGGCGGACGTGGACGCGATCCTTGCCGCCGTGACGGAGCGGACGAAGATCGTCTTCCTCGCCAACCCCAACAACCCGACCGGCACCTACCTGCCCTATGACGAAGTGCGGCGGCTGCATGCCGGCTTGCCCGATACTGTGCTGCTGGTGCTCGACGCGGCCTATGCCGAATATGTGCGGAAGAACGACTACGAGGCCGGCGTCGAGCTTGTGTCTGGCAGCCGCAACGTCGTGATGACGCGCACCTTCTCCAAGATCCACGGCCTGGCGGGCCTGCGCATCGGCTGGCTCTACGGGCCTTCGAGCGTGATCGACGCGGTGAACCGCGTGCGCGGCCCCTTCAACGTCAATGCGATCGCCATCGAGGCGGGCGCCGCGGCGGTGCGCGACCACGCCCATGTGCAGGCATCCGTCGCCCACAACGAGCAGTGGCTGCCGTGGCTGGCGGCGGAACTGGAGCAGCTCGGCCTGAAGGTGACGCCGAGCGTCGGCAATTTCCTGCTGATCCACTTCCCCGATGACAGGCAACACGGGGCTCAGGAGGCAGATGACTTCCTCGCGGCGCGCGGCTTCATCCTGCGCGCGGTGAAGGCCTATGGGTTCCCCAACGCGCTGCGCCTGACGGTCGGCTCGGAGGAGGCCAACCGCGGCGTGATCGCCGCGCTCGAAGATTTTCTTCGGGCCTGACCATGCCGGACGAGAACCCGCTCTTTTCAACGATCGCGCTGATCGGCATCGGCCTGATCGGTTCCTCGCTGGCGCGCGTCATCCGGCGGGAGAATCTTGCGGAACAGATCGTTGTCTCCACGCGATCGACCGAGACGCTGGAACGCGCCATCGCGCTGGGTCTTGGCGACGAATACTTCGCGGACGCCGCAGAGGCCGTGCGCGACGCCGATCTCGTCATCGTCTCGGTGCCTGTGGGCGCTTCCGGGGCGGTGGCGCAGGCGATCGCGCCCGCTCTGAAGCCTGGCGCCATCGTCACGGATGTCGGCTCGACCAAAACATCCGTGATCGCGCAGATGGCGCCGCACATGCCGGCGCATGTGCACTTCATCCCCGGCCACCCGATCGCCGGCACGGAGAATTCCGGGCCGGGTGCGGGCTTCGCCGAACTCTTCGAGAACCGCTGGTGCATCTTCACGCCGCTCCCGAACACGGACGAAGCCGCGTTCGAAAAGCTGAAGACCTTCTGGCGGCGCTGCGGCGCCAACATCGACGTGATGGACGCAGAACACCACGACAAGGTGCTGGCGATCGTTTCGCACCTGCCGCACATCATCGCCTACAACATCGTCGGCACGGCGGACGACCTGGAAACGGTGACGAAATCCGAGGTCATCAAATACTCGGCATCGGGCTTTCGCGATTTCACGCGCCTTGCCGCCTCCGACCCGACGATGTGGCGCGACGTCTGCCTTTACAACAAGGAGGCGATCCTGGAGATGCTGGCGCGCTTCTCCGAGGACCTCGCCTTTCTCCAGCGTGCCATCCGCTGGGGCGACGGCCAGAAACTGTTCGACCTGTTCACCCGAACCCGCGCCGTGCGCCGCTCCATCATCGAGGCCGGCCAGGAAGTGGACGTGCCGGACTTCGGCCGGCAGGTCGTTGCGCACCCGGAAAAGCTGCCGGCCGAGTAAGCAGCGTCACGGCAGCGGCGGCACCTTGCCCAGCTTGATGAAGGCGATGCCGATCCTGCCGTCGCGGATCGTCAGGGGCAGCGCGGAGCCGGAACCGAGAACCGCAAGGTTCGAGAACGCGGTGCGGATGATGCCGCCCTGTTCGGGAAGAATCTGCGCCAAGGCCTCGCCCACTTCCGGCGCGCCGGTCAGGCCGAGCTTCAGGTCGGCATTGAGCCGGCCTTCCTCGTCCACCGAGAAGGGGCCGGAAAGCGCCAGCGATGCGTTCGGGCTGAAGATCAGCTGCCCGTTGCGCAGCGTGCCGGAGCGGCCGCGAAGGCTTTTGTTCTGCCCGATCAGCCAGGCCACGCCATCCTTGAGCGTCACGTCGAGGGAGCCGGCAAGCGGCGGCACCGTGCGGCCTTTCACGAGCGCGGGCGCCAGCGCCAGCCCCTGCATGCTCGCGGCATAGTCGAGGTCCGCCCCGTTCGGCCGCAAATGGCTTTGCAGATCGTCGGCCGTCACCAGCACGCCGTCCGGCCCGGACACGCGGAGCTTGCGCGCTTCGGTGGAGATACGGTCGGGCAGCGGCCGGTCGATGCGCACGCTGGCCTTGACGATGTCCCAGGTCACGTCCAGCGGCGGAAGGTCGGGCGCCTGCACCTTGGCCGGCCCGTCCAGTTCGCCCACCACCAGGAACGGATCATAGACCTGCGCGGCGGAGCGGAAGGCGCCCGCCTCGATGCCCGAACCCCCGCGCTCGTCGCGGAAGGAAACACGGTCGCAGAACAGGCCGATGCGGAAGGGGAAGCCGGCGGCGTGCAGGTTGGCGCATTCGGCCCGCACGGGGTCGCGGTCGATGCCGGCGATCGCCTTGTTGGCCTCCGCTTCCAGCCGGCCCGCCGCCCAGAACCATCCTGCGGCATAGGCGACGAGGAGGAGCAGGATGAGGATGCCGAGCCAGACGATGCGCCGGCGGTAGCGCGGCTTGCGCGCCGGCGTGACGCTTTCGCGTGATTCAAGCGTCATGCTTTCTCCTTGATTGCGCGGCTGTTGCGGCCGCTAGGCGGGATACGGCTCGGCGATATGGGCGATTTTTGGGTTTTCGGCTACGGCTCGCTGATGTGGCGGCCGGGCTTCGCCCACGCGGAAGCAATCCGCGCGCGTTTGCGCGGCTACCACCGCGCGCTCTGCGTGCGCTCCTTCGTGCACCGGGGAACGCCGGAGCGGCCGGGCCTCGTGCTCGGCCTGGACCGCGGCGGCTCCTGCGTCGGCATGGCGTTCCGCGTACCCAGCGAGGCGCGAGCGGAGGCGCTGGACTATTTGCGCGCCCGTGAACTTGTCACGCGCGTTTATCTCGAACGTACCCTTCCCGTCCTGCTGGCAAGCGGCGATGCCGTGCGCGCCACCGTCTTCGCCGTGGACCGGGCGCATCCGCAATATGCGGGGAAGCTCGATGCGGCCGAAGCGGCCGCGATCGTTTCGGGCGCCTCAGGCATTTCCGGGATCAACACCGAATACGTCGTGAACACGGTGGAGCACCTGCGGGCATTGCGCATCCGCGATCCCTGGCTGGAGGACGTCGCGGAACGGGTGCGCCCGATATTTTCAGACGGCAACGCCCAGCTCGCCTAGCCGCTTCACGGCCGTGGCGGGAAGCGGCGGCGGGTTCGGCGCGCTTGCCGCCTCGATCAGGGCCTTGTCGCAGGCCGCTTCCGTTTCACGGATCAGCCGATCCATGAATTCCTGCTTCGGCAGGCCAGCCGGGATAGGGGGAAGGAATCGCGCGCGGATCGTGCCGGGGAAACGCAGGAATTTCCGCCTGGGCCAGAACAGCCCGGCGGCATGCGCCACCGGCACCACGGGCAGCTGAAGCTGGTCGTAGAGCTCGGCGATGCCCCACTTGTAGAGCGGCTCGTCGCCGGGGGAACGCCGCGTGCCTTCGGGGTAGATGGCGAGCTGCCGGTCGTGGCGCATCTCCTCGCGCGCCCGGATCGCCACGGCGCGCAGCGAGCGCCCCTTCCTGGCGCGGTCCACCGGGATCATCCGCATCTTCAGGATGTACCAGCCGAAGAACGGTATCCAGGTCAGTTCGCGCTTCAGGATGAAGACGGGGTCGCGCACTTCCGGCAAAAAGGCGATCACGTCCCAGAAAGACTGGTGCTTCGGCGCCAGGATGAAGGAGCCCGCCGGCAGGTTCTCGCGGCCCTCGATCACGCTCTTCGTCCCGGCAACCTTGTCGAGCAGCCACAGGCTGGAGCGCGCCCAGAACTTCGGGAGATACCATGCCGTCCTGCGCGGAATGGGGAAATAGACCGGCATCCCGACGACCATCTGGACGATCAGACTCAGATAAAACAACGTGTTGAAGAGAACGGATCGAAGAACAAGCATGGACGGCTGGTGGCGCGAGGGAGGTCCCCGCTCGTCGCACGGCGCCGCGCGGAAGGAAAGCCTCAGCGCTCGATCGCCGGCTCCTGATGCGCAGCCGCTTCCGCGGTCAGCGCCATGTGACCGGGGCGCAGGCCTTCCGGCAGGATGCCGCGGGCGAGCGACGCCAGATATTTCGCGTATTCGGTGGAAAGCACGCGCAGGGCTTCGGGGCGCACCATCCAGCGTCCGAGATCGAGCGGCGCATTGACGACGGGATAGGGCGTGACGTCGGCCTGGGTTCCCAGCAGCCTGTCCATCTCCAGAAGGCTGCGCGGCATGTGGTAGTTGTTGGTGACCAGGATCACGCTGCGGTAGGCGTGGCTTTCCACCCATTTGGCGCTTTGCTCGGCATTGCCCACCGTGTCCAGCGCGTCGTAGTCGATGTCCACGCAGCAGGAGAAAAGCGCCGCGTCCCCGCCCGTCGCCGCGCGCAGGGCAGCGCGGCCGGTGCTGGGATGCACGCCGGAAATCAGCAGCCGTTCGCCCTTCCCGCTCTTGAGCAGGGCGAGCGCCGCATCGATGCGCGCCTGGCCGCCGGTGAGCACGATGATCGCGTCGGCGGGCTTCGGATCGCTCGGCGTGAGGAGGTGGCTGACATGGGTGGAGAAGGCCGCAAAGCCGCCGCCGAGCAGCGTAGCGCCGCCGATCAGGAGGAAGGCCGTGAGGCGCAGAAAGGCTATCGCGCCGTGCCGCTTGCGCGGGCCGCGCTCTCGCGTCGCGGTTTGCGCCGCCCACATCCCTTCGCTGTCCCCTTCCGCCGCCGACATGCTTCGCCCGGTTCTCGCTCCGCTATGATTGATCCGTCTGGCGCACGTCAATCTCGCTCAGGAATGCGACCACCGTAAGATGGGACGTCAGCGCGGCCAGCGCCGCCACCAGCACCACCACCGCCGCCACGCCGGCATAGCCCGTCGGCCCGATCGCGAAGCGCCCGAACAGCGCCGCGGCCTGGTCCGCTTCGGGCGTGGCGAGGTTGTTGGCGGCCCAGAAGCTGAAAGCGAGGAAGCAGGCGGCCGCGACCGCGCCGCCGCCGGCCGCGCCCTTCAGGCCGATCAGGAGGAAATGGCGGCGGAACTCGGCCGCGATGAACCGCGCCTCCGCGCCCACGAAGTGGAGGACCTCGATGATCTGGCCGCTGCCGGCCATCGCGCCGCGCGTGGCGAACACCACGCAAAGCACGGTGGCCCCGAGCATCAGCACCAGCACGGCGAGCCCAATCGCCACGGTCGTGGACGCCATCGCCACCAGCCGGTCCACCCAGGTGCGGTGGTCGTCAAGCGCGGCGTTGAAGCCATCCGCGGCCAAGCTCGCGCGCATTGCGGAAAAATCGGGCGGGTTGCGCCGGTCGATGGTGACGATCACCAGCCGCGGCACGGGCAGCGCCGCAAGATCGACGTTGGAGCCGAGCCAGGGCTCCAGCAGCCGCGACGTGGCCTCCTCGTCCACGATGCGTACGCCGGACACGCCGGGGGCGGCGCGCGCGGTTTCCGCCGTCTTCGCGAGCGCGGCCTCCATGTCCAGCCCGTCCACCGGCTTGATCTGGATCGTCGCTTCCCGCGCGATCTCGTTCTGCCAGGCGCCGGCCGCGTCGCGCACCAGACTGACGGCGCCGAGCGTCAGGCAGGAAAGAAAGGTCATGATGGCGATCACGAAAAGCAGCGCGTTGCCGCCGATCCGCGCGCCGGGCACGATCGGCGGGGCTTTGCGTCCGGTGCGCGCGGCAAAGCGCGGTTCTGCTGCGGGAACGGCGAACTCAGTCATGGATTGCAAGCTGCCCGTCTGCCAGCACCATCCGGCGCGCCTCCACCTGGTCCATCAGGCCGAGATCGTGCGTGGCGATGACGACCGCCGTGCCGAGGCGGTTCATCTCGATGAAGAGTCGCAAAAGGCGGCGCGCCAGCTGCGGATCGACGTTGCCCGTCGGCTCGTCGGCCAGGAGCACTTCAGGCTGCTCGATGAGCGCGCGGGCGATCGCCGCGCGCTGCTTCTCGCCGCCAGAAAGGACGGGAGGCGGCGCGTGCATGCGGTCGCCCAGGCCGACCCAGCGCAGAAGCTCGGTCACGTCGGAGCGGTAGCTCGCCTCTTCGCGGCCGCGCACGCGCAGCGGCAGCGCGACATTCTCATAGGTGCTCAAATGGTCGAGCAGCCGGAAATCCTGGAACACGACGCCGATGCGGCGGCGCAACGCCGGCAATTCCCTAGCGCTCAAAGCTCCCCGGTCCTTGCCGAACACCGCGATCTTCCCGCGCGTGGGTTTAAGCGACAGGAAAAGCAGGCGGAGCAGCGTCGTCTTGCCGGCGCCCGATGGGCCGGACAGGAACTGGAACGAGCGCGGGGGCAGGTCGAACGACACGTTGCGCAGGATTTCGGGACCCATCCCGTAGCGCAGTCCGACATTCTCGAATTGAATCAACGGAGGCGATCCTCGGTTCGGCCCCTACCTGCCCGCACCATCGGCCGGCATGGTTAACGGAGACTTAACTGTTGCACCCCGCAGCAGCGGAGAACCCAAGATGTGATGCGCGTTGCGGCCGCCTTGCGCCTTTGGCGAACCAAATCTTAACCACGATCGCCCGACGATCGCCGGAAGATGACGGTTTCTGTTTCCCCTCGCGCGGCCCTGCCGCGCACGGCCCGGCCGGGCGGCGCTCCAGGGGATGCGGTGATCGAAGCCGATTTCCTGGTGCTGGGTTCGTCGGACAAGCCGGCAGCTTCGTCTTCCGGCCGGAAGCAGATCACGGGGCGCGCCGACACCCGGAGCCTCGCCGTTCTGAAGCCGGAACGACCGGCGCCCGCGCCGCTTTTCAGCCGAAGGGGAAGTTGGGGCTTCTGGGTCGGCGGGATGTTTCTCGTGGCGGTTTCGTTCTGGGTTTCAGGCGGCCATGCCTGGCTGCTGCCGCAGGGTGCGGAAGCGGGCCCGCGCAACACGGCGGATTTATCGCTTGCCCTACTCGGCTCCGAAACGGAAAGCGCGCGCGGCCAGCCTGTGCTCCATGTGGAAGCGGAAGCGCGCAACGCAGACGCCCGAGCACGCGCGCTGCCGGCGGTGGCGATCCTGATCACCACCGGCAGAGGGGTGGTGCTCCGCTACCAGGTGGCGGCGCCCTCTGATGGGATCGGGCCGAGCGGACGCCAGCGCTTTTCGACCCGCCTGCCCGTTCCGGCCGACGGGGTGCGCTCGGTAAGCGTAGCCTTTGCGCCTTGAAGCAGCCATGTCGCTGCGAAACCGCCTTGTCCAATAATGAGAAGAGACGGTCGTCCGCCGCTTCGTCATTCCGATAAGACGCCGATGGAGCGGGTTCGGCTAAGAGCATCTAATACTAGAGTTACGGTTTAGCTTTTGCTCGACGTTGCCCCCTCTGCCCTGCCGGGCCATCTCCCCCACAAGGAGGGAGATCACCAGCTTCAGCGTTGGCGGCTGTCTAATCTCCCCCCGTGTGGGGGAGATGCCCGGAAGGGCAGAGGGGGGCGTGACGCCTCCGACCGATTCCGGCCTGCTGGGTCCGGGGCTGCCGCGTATCCGTGCTGGCCGGGAAGCGGACGAACGAGTTCGGGGTTCTCTTGCCGACTGCGCAAGAGACTCCGACACATACCTGATGGTTTGCGACGTTCGGGCAATCTGCTATCTCAGGCTTTTCGCGGGGGGGATGGGATGGCTGATGTTTCGATGACTGCCGGTCGCATGAGCCGGCGCGCCCTCCTGCTGGGAGCTGGCTGCGCCGGGCTCTCAGGCGCGCTCCTGGACGCGAATGCGGCTTCGGCGCAAGCGCAGAGCGCGAGCCTCCCTGTTCCGAATTTCGGAAACGCGGCCAGCCTTTACTCCGCACGGGTGGACGGGGGCCACCAGCTGCCGGCCATCCCCTGGGAAAAGATCGACAAGCGCTACCTGCGGCAGATCGTGATCAGTCCGAGCATCGCCAAAGCCGGCACGATCGTGGTCGATGCGAACACGAAGTTCCTCTACTTCCAGCTGGGGAACGGCAAGGCGATCCGCTACGGCGTCAGCCTGGGCAAGGCCGGCTTCGATTGGACTGGTTCGGCAGTCATCCAGCGCAGACAAGCGTGGCCGGTGTGGACCCCGCCGCCGGAGATGATCGAGCGCAGGCCGGAACTGGCGAAATACGCGGGCGGCATGCCGCCCGGCCCGCAGAGCCCGCTCGGCGCGCGGGCGCTTTACCTTTTCAGGAACGGCCGTGACACGATGTTCCGCATCCACGGCACCCCGGAATGGAACTCCATCGGCAAGAACGCCTCGTCAGGCTGCCTGCGCATGCTGAACCAAGACGTCATCGACCTGTTTGCCCGCGTCGAGAAGGTGACGCCGGTGGATGTCTTCCATTCCATGTATCTCGGCGCCGACATGATGGGCAAACCGGCCTCGAAAGCTACAGCCGAGGCGATCGACGCGGGCGTGCCGGAAGATGCGGAACGGATGCTCTAAGCATCGGGGCGAAAAGCAGCCGCTCATAATGGATGTTGCGCTGGCCAGACGGCGAAAACGCCTCGCCTCCCCTACGCCCGCGCGCTATGGAGCGGTCTCGCAGGAGTGTTCCCCATGCCCGTCGTGCGCGGCAAATCCATCGATGTGCTCTTCTCCGCGGAAGCCATCGCGCGGCGCAACACGGAGTTGGCGGTGGAGATCACGGCGCGCGACACGAGCGACCTGCTCGTCATCTCCGTGCTCAAGGGGTCCTTCATCTTCGCGGCCGACCTGATCCGCGCCCTCCACGAAGCCGGCTGTGCGCCGGAGGTCGAGTTCATCTTCATCTCGTCCTACGGCGCGGGCACGGTCAGCGGCGAGGTGCGCGTTTTGCGCGACATCGACAACGAGGTGTCCGGCCGCGACGTGCTGCTGATCGACGACATTCTGGAATCCGGCAAGACGCTCAGCTTCGCGCGCGGCCTGATGCTGGCCCGCGGCGCGAAAAGCTGCGCGATCGCCGTGCTCCTGGACAAGCGGATGCGCCGCAAGGCCGACATCGAGGCGGACTATGTCGGCTTCGACTGCCCCGACCACTTCGTCGTCGGCTACGGCATGGACGTCGGGCACGCCTTTCGCGAGCTGCCCTTCGTCGGCATCGTGAACGGCGACGCCTGAGGCTTCGCGAGCGCCGCCGAACCGTTTCTTAAAATCTCCGGTTTATGCCTTCTCCGCGAGAATGGAAGGAGGCGTGGGGGTTTGCGCTTTTCCGCGGCAGTCACGGCAGACAGGTTGCTGCCGGAGCGCATCGCGCTGAAGGCCCGTCCGCTGCTCGGCCGGGTGGACGCCCTGCTGTTTTCCGCGGACGGCCGGGATGCGGCCGGCCGTATGTCGCTCATCGCCTTCGCCATCCGGATCGTCAGCGCGGCGATCGCCTTCGGCAGCCAGGTGCTGATGGCGCGCTGGATGGGCGGCTTCGAATACGGCATCTTCGTGCTGGTCTGGGTCGTCGCGGTGATCGGCGGCAACCTCGCGTGCCTGGGCTTCCACACTTCCGTCATCCGGCTGGTGCCCGAATACCGCGAAAAGCAGATGCTGGCCGAGCTGCGCGGCATCCTGTTCGTCAGCCGGCTCTTCGTGCTGCTGTCTTCCAGTTTCATCGCCGCGCTCGCCGCCGCCTGCCTCTGGATGCTGTCGGACCGGGTCGAGCCCTACTACGTCACGCCTTTCCTGCTCGGCCTGTTCTGCCTGCCGATGGTGGCGCTGGGCGACACGCTGCAAGGCCTTGCGCGCGCCCACGCCTGGGCCGTCGCCGCGCTTTCGCCGACCTATCTCATCCGTCCCGTGCTGATGCTGCTGTTCTTCGCCGGCGCCCTTCTTCTCGGCTACCCCCCAACCGCCGTCACCGCCGTGTTCACGGCGATCCTCGGCACCTATGCCACGACGGTACTCCAGCTGGCCTCGCTTTCCCAGCGCATGGAGCGCGCGGTGCCGGCCGGACCCAGCCGCGTGTGGTTTCGGGAATGGCTGGGTTTGTGGCTGCCGCTCTTCATGATCGAAAGCTTCATCTTCCTG
>CAXTCF010000127.1:0-11129 GCA_964242945.1 uncultured Rhizobiaceae bacterium | reverse complement strand
GCTTACCTCTTTCCGGCCGTGCTGCGGATAAAGACCCGGTCCAATAATCCGCATACTGGCGCGATAAAGTCGGATTGCAGCTTCCCCGCTGGATAAAGGGGCGAAAGCCTGCCTGCAAGGCTCCCGGCGCGGCCGGTGTGTTTTCCGTTTCCAAGGATGCCGCCGAATTGATAAGGAAAGCGGCACGCAACCGACGCACGCGCGGGGGATCGGAACTCATGGCTTTGGACGGCGGGCCGATGGAGGCAGCTGCCCTGCCGCCGGCTCCCGCCGCGGCATCACGGCCGGACAGGAAAAGCGCGGGAGCCTTTTCGTCGCTGCTGCGCCACCGCGACCTGTTCCGGCGCCTGCTGCTGCGGGACATCCAGGCCTCCGTGCGCGGCAGCATCTTCGGCACGGCCTGGCTCGTCATCACGCCCCTGGTGCTGGTCGCGATCTACACCTTCGTCTTCGGCGTGATCATGAAGTCCCAATGGTCCACGCGCACCGATTCGCCGCTCGAAGTGCCGCTGATCTACTTTTCCGGGCTGATGGTGTTCACCTTCTTCCTGGAGGTCGTCAACCGCTCGCCGGACCTCATCCGCGACAACCGCACCTATGTCACCAAGATCATCTTCCCTGTGGAAATCCTGAACTGGGTCATAGCGGGAACGGCCGGCTTCCGGCTGCTGGTCAGCACCGCCCTGCTGGCCGTTTTCATGCTGCTGGCGATGCAGCACCTTCCCGCCTCCGTCGTGCTGCTGCCTCTGCTGTTCGCCCCGCTGCTGCTCCTGAGCGTCGGCTTCAGCTGGGCTCTGTCGGCGGCCGGAACCTATATCCGCGACGTCGGGCAAGGGCTCACGGCCATCAGCCCCGTTCTGATGTTCGTCAGCCCGATCTTCTATTCCGTCGATCAGGTTCCCGCACCGCTGCGCTTCCTGTTCTGGTTGAACCCGATCACCTTCGTCCTTGAAACAACGCGAGGATTGCTGTTCTTTGCGGCGCCCTTCCCCTGGCCCGGCTTCCTGCTCTATTCCGCGGTAGCGCTTTTGGTCTTCCACAGCGGTTTCGCCCTTTTCAGCCGGGCGCGGCGGGGCTTCGCGGATGTCATCTGACGTCTTCATCAAGGCGCAGAACCTGACCAAGTCGTTCGGCCTGTTCGACAGCGCCGGCGCGCGCGCGGTTTCGCTGCTGCTTCGCCGGCCGCCGCGCGAGGTGCTTCATGCCGTCAGCGGCTTCAACCTGGAAGCCCGTCCCGGCGACTTCATCGGCATCATCGGCCGCAACGGCGCGGGCAAGTCCACTTTGCTTGAGATGATCGCCGGCACGCGCGAGCCGACGAGCGGCAGCCTGGAAGTCGGCGGCCGCGTCGCCGCGCTGCTGGAACTCGGCGCCGGCTTCAACCCCGCTTTCTCCGGCCGCGAGAATGCGCAGCTCTGCGCGGCAGCCTATGGCCTTTCCGACCGCGAGATCGCAGACCGTTTGCCCGCGATTGCAGGCTTCGCGGACATGGAAGCGTTCATGGACCGGCCGGTGCGGGAATATTCCGCCGGCATGTTCGCGCGGCTGGCCTTTTCCGTCTGCATCCATGTGGATGCGGACATCCTGATCATCGACGAGATCCTCGGCGTCGGCGACGCGCGCTTCCAGCAGCGCTCGATGCGCTTCCTCCGCGACTTCGCGCGCGATCGGATCGTTCTCTTCGTGTCGCACAACGAGACGGCCGTGGCGGCCCTCTGCAACCGGGCGTTCTTCCTATGGCAAGGCCGCTGCCTGGCGGAAGGCGCGCCGAAGACGGTGCTGCACGCCTATCACAAGCTGATCGCCAGCCTGAGCGGCGAAGGCAGTTTCGCGGAAGCCGGCTCTGTAAGCGGCCCTGATACGCCGGAAGAACCCATTGCTGGGCAGAAGACCAGTTCCGCTTCAGAACAAGCGCCGCCCGCATCAGGGGTGGGAACGCTTCTTTCGGTTGCCATGACCGCCGACGGCAAACCGGCCGCGACGCTGGCCGGCGGCGAGCGGGTGGAGATCCTGTTCCGCTTTGAATCGCCGGGAAGAGAACCCTGGGCCGGCTTCGTCGTCCGCAACCAGTTCGGCGAGGCGATCTTCGGGCGCGACAGCCATGGCGCGGGAAACCCGACGTCGGGCAAGACAGAATGCATCTTCGCTTTCGCGATGCCTTTCCTGCCGACGGGCACCTACGCCTTGGATGCCGTCTTGTCGGCACCTGGGCCGGATGGGTCGGTCGTGCTCGACCGCAGGGAGGTGGCGCTTTCGTTCCAGATGGTGTCCCGCCACCTTTCCCCCGGCCTTGCCAACATCGCCATGCGGCAGGCGCGCATCATCGTGCCGCAGCGGGAGGCCGCGTGACCGCGGACAATCTCGCCGTCGAGGCGGTGAACGTCTGGAAGGTTTTCGACCGGACGGCCGATGCGTATCGGCGCTTCGGCAACGTCATGAAAGGCGTGGCCGGCTCCGACGGCTTCGTAGCGCTGCGCGACGTGAGCCTGCGCGTTGACCGAGGCGAAGCGGTCGGCTTGATCGGCCGCAACGGCGCGGGCAAATCCACCCTGCTGCAACTCGTCTGCGGCACCACGGAGCCGACCCGCGGCACGATTTCCGCAAGCGGCCGCCTCGGCGCCATGCTGGAGCTTGGCGCGGGGTTCAACCCGCGCTTCTCCGGGCGGGAGAACGCCGTCCTCAGCGCTGCCGCCTATGGGCTTGAAGCAAACCCTGTCCGCATGCGCTCGATCGAGAGCTTCGCGGAGATCGGCCGCTACTTCGACCGGCCTTTGAGCGAGTATTCCAGCGGCATGCAGGCCCGCCTCGCCTTTGCGATCTGCGCGCATATCGAAGCCGACATCCTCGTGGTGGACGAGGTGCTGGGCACTGGCGACGCCGCGTTCCAGGGCAAGTGCCGGCGCTTCCTGGAACGGTTCCGCGCAGGCGGCGGCACGCTGCTTTTCGCCTCGCACGATCCCGGCGCGGTGATCGACACCTGCGACCACGCTCTGTGGCTGGAGGGCGGGTCGGTGGCCGCGGCAGGCCCGGCGGATGAGGTCATGCGCGCCTACTCCGAGTCGCTCTACGGCAACGCCGCAGCCGAGTTTCGCGCAAACCGGGATGCGATCGCGCCTAAGCCGCGTGGTCAACCGGCAGAGCGGCTGGATCCCATCTGGGGCCGCGGCAACCCGATGGAGATCGCACCGTTCGACCCTTCCGGGCCGCGGCACGGCTTCGGCGGCTGCCGGATCGACGCCTGCTTCTTCTCGCGCGACGGCGTCCAGCCTTTGACGCGCATGCATGGGGGAACGGAAGTCACCTTGCACATCCGCGCCACGGCGACGCGGGCGCTGCGGAGCCCCATCGGCGGCTTCCTCCTGCGCAACGAAGCCGGGCAGAACCTGTTCGGCGACAACACCTTCCTCGCTTACGCCGACGCGCCGCTCGCCTTTGCAGCCGGCGAGTCCTTCGAGGCGCAGCTCGTCTTCGCCATGCCCTACCTGCCGGCAGGGCGCTACTTCCTCGCTCCTTCGGTGATCGAAGGCACACAACTGGCGCACACGCACCTGGACTGGCGCGAAGAAGCGGTGGTGATCACCGTTTCGGACTCTCCGGTAGCGATCGGCAAGGTCGGTGTCGCGATGGACGAGATCATCGTGCGGCCGGCCTGAAGCCGCTCGGAAGCTTCACGGTCTTGGAGGCCCGACGGGTTCGGGAGTTCTGACCGAGGTGGATGAAAATCTTTGTTCGATCCACCTTCTTTGCCGCTTCCTCCCTTGCAAATTGAGAACAAAACAGGTACATAAATCCTCCAACAAAGGCAGGCCGCGCGCCTTCTTTCCCCACCCGGAGGTGATATCATGTCGCAAGCCAATTTGAGGCTCGTAGAGGAGAAGTCGGTGGACAAATCCAAGGCGCTGGACGCCGCCCTGTCCCAGATCGAACGGGCGTTCGGCAAAGGCTCGGTGATGCGCCTCGGCGCCAACGAGCAGGTGATGGACATCGAGACCGTTTCGACGGGTTCGCTCAGCCTCGACATCGCGCTCGGCATCGGCGGCCTGCCGCGCGGGCGCATCGTCGAGATCTACGGGCCGGAAAGCTCCGGCAAGACGACGCTCGCGCTCCACACCGTGGCGGAAGCCCAGAAGAAGGGCGGCATCTGCGCCTTCGTGGATGCGGAACACGCGCTTGACCCGATTTATGCCCGCAAGCTCGGCGTGGACCTTGAAAACCTGCTGATCTCGCAGCCCGACACGGGCGAGCAGGCGCTGGAAATCTGCGACACGCTGGTGCGCTCCGGCGCCATCGACGTGCTGGTGGTGGACTCGGTCGCAGCGCTGACGCCGCGCGCCGAAATCGAAGGCGAGATGGGCGAGTCGCTACCCGGCCTCCAGGCCCGCCTGATGAGCCAGGCGCTGCGCAAGCTGACGGCCTCCATCTCGCGCTCCAAGACCATGGTGATCTTCATCAACCAGATCCGCATGAAGATCGGCGTGATGTACGGCTCGCCGGAGACAACGACGGGCGGCAATGCGCTGAAGTTCTACGCTTCGGTCCGCCTCGACATCCGCCGCATCGGCTCGGTCAAGGACCGCGACGAGGTGGTCGGCAATTCCACGCGCGTAAAAGTGGTCAAGAACAAGCTGGCTCCGCCTTTCAAGCAGGTCGAGTTCGACATCATGTATGGCGAGGGCGTGTCCAAGCTCGGCGAGCTTGTCGATCTCGGCGTCAAGGCAGGCGTCGTGGAGAAGTCGGGTGCCTGGTTCTCCTATAATTCCCAGCGCCTCGGCCAGGGCCGCGAGAACGCCAAGACGTTTCTGAAAGCCAATCCGGACACCGCCAACGAGATCGAGAAGGCGTTGCGCCAGAATGCCGGCCTGATCGCCGACCAGCTTCTGGATGCCGGTCAGGGCGAGGAATCCGACCTGTAAGTTTCGGTTAAACAACCTCAGGCTTGTGAGCCGCCAGCAGCCATATCGGCGGCTTTTTCGCTTTGTGCCTACAGCTCAAGAGCCGATCTGGTGTCTGTTCCTCCGGCCTGGGTACAATCAGGGAGCTTAACTAACTTCAAAGTGCGGCCACCAAGATGCCAGTCACGACGAGCAACGTGGCGATTGCATGCTTCCACTCGATTGCTTCACCAAAGAAGAAATGAGCTGCAATGGGCACAATGACGAACCCCAGGCTCATAAACATATACGCGCTGCTGAGAGGCAGCTTGCGAAGCGCCAGCACCCAGATGACGGTTGAGGCCGCATATAGACCTCCGGCGCCAAGAAACATCCCAATTGTTTGAGGGTGGCTAAATTGGCCAGCGTTCAATCGTAGGCTGACCGCCTTGAACAGGATTTGTCCAGCAGCCAATACCGCAACGCAGAGCAATACCAACGCATATGCATATGCCTTGTTCACGTCTGTATATTCACTGCATAAATCAGGTTTATGTCAGAGAAAGGGATGCGAGCCGGCCACCATGCTTCTGATCGGTCATCAAAGTAATAACGGAGCATCGCGATCAGTCCCGTGATGCTATTCACGTGTTCGCGGGCCATCGTGTAATCATAGGCCAATCCGTTCTTCTTCGCGCGCTGACGCGGTCCCAGGTATCGGCCAAGACGCCACGCAAGCCCGGGGTCGCAGGGCAATACAATCGAGATGATACCTCCAGGTTTCACCACGCGAGCCCACTCTCTGAGGACCTCATGCGGGCGGTAGAGATGTTCGAGAAGGTGCGTGGCGATCAAGCGATCAAAGGACGCATCGGCAAAAGAAAGTTTCGCGGCATCCTCGACGCTCACTGTAACCCTCGGATTTGATGCGCGCTCCTGCGCTTGCCGCAACATTTGGTCGCTGAAGTCCGTCATCCGATATTCGGCGAATTGGTGCCGGACGGATTTGAAATGCACGCCAGATCCCGCACCGACTTCCACGACCTGGCCAAAAAACGCCTCCGCGTGAAAGGGCATTTCGATGAGTTCGTGACTGGATCGCATAACCCAGCCGGCGAGGCCCGGACCGTAGTTCGCACCTTCGTACTTGGTTGAGTACTCGCTCGACCAGATATCGACTGGGTCATCCTTCATGCCTTGGCCCGTCCGCCTGCCGTAACCGGGTCGGCATGCGCGGAACGGCACCTATCCCAGTTCTTGAAATTCCGAGACATAGCAGAAAACCTCATCGCAAAGACATACGTGTTACGTATAAGCCTGCATCGGCCCGGCAGCACTGATGCGCGGTTCAACACATCGGTGCCGAAGACCGGCTCCACCAATGCGCGACTTTCGCTCCGCGTGCAGGCACCTTCAGCCGCGGTTTCTGGACAGCATTGCCCCGCCCAGATAAAAGCCAGCTTCCCGCCCGCCGGGGATGAAAATCAAATCTAGCAGACAAATCACGGTGTTCCCGAAATGACCGGCGTCAACGAAATCCGTTCGGCCTTTCTCGAATATTTCGCCAAGAACGGCCACGAGGTTGTGGCTTCCAGCCCGCTCGTGCCGCGCAACGACCCGACGCTGATGTTCACCAATGCGGGGATGGTGCAATTCAAGAACGTCTTTACGGGGCTGGAGAGGCGGCCGTATTCCCGCGCGACCACGGCGCAGAAATCGGTGCGGGCCGGCGGCAAGCACAACGATCTCGACAATGTCGGCTACACCGCGCGCCACCTCACCTTCTTCGAGATGCTCGGCAACTTCTCGTTCGGCGACTACTTCAAGGAACGCGCTATCGAGCTTGCCTGGAATCTGATCACCCGCGAGTTCGGGCTGCCGAAGGACAAGCTGCTCGTCACCGTCTATCACACGGACGACGAGGCTGCCGGTTACTGGAGGAAGATCGCGGGCTTTTCCGACGACCGCATCATCCGCATCCCGACCTCCGACAATTTCTGGGCGATGGGCGACACCGGCCCGTGCGGCCCCTGCTCCGAGATCTTCATCGACCGCGGCGAGCACATTTTCGGGGGCCCGCCCGGCAGCCCGGAGGAGGATGGCGACCGCTTCCTGGAGTTCTGGAACCTCGTCTTCATGCAGTTCGAGCAGGTGACGAAGGAGGAGCGGCTGCCTCTCCCGCGTCCGTCGATCGACACCGGCATGGGGCTGGAGCGCATGGCTTCCATCCTGCAAGGGGTGGACAGCGTCTTCGAGACCGACCTGTTCCGCACCTTGATCGACGCCGTCTCCTCCGCGCTCGGCCGCGGCCCGGAGGACGACAACGTCGCGTCGTATCGCGTCATCGCCGACCACCTGCGCTCCTCGGCGTTCCTGGTCGCGGACGGCGTGCTGCCCTCCAACGAGGGGCGTGGCTACGTGCTGCGCCGTATCATGCGGCGCGCCATGCGCCATGCGCAGCTGCTGGGCGCTTCCGAGCCGCTTATGTGGAAGCTGGTCCCCGCCCTAGTCCGCGAGATGGGACAGGCTTACCCCGAACTGGTGCGCGGCCAGGCGCTGATCACCGAAACGCTGAAGCTGGAAGAAACACGCTTCCGCAAGACCTTGGCGCGCGGCCTTGGCCTGTTGGGTGAAGCGACGGAGAGCTTGCACGAAGGCGACAGCCTTTCCGGCGAAACGGCGTTCCGGCTCTACGACACCTTCGGCTTCCCCCTCGACCTCACGCAGGATGCCCTGCGCCAGCGCGGCATTTCCGTCGATCTCGCCGGTTTCGACGCGGCGATGGAGCGGCAGAAGGCGGAAGCGCGTGCCCATTGGACCGGCTCCGGCGAGGCGGCGACGGAGAACATCTGGTTCGGCATCCGCGAGAAGACCGGGGCGACCGAGTTCCTGGGCTACGATACGGAAGCCGCGGAAGGCGTGATCCAGGCGATCGTCTTCGGCGGGGGCGAGGCGGCGGCGGCGCAGGCCGGCGAGGCCGTGCAGATCGTCGTCAACCAGACGCCGTTCTACGCCGAGTCAGGCGGCCAGCAGGGCGACACCGGCACGATGACCGGCGACGGCTTTGTGGTCGCCATCACCGACACGCAGAAGAAGGCGGACGGCCTCTTCGTCCATGTCGGCGAGGTGCGCGAAGGCATGGTGAAGCTCGGCGCGGCCGCTGAACTGAAGGTGGACCACGTCAGACGGTCGCGCCTGCGCGCCAACCACTCCGCGACCCACCTGCTGCATGAGGCTCTGCGCGCAACGTTGGGCCGTCACGTCGCGCAAAAGGGCTCGCTTGTCGCGCCGGAGCGGCTGCGCTTCGACGTCTCGCACCAGAAGCCGATCAGCGGGGACGAGTTGGAAGCCGTGGAGGCGATGGCCAACGCCGTCATCCGCCAGAATACCCCCGTCACCACGCGGCTGATGACGCCGGACGACGCCATCGCGGAAGGCGCCATGGCGCTGTTCGGCGAAAAATACGGCGACGAGGTCCGCGTGGTGTCGATGGGCGTCGCGGAGGAGGGCGAGAAGGCCGGAAAGCCTTACTCCATCGAGCTTTGCGGCGGCACGCATGTCGCCGCGACCGGAGACATCGGCATCGTCCGCGTTCTATCCGACAGCGCGGTGGCCGCCGGCGTGCGGCGCATCGAGGCGCTGACGGGCGAGGCCGCCCGCCGCCACATGGACGAGCAGGACCGCCGGCTGAAGGCGATCGCGGCCAGCCTGAAGGTCTCGGCCGCCGATGCCCCTGCCCGCGTGGAAGCCCTGGTGGAGGAGCGGCGCAGGCTGGAGCGCGAGCTTGTCGAGGCCAAGCGGCAATTGGCCTTTGGCGGCGGCGCAGGAAATGGCGCAAGCAATGCGCAGGCGCATGAATCGGTGGACGGCGTCAACTTCCTCGGCAAGGCAGTGTCCGGCGTCGCGCCCAAGGACCTGAAGCCGCTGGCGGATGCGGGCAAGAAATCGCTCGGCTCCGGCGTGGTCGTCTTCGTCGGGACGGGCGAGGACAACAAGGCGAGTGTCGTGGTGGGTGTCACGGAGGATCTCACGGGCCGCTTCAGCGCCGTCGATCTGGTGCGAAAAGCTTCCGCTGCGCTGGGCGGCCAAGGCGGCGGGGGGCGGCCGGACATGGCGCAGGCCGGCGGGCCGGACGGGGCGAAGGCGGACGCTGCGATCCAGGCCGTCAAGCTCGCCTTGGCTGGTTGACATAGGCAGGCCGCGCGGCGCGCTCCTGAAACACGCGCCTGCGAAAGCAGCGGCTGAATGCCTTCGCGATTGCCGCGGAGGCAGCGCGGGTGCAGGATGCGGCGATGCGCTTCTTTTCCCTCAAGCTGGCTGCCGGTGCGGGCGCAGGCGTCGCCGCGCTTGCTGGCCTCGGCTGGCTGGGCTTCCTGGAGCTCGACCGCGCCTATCCCCTGCCCGCCGACTTCACCGTTTCGACCGAAGTCCTCGATCGCAACGGCGCGCTGCTGAGAGCTTTCGCCACGCCGGACAAGCGCTGGCGGCTGGCGACCGAACCCGCGAGCGTGGACCCCGCCCTCGTCCGCATGCTGATCGCCTATGAGGACAAGCGCTTCTACGAGCACGGCGGCGTCGATCTGCTGGCGCTGGTTCGCGCGGCCGGGCAGTTCGTCACGCATGGCCGCATCGTGTCCGGCGGCTCCACGCTGTCCATGCAGCTTGCGCGCCTGATCGAGCCGCGCACGGAACGCTCGCTTTGGGCCAAGGCCCGCCAGATGTTCCGCGCTGTGCAGATCGAGCGGAAATGGTCGAAGGAGGAAATCCTCCAGCGCTATCTCACGCTGGCGCCGTATGGCGGCAACCTGGAAGGCGTGCGCGCCGCGTCGCTTGCCTGGTTCGGCAAGGAGCCGAAGCGGCTCACGACAGCCCAGGCTGCCCTGCTGGTGTCGCTGCCGCAGCTTCCCGAACGCCGCAGGCCGGACCGCTATCCGGCACAGGCAAAGGCGGCGCGCGACCGCGTGCTCCAGCGCATGATCTCAGCAGGCGTCCTCAATGCGGGCGAGGCTGGCCGGGCCGGGGAGGAGGCCGTGCCGACCATGCGGCTGGTGCTTCCCGCCTTCGCGGCCCATGTCGCGGAAGCTGCCTTGCGCAATGGCGCACCGGGGCGCAAGCTGACGGTCGAGCGCTCGGTCCAGGCGGGGCTGGAGGCGGTGGCACGCGAGTCCGCGCGCAAGCTTGGGCCAAAGCTTTCCGTCGCCATGGTGATGGCGGATGCCAAGACGGGCGAGATCCTGGGCGAGGTCGGCTCGGCCGACTTCTTCGCCTCCGCCCGCTCCGGCTGGATCGACATGACGCGCGCGGTGCGCTCGCCCGGCTCGACGCTGAAGCCTTTCATCTACGGCCTGGCCTTCGAGCAGGGCATGGTCGCGCAGGCGACGATCATCGCGGACCGGCCCGCCGACTTCAACGGCTATCGGCCGCAGAATTTCGACATGGGCTACCAGGGCGACGTCTCCATCCGCCAGGCCTTGCAGATGTCGCTGAACGTGCCTGCGATCCGGCTGCTCGACGCGGTCGGCCCGGCCCGCCTCGTCACGCGCTTCCGCCAGGCCGGCGTGACGCCTGTCCTGCCGCCCGGCGAAGCGCCGGGGCTGGCGATCGGCTTGGGCGGAGTATGTATAACTGTGAGCGAGCTCGTGGAGATCTACACAGGGCTCGCCAATGGCGGCCGCGCGCACGTCCTGCGCGACGGCTCTGAGAAGACGGCGCCCCTGCCGCTGCCGGATGGGCTCGTGCTGGACGAGCAGGCGGCGTGGCAGGTGGCCGACATCCTTTCCGGCGTGGTGCCGCCGAAGGGCGCTGCGCCCCGCGGCATCGCCTACAAGACGGGAACCTCCTACGGCTACCGCGACGCATGGTCGGTCGGCTATGACGGACGGCATGTGCTCGGCGTCTGGGTCGGGCGCGCGGACGGCGGCTCGGTTCCCGACCTGACCGGCTTCGCTTCGGCGGCACCGATCCTGTTCGAAGCTTTTGCGCGCTCCGGCCTTTCGGCCGTGCCGCTGCCCCGTGCGCCGGGCGGCGCCTTCCGGCAGTCCCCGGAGCAGCTGCCGGTCACGCTCCAGCGCTTCGGCGCCGACGCGGATGGGTTGGCTGCGGTCGCGCCGCGCGAGCCGGCGCCGCAGATCGTGTTTCCGCCGAACGGCGCGCATGTCGATCTTGCCGCCGCCTCCGGGGTGGCGTCACCGCTCGCGCTCAAGCTTCAGGGTGGGCGGGCGCCGTTCCGCTGGCTTGCCAACGGCGCGCCGTTGGGTG
>CAXTCF010000126.1:0-11134 GCA_964242945.1 uncultured Rhizobiaceae bacterium | reverse complement strand
GAAGTGAGCGCGGCGGGCCTGCTTCACGTCAGCATCGGGCGGGGCGCCGATGTCGGGGGCGGGCCGCTCGAAATCGAAAGCGCGCCGCAGCAGCAGGAAGGGGCGGCGATCCATTTGCTTGGCCGGCCCGTTCGCGAGTTCGCACCGCAGGTGCTGGAAGCCGCGCCGAGCGTCGTCGGCTGAGGCCGAGTGCTTCGCCCGGTCCAGCCCGCAAACAAGTTCCGCAGGAGCCCGTCATGACCATCATTCCCGCTCCCGTCGCTGGCCGAGGCACGGCGACGCGCGTGCTTGTCACGGGGGCCGCGGGCTTCCTGGGATCGCATCTATGCGACCGGCTGCTGCGCAGCGATCCGGCCGTCGAAGTGATCGGGGTGGACAATCTGTTCTCAGGGGCGCGGGCCAATCTGGTTCATCTGAAGGATCATCCGCGGTTTCACTTCATGGTTCACGACGTCACGGAGCCGCTTCAGCTGCACGTGGACCGGATCTTCAACCTGGCCTGCCCGGCGAGCCCGATCCACTATCAGTTCGACCCGGTCCACACCCTGAAGACGTCCGTTCTCGGCGCGCTCAACCTGCTGGAGCTGGCGAAGCGCTGCAAGGCGCGCATCCTCCAGGCTTCCACCAGCGAAGTGTATGGCGATCCCGAAACCTCGCCGCAGCGCGAAACGTACCGCGGCAGCGTCAACTGCTTCGGCCCGCGCGCCTGCTACGACGAGGGCAAGCGGGCGGCCGAAACGCTGTTCTTCGACTTTTCGCGCATGTGGGGCACCGATATCCGCATCGTGCGCATCTTCAACACCTACGGCCCGCGCATGCGCGCCGACGACGGGCGGGTGGTCTCCAATTTCATCGTCCAGGCGTTGCAGGACGCGCCGATCACGGTTTACGGCGAGGGCACGCAGACCCGCAGCTTCTGCTTCGTGGACGACCTGATCGACGGCATGGTCCGCGCCATGGACTCGGATGCGGCGGCCGAGGGTCCGGTCAACCTCGGCAACCCCGTCGAGATCACGGTCACCGAGCTGGCCGACCGGGTGATCCGCCTGACGGGGTCGCGTTCGCGCATAGAATATCACCCGCTGCCGGTGGACGACCCGATGCAGCGCCGTCCCGACATCGCGCGTGCAGCCGCGTGGCTGGGCTGGGCGCCCGCCGTGCCGCTCGCCGAGGGCCTGGAGAGAACGGTCCAATACTTCGCCGGCACGCTCGGCGTGCGTCCCATCTATTCGGAGGCTGCGGAATGACAAAGCGCGACATCGTTCTCGTCACGGGGTCGGCCGGCCTGATCGGCTCGGAGGCCGCGCGCCTGTTTTCGGCCCGCGGCTTTCGCGTCGTCGGCGTGGACAACAACATGCGCAGCCGCTTCTTCGGGCCGGAGGCCTCGACGGAATGGAACCGCATGCGGCTGGAGCGCGACCTGCCGTCCTACCGGCACGTCAACGCCGACATCCGCGACCAGGCCGCGATGGAGACGCTCTGGCGCGAGATCGCGGGGCAGCTGGCGCTCGTCATTCACACGGCGGCGCAGCCTTCGCACGACTGGGCGGCGCGCGATCCGCACACCGACTTTTCCGTCAACGCGACGGGCACGCTCGTTCTGCTCGAACTGACGCGGAGGCTCAGCCCGGAGGCGACCTTCCTCTTCACCTCCACCAACAAGGTCTATGGCGACACGCCGAACCGCCTGCCGCTGGTGGAAACCGACACCCGCTGGGAGCTTGCGGAAGACCATCCCTTCGCTGCGCACGGCATCGACGAGACCATGTCGATCGACCAGTCCATGCACAGCCTGTTCGGCGCGTCGAAGGTCTCGGCCGACCTGCTGGTGCAGGAATACGGCCGCTATTTCAACATGAACACGGCCTGCTTCCGCGGCGGCTGCCTGACCGGCCCGTCGCACAGCGGCACGCAGCTGCACGGCTTCCTGGCCTACCTCATGCGCTGCACCGCCACGGGCACGCCCTACACGGTGTTCGGCTACGGCGGAAAGCAGGTCCGCGACAACATCCACAGCGAGGACCTTGTCGAGGCCTTCTGGCAGTTCTTCCAGAACCCGCAGCCGGCCCGCGTCTATAACATCGGCGGCGGCCGCGACTGCAACTGCTCGATGCTCGAAGCGATCGACATCTGCGAGAGCGTCACGGGCCGCAAGCTGCGCTGGACCTACGGCGACGACAACCGCGCCGGCGACCACATCTGGTGGATCTCGGACACGCGCCGCTTCCGGAACGACCACCCCGAATGGAAGATCACCCATGGGGTGGGGGACATCCTTCAGGAGATCTACGCCGCCAACCGGCTTCGCTGGATGGAAGCGGGCTGATGCGCAACGAGGGCAAGTTCAACGTGCTCGGCGTCGGCGTCAGCTCGGTCGATTATGCCGGCGCCACCGCCGCGGTGATCGAGGCCGCGAAGGGGCGCCGGCCGCTGATGGTGACCGCGCTTGCCGTCCACGGGATCATGACGGGCGTGCTCGACCGCGCGCACCGCTTCCGCCTGAACCAGTTCGACATCGTCACGCCGGACGGGCAGCCGGTGCGCTGGGCGCTGAACCTGCTGCACCGCAGACACCTGACCTCGCGCGTCTATGGGCCGGACCTGACGCTGGCCGTCTGCCGCCGGGCGGCCGACGAGGGCTTGCCCGTTTATCTCTACGGCAGCCGCCCCGACGTGCTCGCAAAACTGTCCGAATCCCTGCCGAAGCTGGCGCCAGGGCTTGTCATCGCAGGGGCAAGGCCTTCGCTGTTCCGCAAGAGCACGGCTGCGGAGCGGGACGAGATCGCGAGGGAAATCCAGGCGAGCGGCGCGGCGGTTCTGCTGGTCGGGCTCGGCTGCCCGCGCCAGGAGGTTTTCGTGTACGAGTTCGCCCGGCGGCTGGGCATCCCCGCTCTGGCGGTCGGCGCGGCCTTCGACTTCCATTCCGGCCTGCTCCGCCAAGCGCCGCGCTGGATGCAGGACCGCGGCCTGGAATGGCTGTTCCGGCTGGTCCAGGAGCCGCGGCGCCTGTGGCGCCGGTATCTCTATCTCAATCCGTCCTTCCTGGCGCTTCTTGGGCTCCAGGCGCTCGGTCTGTGGAATTTCCGCTCTGCCGGCGCTCCGCCGCAGGGCGAGGTGGGCTTTGCGTGAAGGTGTTGACGTCATGAGCACGACCTGGTCGCCGCAGGGGCCGCTGCCCCGCCTGCATGTCTTCCCCGCCGAGGACAGCCTTGCCTATGCGCAGCCCATGCCTTCGCGGGCGCCGCTGGGTACGGAACTGCGGCAGGTCACGCGCATCTTCACGCGGCGCTGGCTGACGGTGTTCGGCACGGCTGCGGCGGCGGTGCTGCTGATGCTGGTCTTCATCTGGGTGGTCACGCCGCTCTACCGCGCCGAGGTGCAGATCCTGATCGACCCGCGGCAGAAGCAGACGGTGGGCGGCGAGATCGCGCCGACCGGCCTCGGCTCCTCCGCGGTGGGCGCCGATACCCTGCTCCTCGACAGCCAGGTCGAGGTGCTGTGGTCGAACTCGATCGTGGGCCGCCTGATCCGCGAAGGCGGACTGCTTGACGACCCGGAATTCGTGGGAACGCGCTCTTCAGGCCTGACGCAGACCTTCAAGGACTTCGCCAAGACGATCCTGTTCGGGGCCCATGACGCGACGTGGAAGCAGACCAGCGACTATGACCGCGTGCTGGAAACGCTGCACAAGCAGATGTCGATCAAGCGGGAGCGCAACACCTATGTCATCGCCATCAACCTGATGTCCGAGGACGCGGAAAAGGCGGCGCGGATCGTCAACCGGCTGGCCGACATCTACATCCAGGAAACCAACGCGGCGGCATCCAAGCTGACGCAGGACACGACGGACAGCCTGCAATCCCGGCTGGGCGACCTTCGCGCGACGGCGCAGGCCGCCGCCGAGAAGGTGGAAGCCTACCGGCGCGAAAAGAACCTGATCGGCACACAGGCGCTGCTCGTGGTGGAGCAGCAGCTGCGCGACCTCAACGAGCAGCTTGGCCGCGCCCATATCGAGACGCAGTCCGCCAAGGCCCTGCTGGACCAGATCCGCAGCGTGAATGCCCTGGACGGGCGCTTGACCGCCTCGATGGCGCAGTCAGCCGTCATGTCGCAGCTGCAGCTGCGCCTGGCCGAGATCGAATCGGAAGAAGCCGGCCTGCAGAAGACCCTGCTGCCCCGCCACCCCAGGCTCCAGCGCCTGAGCACGGAAAAGCGGACGGTGGAGGCCTCCATGACGGCCGAGTACAAGCGCATCCTCCAGCGGCTGGACGTCAACTACAACTCCGCCCGCGAAAACGAGAACGCGCTGCGCGAGCAGCTGGCCGACGTGCAGGGCCGCGTGGCGACGTCCAATGCCGACTCCGTGATGCTGCGGGAGATGGAGCGCGACTCGCAGACCAGCCAGCAGGTTTATGAGACCTACCTCGCCCGTTCCAAGGAAGCCCGCGAGCAGATCGACCTGCCGACCAGCACGGCGCGCATCATCTCCTCGGCCTACGCTGCCTCGCGCCCCGATTTCCCGCGCGTGCCGCTCCTTTTGGCCGCGGCGCTGGGGCTGGGCCTCGTGCTGGGGCTGGCGCTTGCCTGGCTTTCCCATGTGCTCGGCGCCGACGACGTGCCGCCGCCGCGCGCCCGCGTCCGCTACGCGGCGTAAGCGGAGAAGCGATCGTGCGGCGCGCGCTCATCATCTCCGTCGCCGACCAGGGCATCCTGAGCGCGCAGTCGCTGGCGCTCGGCGGCATCCTGGTCTGGCTGGGAACGCCGGAACAGGTCGGCCGCTTCGCGCTCGCGACCTCGCTCTATTTCGCCTTCCTGACCTTGCAGGACTCTCTGGCAGGGGCCGTCCTTGCCAACCGGGTCTATGGCCGGACACGGGACGAGCAGGAGCGGACGATCGGCCAGGTGTCGGCGGTGGCGGCCTGGCTGGCGCTCGGCGCCGTGCTTGCTACGGCGGTCGCCACCTTCGTGCTCGGCTGGAGCTGGGAACTGGGCGTTGCGACGGCGGCGATGACCGTCAGCGGCCTGCTGCGGGAACTCGCCCGCGCGGCTTCCATCGCGCTGTCCGAGATGAGCCGGTGCTTCGCCATGAACGCGAGCGCCGCGGTGCTCACCATGCTCCTGCTGCTGCCGCTTTGGAAAGTGCTTCCAGGGGAGCAGGCCTGCCTCTGGGCGATGGCGCTCGCCCATGGCGGCGCCGCGCTCGTCTGGGGCCCGCGCCTTCACCTCACGCGCAGGGGGATGGCTGGCGCTCTGCCGGGCTATCGCGGCCATCTCGGCATGGGCGGCTGGAGCCTGGTGATCGGGGTCGCGGCGGAGTTGCGGTCGCGCACCTTCCTCTTCATCGTTGAGGCCATCCGCGGGCTGTCGGCCACCTCGGCCATGCATGTCGGACGCATGCTGACCAGCCCGATGTCGCTGATCTCGATGGCGGTCGGCCGCGTGGTGCTGCCCCGCATGGCCCTTCACTGCCACCGCGGCGAAACGCAGGCAGCGTTGGACATCTGCCGCCGCGTCGCGCTGCTGCTGACAGCGATGGGTGTCGCCTACGCGCTTGCGCTGTTCCTCGCCTGGCCGCTGATCGACGTGCACCTGCTGAAAGGCCGATACCCGCAGGTGGCGGACAGCCTTGTCGCCTGGTGCGTCCTTACCGCCGTCAACGCGCCGGTCTGGTGCCTGCACTGGCTCTACCGCGCGCTGGACCGATTTGGGGAACTGGCGACCGTCAGCGTCGTCAACACGGTGGCGGTGCTTGCCGCGATGACCTGCCTCGTGCTGCCCGTGCCGCTGCAAACGGCGGTGGTGATCCTGCTCGTCGGCGATGTCGGCTTCACGGTGACGCTGCTTCTGCTCTTGCGCAGTCCCCGCACTGAAGTTGCGGTTGCCAAGCCTGTTGGAGGCACCGTCGAGCAAAGGCCTAACCGCAACTATGCGGAGAAGACATCGTGAGCGCGGTGGATTGGCGAGGGGCGAGGGGCCGGACGGCGGATCTGGCTTGGGTCCGGCGGATCGCGTCGGCCTTGCCCGCGGTGCTGATCGGCTATTCCGCGCTGATCGATCCCCTGCTCAACCTCAACCCGGTGGTCGAAGTGGATGTCGGCGGCTACGCGCTGGAAGGCGAGCCCAAGTCCACGATCCTGACGAAGCTCGTCATTCCCGGCCTTTGCGCCCTGGCGATCACGCTTTGGACGGCGGCGCGCTCCGCCCGGCCGATGGTTGCGCCAGGCGTGGTCATGGCGCCGCTTGCAGCCTTCTTCCTGCTGGCGCTCGCCTCCGCTGCCTGGGCGCTGGACCCGGCGCCGTCGCTGACGCTGACGATCTACCAGATCCTCCTGTGCACCACCTTAGCCCTGGCGGTTGCCGTTTCCGGCGATCCGGGGATGATCCTGAAACACCTGTTCGTGCTTTTTCTCGTCGTGATCGGCGTGAACGTGCTGACCGCTGTCGTCCGTCCGCCCGGCCCGATCGGGCACCAAGGGATTTATCCCTACAAGAACACGCTGGGCAGCGCAGCCGCCTGCGGCTTCCTGTTCACCTGCTTCTTTGTCGTGAAGGGCGGGTGGCCGACCCGCGTTGCTGCCGTTCTGGGCAGTGCGGGAGCCATCTTCCTGCTGGTGATCAGCGAGTCGAAGACCGCGCTGGCGCTTGCCGTTTTCGCCCCGGTGCTCGCGATCGCGCTTTACGGCGCATCCCGCTTAGCTGCGGTGAACATCTTTGCCTTCCTGATCGGCGGCACGGTCTTCGCGGCGGCGCTTGTCGTGGTCGCCGCCCAGTTCTGGCGCTTCGACAGCGGCGACGTGCTGACCCTGCTGTTCGGCGACGAGACCTTTACCGGGCGCACCGATGTCTGGAACTTTGCGGCGGGGCACATCACTGAGCGCCCCTGGCTCGGCCACGGCTACCGCAGCTTCTGGAGCATCGGGCCGGACTCGCCGAAATACAGCGCCGAGATCGAGTTCGTCCGCACGATCGGCAGCAGCCATAGCGGGTTCTTCGACGTCCTCATCGATCTCGGCCTTGCGGGGTTCGTCCTGCTGATCCTCACAATCGGCGGCGTCTTCGCTGCCTGTGCGCGGTCCGGGCTGCGGCCGGCATTGCACACGATCTTTTATCTTGCCGTCGTGTTCTATGCCATCGGGCGCAACGCGATGGAGTCGGTCATCCTCTGGTCCACCTTCTTCGACAACTTAAGCTTCGTGCTGATCGGCTTCCTGGCGTTGCAGACCGAGCGCCAAGCGCGCGTTGCGGCCTTCCCGTTTCAGGCGGTGCGGCGGCCAGGGCCGGGGCCGCTGGCAGCGGCGTGATGCGCATCCTCATGGCGCACAACCGCTACCTCATGCCGGGCGGCGAGGACCAATCGACGCTTGCGGAAGCCGCGATGCTGCAAACCGGCGGCCACGAGGTCGATCTCTGGCAGGTGTCCAACGACGCCGTCGCCGGCGTGGCGGAAACGCTCAAGGCCGGCGTTCGCGCGGTCTGGTCGCGGCGCGCGGCGTATGAGTTGCGCATCAGGCTCCGAGCCAGGCGCTACGACGTGCTGCACGTCCAGAACTTCTTCCCGCAGCTTTCGCCGGTCGTCCACCGCGTCGCCGCGGCGGAAGGCGTCGCCACGGTGCAGCACCTCCGCAACTTCCGCCTGATGTGCGTCAACTCGACCTTCTTCCGCAAGGGCAAGGACTGCCGCGACTGCGCGGCGAGCCCGCTGCCCTGGCGCGGCGTCGTGCGCGGCTGCTATCGCGGAGGCCGGCTCGCCAGCGCCGCGCCCGCGCTGATGGTCGGCGTCCACAAGGCGCTTGGCACCTTTGCGGAAGCGATCGACGCCTATGTCGCGATTTCGCGCCATGTGCGCGACAGCTTTGCCGCGTCCGGGCTGCCGCTTGGGCGCATCCACGTTCGGGACAACACTTTGGCTCAACCCCCGGCTTCGCCGCGCGCGGAGCGGCTGCCGCGGATCGTGGCGCCCGGCCGGCTGACGCCTGAAAAAGGCTTCGACGTTCTCATCGCAGCCTGGAAGCGGATGCCGCAGCCCGCCGCCTCGCTCATTATCGCGGGCACAGGCCCGGACGAGGCGAGGCTGAAGGCGCTGGCGGGAGATGACCCTAGCATCCGCTTCGCGGGCCAGCTTGCCTTTGCCGACTTGCGCGAAGAGATGGCCGGCGCCTGCGCGGTGGTCAACGCAGCGCTTTGGAGCGAGCCGTTCGGCCGTACGCCGATGGAGGCTTTTTCCGTGGGAACGCCGGCGGTTGTCTCGCGGATCGGCGGCTTGGCCGAGATCGTCACGCAAGAGCGCGACGGCCTGCTGGTTCCCCCTGGCGACGCGGCCGCGCTTTCCGAGGCCATGACGGCGATGCTCCGGCAGGGCGAGCGGCATGCTGCGATGTGTGCGGCGGCGGCGCAAACCTTTGCGGCGCGCTTCCAGCCTTCCGTCATCCTGCCGCAGACCGAGGCGATCTACAGGGCCGCGATCGAGCGCCGCCGGCACGCCGCGCGCGGCACGCCGGTGGCGCTTCCGGCCTGAGAGCCCAGTCGCGCTACAGCGCGTTCTCGTGTATCAGGCCCATGAAGGGCGTGGCCAGGATGATCCTGAGGTCGAACCAGATCGACCAGTTGTCGATGTAGTCGATGTCGAACTCGACGCGGCGGCGCATCAGTTCGGGGTCGGCGGTGGGACCGCGAAAACCCTTGATCTGGGCCCAGCCCGTGATGCCCGGCTTGACCTTGTGGCGGCTGCCGTAGCTTTCGACGATCTCCATGTACTGGTCGTTAAGGGCAAGCGGGTGCGGCCGGGGGCCGACGATCGACATGTCGCCCTTCAGGACGTTGATGAGCTGCGGCAGCTCGTCGAGGCTCGTCTTGCGCAGGAATTTCCCCACCCGCGTGACCCGGCTGTCGCCTTTGACGGCCTGGACGAAGCTGTCGCCTTCCTCCATCACGCGCATCGTCCGGAACTTCCACACGGAAAAGACGCGCTGGTTGAAGCCGTTGCGCCGCTGCTTGAAGAAGACCGGGCCGGGGCTGTCCAGCTTGATCAGCAGCGCCAGCACGAGAAGAAGCGGCGTGAACAGGAAAAGGGCGAGCGCGGCGAGGGTGTAGTCCTCGATCGCCTTCAGCAGCGTGTTCCATCCCGCGATCGGCCGGCGCTGCACCATCAGAAGCTGGAGGCCTGCCAGCGAAGCCACCGCGCGGAACGGCAGCGGGCTGCGCGCGCTCCCCAGTTTCAGGTAGATCTCGGCCGGCATGACGCGCAGGTCGAGAAGGGCGCTTTCGACCGACTCGTCCAGATTGCCGCGCGCCAGGATCACCATGTCGAGGTCGTGATCCCTGCCGAACTGCAAAAGCCGGGAAAGCGCGGGGGCCTTCACGCCTTCGCCCTTCTCGCGGCCGGCTTCCTCCTCGAACGTCGCGAGCACTTCGATTTCCGGGTTGAAGCGGGCAAGCGCCGCCACCATGCCCTGCACGCGCGCCGCCTCGCCCCAGATCGCGGCGCGGCGGCGCACCAGCCCGCGCCGGGCAGCCTGGTCGAGCAGCACTGAAGCGCTTGTGCGGGTCACGACGATCGCCGCGGCGGCGCTTGCCAGCCAGAGCGCATACCAGACGCGCGAATACTCGTTGGCTTCGCGCAGCGCGAAGGTGAACACGACCAGGAGGAAGAACGCGCCGATCAGCGTCGTAAGCACCGATCCTAGCGAGCCGGCGAAGTCCCGCACCGTCGCGACCTCGTAATAGCCGCGCCATTTCAGCATCAGCCCGAACACGATGGGCAGCATCAGCAGGAGGTTGGCATAGGCGCCGTAGTAGTTCGCGACGCCGAGTTGGCCGCCGACATAGAGCGCAGCCGCGACGGTCCCGCACAAGTGCACCACCGCGATCTCGCTGAGCATGAGCAGGTCCAGCAGCACCTTGGTGCTGCGCAGCGCCGGGGACCGGCGTCCCGGCACGAGAGGCGCGCCGTGCCATTTCGGAACGGCGTCGTCCCTTCCTGGTTCGGGGAAGCTGAAATCGGTCATGGCGCGGGCCTGCATCTGTTTGCCTGAGACGCCTTGCGGCGCTGCACGCGACAAGCGAGGCAGACTCCATGCCAGCCGGCGCGTTAACCGCGTCGGCGATTTGGTAAATGCGGTGATTGCAGCGAAGTAAGGAAAATATAATGTAAAGATCGGTGCGGAGACGGCGAGCGATGATCAGGTTCAATTTAGTTAAATTTATTCCTTTCGCTTCGCTTCTGTTCAGGTCCTGGCTGATTTCCAACCTGTATGAGGCCATGGTCTTTATCTGCCGGCACAGAAGACTGCCGAGGTTCCGCAAGACGCGGTACTTGAACGATTTGCTGTTCCGCCTGCGCGCCACGGAGTCCGACTATGTGCTCAGGGCGTTTACCTCCGACAAGGAGTTCGTGAAGCTCTACGTCCGGGGAGCGACGGGCCTGGATCTCGGCATCCCCACCCTGGGCGTCATCCGCGATGCCTCCGAGATCGGCGCCTACCGCTTTCCGCCGAACGCGGTGGTCAAGCCGACCCACATGTCGGGACACGTCGTCTTCGTCGGCGCGGACGGCAAAGTGTCGGAGCATGACCGGCATCGAATGAAGGCGTGGATGCGGCAGAATTTCGGGGTGATGACCGGCGAGCGGCACTATCTCAGGCTGGAGCCCAAGATCATCATCGAGCCCTGGCTGAAGCTCAACGACGGCTATTGCAACGACTACAAGCTGCACGTCTATGGCGGCAAGGCGCATCTCGTGGAGGTGGCGGTGAGCCGGTTCGGCGACGGCGGCGGGCGCTGGATGTATTTCGACCGCCACTGGCAGCGGCTCCGGCTCGCATCGCGGGACTATCCGGCTGCCCCGGAATGGGATGCCGGCGGCTGGCTGCGCCCCAAGCTGCTGGACCGGATGCTTTCGGTGGCCGAAACCATCGGCCGCGAGTTCGAGTATGTTCGCGTAGATTTCTACACCGATTGCGGCGAGACGCTGTTCATCGGCGAGATCAGCCATATCCCGGCCAACACGCGGGAGCGCTTCGACCCGGCCGAAGACGAGCGGTTCTTCGTTGAGTCCGGGGCCGATGCGGTGAGGCAAGCCGAAGGAGACGTGCTGCACGGCCAGCCTGCATAGGGGCAATGCTGGGCTGTCGCCGCA
>CAXTCF010000125.1:0-11208 GCA_964242945.1 uncultured Rhizobiaceae bacterium | reverse complement strand
CGGCGCGACTGGCCCTCAGCAACTGCACGGGCAACCCGCCCCCGGATGTCCTGCCAATAGCTCATGATCCACCTCCCACACAGGTGAATCACAAAGCTCCCCACAGCAAAAGCGCCTGACCCACAATTCCAGCACGACGCTCTAATACGTATGAATGAACACTGTGGCGATTAACCGAGCTACTCAGAAGGATGTCGCGAAGGCTGCCGACGTTTCGCAGGCGACGGTGTCGTTGGTGTTGAACGGCGTCAAGGCTTCCATCCCGGCGGAGCCCTGGGAGCGGATCGCCAAGGCGGCTCAAGAGCTGGGCTACGTTCCGAACCGTTTCGCGCAGGCCCTGAAGACCAGCCGGTCCATGACGATTGCCTGCATCGTGCCTGACATCACGAACCCGTTCTATCCCTCGCTGATCCGAGGCATCCAGTCAGTTGCCGACGGAATGAGCTACGACGTGATAGCCGTGAACACCGATGGGCAGCCCGAGCGCGAGCGGCATTTCCTCGACTGGGCCAGGCAGGGTCGCGTCGACGGCGTCATCGGCGTGTTCTTCACCCTTCGCACCGGGGATCTCCGCTCGCTGGTCGACGTGGGCGTGCCGGTCGTACGCATCGAGTCGGCGAAGAAACGGGGCGGCGACATCGCGATAGACGACATCTTCGTTGACAGCCGGGCGGCAGCCCAAGCCGTAACGGAGTATCTGATGGGCCTTGGCCACAAGTCGATCGCGATGGTGGCCGGGCGGGGCGGACCCCAGCAGAACCGCATTGAGGGCTATCGCAGAGCGCTGGCGAAGACCGGCCCTCCCGATCACGTCGTGGTGGACGACGAGTTCTCGGAAACAGGCGGAACGCGCGGGGCGGAAGCGATCCTGAACAGCGGCTTCCAGCCGTCGGCCATCTTCGCCGCCAACGACCTGATGGCCATCGGCGTGGTGCAGGCGCTTCGCGGGCGCGGCATTGCGATTCCCCGGCAGATCGCGGTCGCCGGGTTCGACGACATACCGGCGGCAAGGCTGATCACGCCGTCTTTGACAACCGTTGCGCAGTCGCAATGGCAGATGGGAGAGCGCGCCGCGCTGACGCTGATGGAGCGGCTGCGCGGCACGCGGACAGGTCCCGGAACCGCGCTCGAAATGCCCTTCGGCCTCATCGAGCGGGGATCGACCGGCGTAAACAGCGAAATCATCGGAGGAAACACCCATGCATCGCCGTGACATTCTCAGGACGGGGCTCGGTCTGGCGGCCCTGCCGCTGATGCCGCGCTTCGCCGCGGCCGCCGACAGCAAGCCTGTCAGCTTCTGGTACGAGTCGGCCTCGCCGGACAACCAGACGAACCTGCAGACCCTGCTGGTCGACCCGTTCAACACAGCGCATCCCGAGGACATGCTGAGCATCGACTTCCGCGGCTCGGACCTCGACAAGCAGCTGCGCGTCGCCATGCTTTCGGGAACGTGTCCCGACATCGTCTTCACCGCAGGGCCGAGCTATGTCGCCGCGATGGCGCAAGCCGGCCAACTGCTTCCGCTGGACGATTACGCCGCCAAATACGGCTGGTCCCAGCGGCTCCTGCCGCTCTTCCTGGATCTCGGCCGCTACAACGGCAAGCTGTACGCGCTGGCCAAGACCTACGAGACCCTCGGCCTGTTCTTCAACAAGACGCTGTTCAACACGAACGGCTGGAAGGCCCCGACAACGATCGCGGCGTTGGAAACCCTGGCCGACACGATGAAGGCCAAGGGCCTCGTGCCCTTCGGCGCCGGCAACGCCGACTGGCGGCCCGCCAACGAGCACTACGTCTCGATCGTCCTCAACTCGATCGCGGGCCCGGAAAACGTTTATAAGGCGCTGACCGGCGCGATACCGTGGACCGATCCGTCCTTCGTCTCGGCGATCGACAAGCTCGCGCAGTGGTGGGACAAGGGCTACTTCGGCGATAACTACTTCTCGCTGACGCTCGAGCAAGCCTTTGCCCAGATCGCTACGGGCCAGGCGGGCATGGCGCCGACCGGAACCTGGAACTTCACCAACGTCCAGACCTATTTCCCGCAGAACAATGTCGAGCCCGGCTTCGTAGGGTTCCCAAGCGCATCAGGCGATCCGATCTTCGCACTCGGCATCGGCTCGACGCTCTCGATCAACGCGGGATCGGCCAATCCGGACGGCGCGGCGGCCGTGCTCAACACCATGTTCCAGGACGATTTCTACAGCAAGATGAACTCCGTCTGGCAGGGCGAGTGGAACCTGCCGCTCGCGGATCTCTCCAAGGTCAAGCTCGCCGACAGCGTCCTTCCGCTCTACACGGCAACCATGAAGAACCTCGCTGGCGCGGTTGGACAAGGAAACTACGGCTACACCACCTGGACCTTCCTGCCGCCCGCGACCGACACGTATCTCGTCAGCGGCATGGAGGAGGTCTGGCTGAAGAAGACCACCTCGGCCGAATTCCTTGCCAAGCTCGATGCGACCTTCAAGCAAGAGAAGGACGCGGGCAAGGCGCCGGCCATTCCGCCGCGCGCCTGATCCTCATACCTCCGCAGGGCGCGGCGCTTCCAAGGACGCCGCCCCTCCACCGAGGACGCTTTATGCACCGCCTCTTTGTCGTTCCCACGTTGATCATCAACGTCGCCATCGTGCTCGTGCCGGCGCTGCTGACGGTGGCGCTCGCCTTCTACAACTAGGACGGCATCTCGCCGCCGACCTTCGCGGGCCTTGACAACTTCCGGGCGCTCGCAGCCGACGGCGTGTTCTGGCCCGCGCTCGGCAACAACATCCTGTGGACGCTGGTGTTTCTTACAATTCCCATCCTCATGGGGCTGCTGGCCGCCTCAATGCTGCTGATCGTGCGTAAGGGCAGCAACGTCTTCCAAGTCATCTACTTCCTCCCCGTGATAATCGCCACCGCGATCACCGCACGCGTCTGGCAGGGCATGATCTACAGCCCCGTCACCGGCATCTTCGGCATCCTCATCGTGTTCCATGTTTCTGCATCTGCCGACTGGACTTGGTCGACGTGCCCGCGAGCAGGCCGAGCTGCTCGGCTGCTGAGCTTCGGGGTCGAAAGCCCTCCTTCCAGAAGACAACACGACCTGCCGATGCATGGCGTGAGCGGTGCCATGTCGCTGTCGCTTCAGTGCTGATGCTCCCGAGCATCACTGTGCGATGCATACCTGATGCAGCGAGCATCGCGGCGGAAAGTTAATGGACACGCGCGCGACAGGGCGGAGACGGGGGCGGAAAAGTGGGCTGAAAACAGGCCGCTTCGCAGTCTCTACGCCGAGAACTGTCCACCTGAGACAGGCCAAGCTGCGGAAATTGCGACGCTATTCTAAGAGGGCAGAATTTGCCGCTACAGCGGCAGACTGCGTGGTGCGCAAAATGACAGTCGAACTCTTGACCTCTTGGATTCCTGCAAGCGCCCGACTTCATTATCGAATTCAGCGTCTCTCTTTTGGACAGCCCGAAAGAGAGACGAATCGGTGCCGTTGAGGGAGCCAAGCGGGCAGAGACGCCCATCTTGATGCACTTCGCATCAGCAAGATTGTAGGCGACTCCTGAAACATGTCTCCCGCCTAAGTCATAGAGGTTGTGTACTTTGTGGTAGTTCGTACAGTGTACAAACTGCCGACCCCTTCGCTAATGGTAAGCCTTTCCTAGTCCTGCCGCATCAAGCATCGTTCCTGATGAGAGAAGGTAGCGCAGAGGTCGTTACGAACTGATCAACTTTCTACGAGGAACTCCAGATCGACGGGAACCTGCAGTGCGGTTACGATCTGATTGGTCTGGCCGGCCAAGCCGATAACACTAATCAGCTCTCCGTACTGCGCGTCCGTCATGCCCTTGGCGCGCGCGGCGGCAGTGTGCGAATGGATGCAGTAGGAGCAGCCATTGGTCGTGGACACGGCGATGTAGATCATTTCCTTCACGAGCGGATCGAGGCTGCCAGGCGTCAGCATCACTGCCTTCAGCTGCTCCCAGGTTCGCTGGAGCGCCGCGGGGTCGGCTGCCAGCCCACGCCAGAAGTTGTTGATGAAGTCGGACTTTCTGGTCGCGCGGATGTCGTCGAATACCGCCTCTACCGCCGGAATCGCTTGCGCCTCCGCATCGGTCATGAGCTTCACGGTCGCCATGTCTCTTTTCCTTCTGTCAGTGAACGGCCGCATACATGATCTTCTCCTCCGTTGCTTCCACCGGGGAGAACTCTTCCACGATCCGGCCCTGGCGGCAGACCAGGATGCGGTCGGCCAGGTTCAGGACCTCGGGTAGGTATGAGGAGATCACCACGACAGGCAGGCCGGCATCGGCCAGACCGTTGATGAGGAGGTGGATGTCGGCGATGGCGCCGACATCCACACCGCGCGTCGGCTCGTCGAAGATCACAAGGCGCGGACGCTCGACCAAGCCTTTGCCGATCACCACTTTCTGCTGGTTGCCTCCGGAGAGTTCCACCACGCGGGCGTTGTCATTGATCGCACGGATGGCAAGTTTTTGCGTCCACTCCGCCGCCAGGCCTTCCATCTCAGAGCGCCTCACCACCCACGTTCTCTCATGGCCCGAGGCGAGCAGGCCGGCGAACAGGTTCTCGGCAACCGACATGGTCTCGAAGATGCCTTCGCTCTTGCGGTCCTCCGTCACATAGACCACGCCGTCCTTCACCGCCTCGGCCGGAACGGTGTAGCGCACGGGCTTGCCGACCAAGTCTATCTCTCCGCCGCGCAGGAAGTCGCGCTTGAGGATGCCGGCCACCACCTTGAAGGTTTCTGTCCTCCCGGAGCCGATCAGCCCGAACACTCCGGTGATCTGTCCGGCAAACACGGAAAAGGAGTTGTTGCGCACAGCCCGGCCCATGGAGACATCCTTGACTGACAGGACCTTTTCGCCTGCCGGCCGCAGCGTTGCCGCATCACGTTTGCGGTAGAGCGCTCCCGAAAGGGTGCGGCCGACCATGGCCGCGATGATCTTCGCGCGATCGTAGCTTTGCGTGTCGCCGGTTGAGACCAATTCGCCGTCGCGCAAGATCGTCAGTCGGTCGGAAATAAGCAGCGCCTCCTCCAACGCATGGCTGATGAACACCACCGACACGCCACGGCTCCTGAGACGGCGCAGAAGCGCGAAGAAGTGGCGCTTCTCTTCCGGGGTCAACGTCGCCGTCGGCTCGTCGAAGATGATCACCTCGGCGTTGTGGTGGACGGCGCGCGCGATCTCGACCATCTGGCGCTTGGCAGCGCCCAGTGTTCCGACGGTCGCGTCGGGGTCCACGGAGAAGTTCAATGACTGTAAGAACTGCTGTGCGGAGATCGCCACGCCCCGTAGTCGGTTCAGGAAACGCTCGGAGCCGAGATAAAGGTTCTGGGCCACCGTCATCGACGGCACCAGGCTGGTTTCCTGGAACACCATGGCGATACCCGCTTCCAGGGCTTGATGCGGCGAGGCATAGGAAACCTCACGTCCGTGATGAAGCATCTTGCCGGAGGAAGCCTGCACGGCGCCCGCCATGATCTTGGTCAGCGTCGACTTGCCCGCGCCGTTCTCGCCAAGCAGCGCGTGGATTTCGCCGCGCTGCAAGCTGAAGGTCACACTCTTCACAGCAGGAACACCGCGATAACTCTTGGTTACGTTCTCCAGCCGGACGACCTCTTCCATCGTCAAGTCTTCTCAATCGGGTCATGGAGGAGGACACAGTTGCCGCCCTTGCACGCCATCACGAGTTGCCCCGCATGTTCAACAGCGGCTGTGACTCCGTGGCGCAAACCGTCAGCGCGGCTGTGCAGGCTGCCCACCGGGCGCAGCTTTGCGTCTAGTCGGGCGACGAGGCCATAGGAGCGGCTGGGCGACCAGGGCTTCTTAATGCCCATGGTCTTGATGCCGCCGCACTGCAACGGCTCCAGAAAGCTTCTGTACGAGGAAAGCGCAGGCGCGATCCAGAACTCCGGTGACACTTGCCTCAGCATGTCGCGGCGGTAGTGCGTTTCTCCGAGCACGAACTCCACCAGCCGGTTGCGCGGCGCAAACAGGGCCAGCCATGCGCCGCCGCCGGCAGCGGGAGCAAGGCGTGCGGGATAGCCTGGCAGGTCGTCCAGCACGACCAAGCGCCGGCCTGCGGCGTCGAAGCGCAGGAGGCGGTGACGCCAGCTTTCACAGACTACCACGGCGCCGTTGTCCTCCGGCATCAGCCCATAGGGGAAGGCGAGATTGCCGGCGATCAGCCGGAAGGTGTTTTCGCCCACATCGCGCTTCCACACGGAGCCGGAGCTGTTGCCTTCCAGCAGATCCCGCGCCCAAGCAGAGGGCGGGTTCGTTGCCGAACCATCGGCAAGCCACAGCGCGCCGTCCGGTGCAAAAGCGAGCGCGGTGATGCAGCGGACTTTTGGCGGCAGCGCCTGCTTCAGGCCGTCAAGGAGCAGCGTTCCCGTTTCCAGCCCTACGGCCATCGTGCCGGAAGGCGAGAGCGCCAGCGCAGTCACACGCGCAGAAAAACTCGCCAGCAGGGTGGGCTGACTGCCGGTAGCAACGGAAAATACGGCATTGCCGCTGCTCGCCAGCAGCCTATCCCCATGCGATGCGAGGGCATCAGGTTCTGGCAGTTCAGCCAGCATGGGAGCTTCGTCCAGGAGCCCGTTAGGGCGAAACGCGCCGTCGAGCGGCGGAACTGTGATCGCCTTGCCGCGAAACAGGTCGAGCACGGGATCGAGGATCATTGTGGCCGACCCCAGCCCGCGCCCCAATACGAAGCTGGACTTGTCCACGCCGGATCAGCAGCTTCGAGTTTCAGCCGCCCGATGCGGTTGTTCAGGATGCCGCCCACATAAAGGAAACCTTTGTGCTCGCGCATGGATGTCACCATCGGGTGCGCGGCGCCCGAAAGGTCGCCCAGAGTTTCCACGATCCGGCCTTCTTCGGTGAACTTGACGATGCCGCCGGTGTTGATGTTGGGGAACAGCCAGTCGTCCTGCGGCAGTCGCCGTGTCATGCGGCGGCGCATGTCGGGATGGCGCAGTGACAGGTCGAAGGAAGGCGTGCGCATGCCCAGCCAGGCCATCCAGTAGCCGCCGTCCGAGGCGCGGTTGATGTTGTCGGGATATCCCGGCATGTCCTTGATCAGGCACTCCGCGGTGCCAGCTTTCGGCCCTTCCAGCCAGAAGCGATGAATGCGGCAAGCCCAGCTTTCGGCAAACAGCAGCGAGCGCCCATCATGAGCGATCGTCACGCCATTCGTGTAGCGGTAGCCGTCGAGCAGCGTTTTCGTGGAGCCATCCCTCGGATCGTAAACCAGCAGACGGCCGGTGGCGCGGTTCTCGATCGAGTCCAGCGCCCAGTCATGCGCGTCGTAGCGCTTGGTGGAATCGGTGAAGTAGATGCGGCCGTCCGGCGCGATGTCGCAGTCATTGGGATCGCGCAGGCGGGCGTCGTCCTGGATGGAGGTCCAGGAGCGGCGGGTTTCAGCCGAAAGCTTTCTCACTTCGCGTTCGGGTGAAATGGAATATAGGCCCATTGCGCCGACGCAGGAGATCAGGTTGCCTTCCCTGTCGAAGGAAAGGCCGAGAGGAAAGCCGCCGACATGGGCAAACACTTCCGAGGTCGAATAATCCGGGGCGAAGAAGCGGACGATCTCGCCGTGCCGCGTGCCGCAGTAGAGGTTGTCGTCGCGGTCGAGGATCACATCCTCCGGCCCTTCGAGGTCGCCCAGGCCGATCGACTCCGCCCCTGCCAGCCGGTTGTCCAGGGCGTAGGGGCTGCTGGAGCCTGGCAGAGCGGATTGCGCCGCGCCCAGCTTTAGATAGACGGGCGCGACATAAAGCTCGTTCAGCACCTTGTGGCGGTTCTTGAGCCAGCGGATGTCGATCGTGACGGCAACGGCCAGCATGGCGCCCAGCGCCATCTGATTGGTGCCGGTGCCGTAGCCGAGCCGAATCAGGCCGTTTGTGACGGTCAGCACGATCACCGCGCCCATCAGCCCCTTTGCCACGGAACCGCGCCCGCCGCCCAAGCTCACGCCGCCCACGACCGCCGCCGTCAGCGTTGAGATTTCCAGTCCGAGCCCGGTGCCGGGGCCTGCGCCGGAAAGCCGGCAGGCGAGCAGGAAACCGCCCGCTGCGGCGCAAAGCCCAGAAAACACGTAGGTGAAGAACACGGTGCGGCGCACGCGGATGCCGGCATTGTAGGCTGAGCGGCGCGAACCGCCTACCGCCAGCACATGCCAGCCGGGACGCGATCGCGTCAGCGCGAGATGGGTGAGAAGGCCGAGCACCAGCTCCGCCCACACCGCAACAGATAAGCCTGCAAATGTACCGTCGCCGATGAAGTCGAAAGTATCCGAGGAGGCGAGCGAGAGCTGCACGCTGGCAGCATTGGCGGTGACAAGGATGTCGAACAGCGCGCGGCCGAAGATGAAGGTGACGAGCGTCGTCAGAAAGGCGCGCAGCCCGAGATAGCCGACAAGCAAGCCATTTACAGCCCCGAACAGCAGCCCCGTCGCCAGAGAGGCGAGAAGCGCCAGCCAGACACTCTGTTCGAGGATGAAGAAAACGTAAACAGCCGCAAACGTGCCCAGTGCGAAGATGGAGCCGACCGCGAGGTCAATGCCGCCGCCCAGCATCACCACGGTCAGGCCGATCACCACCAGCGAGAACTCACCTAGCTGGCGCGTGGAATCCTGCAGCGACAAGGGCTTGAAGAAGCCGGGGATAAGTGAGCCGAACAGACCGAGTGTGATCACCAGCGCGAGAAAGGGAATTGCGTTGTCGGTCCAGCGCTTGGAAAGCACCTCGCCGATGACGTGATCAGGTACGAAGGTGGTGCGCCAAGCCTGCCAGCGCTCGCGGAAAGTCATAGTGTACTCGGACTAAGGATGGGCGCCCGGGCCCTTACGTGCTGGACAAATCAAGCACTTAGGCCGCGGTGAAGAACAGAGAGAGCGGCCGGATGTGCTCCGGCCACCTTCGCTGCAGGCGTGAAGAAGTGGCGCTACTTCACCGCCACTTCCGCCTGAAGTGCCTTCAGATCCCAGCAGCTGTCGGGCTTCAGGTCTGCCTTGGTGGTCGCCTTTTCCAGCGTGTAGATGTAGGTCTTCGAAGTGCCGGCTGGCTGGCCGCTTTGCAGCAGGAACTTAATCACTGCATTTATGTCGGCGGACTGCTTTGCCAGTTCGGTCATCACCACGGCGCCGTAGGTGCCGTCGTTCAGCCTGTCGCAGTCGGCCGCCTTCTCGCCGCCTCCGGTCGTCACCAGGAATACCTTGTCCTGAAGCTTCGCGTCGCGGATGGCGGCTGCGGCGCCTGTCGCATCGCCGTCCCAGAAGTCGATGATCGAGCAGATGTCGGGGTGCTGCTGGAGCATCGTGGTGGTAACGTTGCGCGACGTGGTGGCGTCCCAGTTGGAGTCGGGTTTGGCGACGACCTGGAAGTCGGGGTGCTTGGCGAGCACCTTCATGATACCGGCGTACTGGTAGAGGCTCGACGAGTTCGCCTGATCCCCCTGCACCAGCCCGATCTTCTTGGACGAGTTCTCGCCGCAGCCCTTGATCGCGGCTTCTGCTTCGAGCTGGCCGAGCCTGTCCCAGTCGCTGCCCACAAAGGCGTCGGCCGGGAAGTTCGCGGGATTGTCAACGAGAATTACATAGGTGCCAGCCGCCTGCGCCTTTTTCATCAGCCGTGAATAGGAGTTCAGGTCCGGCGCGTGAATGATCAATACGTCGGGCCGCTGGTCCGACGAAATCGCTTCGGTAATAGCCTGAGCCCCAGCATCCACGACCCAGTTGGGGTCACGAGTCTCGAACGTGCCACCCCAGGCTTCCGTTTCTTTCTTGAGGTAGTGCGCCCAGCCCTGAGCCAGATCGAAGCCCATCGCAAGCGGCACCAGCATTACGCGCTTACCCTTCATCGCCTGGGCGTAAGCCGCCGGACCGGGGTCCTCGGCCAGATCCTGCGCAAGCGCCGGCAGCGTGAAGGCGGCGCAGGCGAATGCCGCGGCGGCTGCGCAGAGTTTCGGGAGCAGTTTCATTTCGGGTTTCCTGTTTGACCTGGATGGAAGGTTCAGATGTCGCCCTGCTGGGCGGTCTGCTCGTCGCGCGGGTTCAGGAACCCGTCGAGGATGATCGCGCCCAGAAGGATCGCCGATTTTATGAGATTCTGCACGAGCAGCGGTATGTCGATGATCGTCATGGCATTGAGCAGGATGCCGATCAGCGCGGCACCGATGAGCACGTTGCGCACCCCGCCCTTGCCGCCGGAAAGCCCGATGCCGCCGATCACCGCCACCAGCACGATGTCGTAAAGGAGCGTGGAGTTGACCACCCGCGTGTTGACCGAATGGAGGCTGCCTGCCGTCAGCAGTCCGGCGACAAAGGCGACAAGCGCGGAGATGCAGTAGCGCAGCACCAGCATCGGGCGCACCGGCACGCCGGTGTTGCGCGCGGCGACTGGATTGTCGCCCGCGAAGTACACGAACCGACCCCATTTGGTGAAGCGGAGAAACAGGAAAAACAGGAAGGCAAGGGCGGCGAAGACGAACACTTCCACCGGCACGTCAAGAAAGCGCAGCGCTCCCAGGCGCTCGACCCAGTGACCCGGCGGCACGGCGACGGCATCCTGGGTGATGAGCTGGGAGCGTACCGAACCGAACACGAAGGCGCCGGAGGCAAGGGTCACGAAGATGGCGGGCACCTCAGCGTAAGCGACGAGAAAACCGTTGACCAGCCCGATGCCTAGCACGCCCGCCAACGTCAGCGCGAAGGCAGGCGCCTCTCCGGTGCCGTCGTTGAGCAGCTGGAGGTACCACGCGACCGACATCGCCATGATCGCAACCGCGGAAAGGTCGATGCCGCGGCCGATGATCACCACGCCCATGCCAAGCGCGAGGATGCCGAGCACGGAGACGGACCGCACGATGGCGACCAGGTTATCGGCAGCGAAGAAGCCGCGCAGGCCGAGCGAAGCGGCAAGGAAAAGCCCGAGCGCAATCAGAAGGACGATGCCCTCCTGACTGAGGCTCCCCCAACGCAAAACACCACGCGGTGGCCCATTCATGCGTCTTTGATCCCGCCCTCGAACATCTTTGCTCGATGCTGCCCAGGCTGATGATTACCGATCGGCCAACAGGCCGTCAATTTTATCTGAGGCGGTATGAAATTGTTTATCTGAGGCGGTGCGAAATTGATGGCTGGGATTGCCCCGGTTTTGTGGGTGGTTAGGGGGCTTGGCTGAGCAAGGTTTTG
>CAXTCF010000124.1:1566-11261 GCA_964242945.1 uncultured Rhizobiaceae bacterium | reverse complement strand
CGGCGGCTGACCGAGATGGGCTTCCAGGTGATGGCCACCCGGGGCACGGCGGCGGCTGGAAAGAGCGCCAGCGGCCGCGATTCGTGACAGACCGCCGCTTACGCCATCGCCGCGACCGACTTCGGCCGGGTTAACTCCGGGATGCAGGCATTCTTTCTTATAAACAATTCCACGAATTGCCCGATCGTACCAAGCATCGCTAGCCTCCCTCCCATCACCAAACAATGGAAACGGGAGAACTCGGATGATTATCGGCAACTTCAACTACGACAAGTCCACCGACACCTATCATGGCACGGTCAGCACCTTGCTGATCGACCGCCTCGAAATCCAGCTGCGGCCTACGCGCCGGGGGAGCGAACGCGAGCCGGACTACCGCGTCGTTCGTGATGCCAGCAACGACGGCGGGGTCGAACTGGGCGCTGCATGGACGCGCAAGAGCGACAAGGGCAAGTCTTATCTGTCCGTCGTTCTCGACGACCCGTCCCTGTCGCAGACCCTAAATGCGGCGCTATTTCCGGAGGCTGACGGCAAGGCGACCCTGGTCTGGAACCGCCCGCGCGGCGAAGGCCGCAAAGCGGAGCCGGACCGGCCATCGGCCAAAGGACGTCGCCCGAGTATGGGCCGAGCGCTCCGTCCTGGAGAGTCGGCTTAGATCATGGAGCCGGCGAGCGCTCATCAGTTCTGCAGGTCAGCCTGGATCAGGGCAGCCCGTCAGCTTCACGAGATGGTCGAGCCGCTGTCACTCGCCGCGGATCGCTCCCCGATGACACTCACGGCGAGTTCGCTTCCGGCGGCGAAGCGCGTCAAGCAGCGATGGCGGTCGGGGGGAAGACGCAGACGACGGGGTGATCGTGGGAGACGTTTTGCGTCGACATGAATGCGAACGTGCCTCTTTTGCCCACGACAGTCTGAGGCAGCAATGTCAAAGTCAGCACCATGTAATAATGTGTAATTCTCGGTAATGCCGCGAGCAAAATTGTTTCCAATTGACTTCCGTGTTTGAAGCGGAAGCACGAAGGACTATAGTGCGGGGAAGAGAGTAGCGAGATGTGTCTCGGCATAGCCGAAACTAAGCTCCGCCGTCCGAACTTTTGTTCGGATGGCTACGCAGGACGCATGCGCTCGGCACTGGAACAACAGGCATGGCCCGCCCCAAGGCAATCGAGAAGCGAGACCGGCAGGTCAACATCGCGCTGAATAGCCGCGAGTTCGAGCAGGTCACGTTGCGCGCTGCGGCGGTGGGGCTGCGCGTCGCGGAGTATGCCCGCACGGCGGCATTGGGCCGGGCCGTCGCTGCCGGAGCGGTGGCATCCGTCCGTCCATTCGATCCGCTCACGGTAGAAGCTTTCCGGAAGATTGGCGTCGCGTTGACACACATTTCCCGCCAGCTTGACGCAGCCGGCCAACCTTCTCCCCCTGACCTCCAGCCGCTGTTGACCGACATCCGGGCTATCGTTGCCAGAGCGATCGCGCCATGATCGTCAAATTCTGGAAGCCAGGATCGTCGTTCAAGTCGCTGGTGCAGTACCTGACGCATGACACAGGCCGGGCGGCCACTGCCGAGCGCGTCGCCTGGACCCATACGCTCAACCTTGCGAATGATGATGTCGGCGGCGCCGTCAACGAGATGCTGTGGATTTATCGCAACGCCGAGTTCTTTAAGTTGAGCGTCGGCGTGCACGGTGGCGGCCGCAAAGTCGAGAAGCCGGTCAAGCATCTGTCCTTGGCATGGCATCCGTCCGAAGCGCCGACTAAAGCCGAGATGATAAAGGCGGCGGAGAACTTTTTACACCACATGGGTTGGCAGAACCAGACCATTATAGTGGCACATACGGACCGCAAGCATCCGCACGTTCATCTCGCGATCAACGTGATCGGCGAGGATGGCCGGGCGCTGAACGACGGCTTCGAACGCCGCCGGGCGCAGAAGTGGGCGCACGGCTACGAACAGGGGCGCGGCAAGATCTTCTGCGAGGAGCGGCTGAAGCCAGTCGCTGAGCGGGAGCCATCGCCGCCCCGGAATGTCTGGCAGTTGCTGGACGAAGCGCGAGGTGCCTACGAGCGGGCCGAGGCGGCGCGCATCGCTGGAACGAGCGAGGCGCGGGACGCACGATTGATGGCAGAGACGCTCGAATGGCGGGCCTTGAAAGAGCTTCAGAAAGAAGAGCGTATTGGCTTCTTCGACGCCGGGAAATCGGCGTACAAGAGCGTTCGCAACCAAGTCTATCGCGAGGTGCGGCGGGCGTTCGCCCCAAATTGGTCGGCGTGCTTCCGCGCGGAGCGGGCTGGGGCCGACGCCAGCGTGGTCGCGGCGGTTAAGGCCGATCTGATCGAGCGCCAGCGCATCGTGCTGGAAACCCGCCGCGATGCCGCTTGCGAGAAGCTCCGGCTCGTGCGCGACGTCCAATATCGAACCCTTCTCGATCGCCAGAAGGCGGAGCGCGGAGAGCTTCTGCGTGCTCAGGAGCGCAATCTGTCCTCCGTCGAGCGGCTGGCGCTCCATGCCGAGCGCGGCGAGGCTGCGGCGCGAGCAGCCAACCAGAATGCGCCGAACCAAAATGCTTCACGCAACGCGCCTGCCGATACGCTTGCAGACCAGTCATCCCGCCATGCGGTGCGCCGCGCGCCGGCCTTCCGGTGGTCGCAGAACGCCGGACTCGTGGCCCAGGAAAGCTCGGCCCAGCGCTATCGCGACCGGCTGGCGCAACGGACCCGCAGGGAGGCCGAGACCGGTGCATCGGCAGCCACCAGGGATCCGGTTTGGGAACGGCTCACCGAGCGGGCCGCACGCGGAACGGCGTGGCTGACCGCGCCTCCGACGCCAGCCACGCCATCGCCGGGCAGCCGTTCCGCGTCTGCGGTCAGCTCTGGCCGCGGCGTATCGCATGAAGCCGGGCGCGGCATCGAGCCCGGCTCGGACTGAGAGAGGAACCCCGCCAATGGCCGGACCGGGGTTCCGTCCCAGTCGAGGCGGCCTTTCCAAGTGAAACGGAATACCAGTCGGAGCGTGCGCTGCTCTCGGCCTTCCATGCAGCCAAGATCGCCGCCCTTGGCCAGACTGCGCGGGGCGATCTGCGGCGGGCGCTGGTCGCAGCGGCCAAGGATGAGCGGAGGGCCGCGATGCGAGAGTGTGAACGTAGATGGGCCGTATGGCGCGAGGCGGCTCGGCTTGCCTGCCGGCGCCAATGGCTAGGGCAGCCGACCGAACCGGATCGTCCAACAAGACGCGCGAGGCGTGTCGAGCAACTCTACGAAAATCCTACCAAACAATCTTAGGGTATGATAGTATAGTTCTGATGAATGAGCAAACCCTCGACAAGATTGCAGACATCCTGGAGGCCTTCGGACAAAGGATCGTCGCGCTTGAGGAGGGCTTGCAGGACTTGCGAGCGACGGTCGCCAGGATCGGTGAGAGTTCGACTTGGAACCAGGTCGCGGCACTCGATCTAACGGCCCTGCAGGCGCAGGTCGACGTTGGTCAGGATCGCGTTGCGGCCATCAAACAGGCTTTAGGCCACGATCTAGCCAAGATCATCATGCGCAGACCCGATCAGCATTAGCTTCCCATTTCTGGCTCGACATCTTGCGCTGCGCTCTTGTCGGTGACTTTTCCCTTGGGCGACTGGACGCCTTTAGCGGACTGCGGGGAAGTCGATTTGGCTTTCAAGTGTTCATCGAGCGTGCGTCCGGGCTTTGATGCCGGCGCTTTTGCCATCTCTCCACGCTTGGCGGCTGCCACAAACTGATCGTGTACGGCCGAAATCCGTGCTTCTGTGGACGGGGTAAGAGCTTGGGCTGCGGCTGCCTTCTGTGCCGCTGCCGGCACCGGCGTCCGAACGGCTTGCGACGAGGCTTCCCCCAGGGTTGCGATATCGGCCCGGACGATGCCGTGATGGACAGGGGTGGGCGAGGCGGTTGGAGCCGGCGCTACTCGTGTCGGCGCGGGCGTCATGGCGCCGAGCGGCCGCGGGTTCTCAACCTGGAGACGTTGCAGGGAGACGCTTGTCACGCTTGCCGTACCCTCAGGCGACAAGCTCGGATAGGTCCCGAACAGGCGCGCATGGGCGAGCCGTGCCATCGCCCTGGCACGCTCAGCCCAGCTGTTGCCGGCGACGGTCGCCGGCTTCGACGCGGTCTTGTCGGTCTGGGGCGTCGTCGCATGGTCGCTCGCGCGGAAGGCAAGCGTCTCGTGTTGCAGCCTCTGATGAACGCGCACATGCGCGTCGGCGAGCGGCGCATAGCGAGGGCCGGAGGTCGACGTTGGTGCGGCACCTTTGCCGGAGGAACCTTTGGACGCCCCCTTCATGGTTGCGCTCCTAACCGACGATGCCGGCCAGCCAGGTGCCGGCAATGACGAAGGCGAACCCCCGGACGAAGGACATCGCGTTGGCGTTGCTCAACATCGCCCCGACAACGAGGAAGGCGCCGTAGAGGATCAGCAGGATCGCCGCGAGATGGGCGGCTTGGCTCAGTGTTCCCAAGACTGTCTGCAACATGAACGTCTCCGTCTGCCAAAGGGGGTGTCAGGGAAACATCCACCGGAAGGCCGGAGCGATCAGGCCGAAGACCGGCGCCAGCAGGTCGTGCAGGGTCGCAACGGCGAGCCAGGCGAACACGCCGATCAAGACGGCGGTCAGCGGCATGATCCTCATGGCGGTCACAGCGGATGCACCTTCCAGAACAGTCTCAGCCGCTCTGTTTCCGCGCGCGTTGCCAGATGCACGATGGTTTCCGTGAACGGCTCGTCAGGAGCGGGTACGGCGAGCGTGGTGAATGTCTCGGCCGAAACTACCGGGACCTTGGCCGTCGAGCGCGCGTAATGGGTGGTATTCCTGCGCAAGATCCCGCCAAGCGAGGCAGCCTCGCTCGGCGCTATTACGATGCTGGTCATCTCGCCGAACAGCTTTGAAGCGAACGCGTTGGTGTCGGGTTCGGTGTTGCGCAGGAAGACCTTGACGGCGAGATTGCCGAGCATGCTCGTGACTTCCGCCTTGTTGGCGGTTCGCTGATAGAGCAGCGGCAGGTTCTGGCAGGCGACGATGTTGGCATGGTTGTTCTCGCGCGACAGCGAGAAGAACTGGCTGTCACCGGTCGGTCCGGGCGCCCAGAGATTGTGGAACTCGTCGGCCATCATGAAGGACGGCGACGCCCCGCGCAGCTTCTTTCGCCGGATCGTCCGCTGATAGGCGGCCTTCAGGATCAGATTGACCAGCATCGACTGACGTGGATTCCGCGATTCCGGCGCGTGGACGTAGAGGATGCAGTTCTCGTCGACGATCCGCTCCATGGAGATCGTCGTGCGGCCGGTCAGGAAATGCCTTGCCGGCTCGGCCATCAGGTCGAGGGTCAATTGCCGGAGCGTACCGACGACACCAGCGCGTTGCCTGTCAGGCATCTGCGCGTATTCCTCGAAAACGTAATCGAGCGCTTCGGCGATCGGCGTGGGCACCGAGACCCCTGTGTGACGCTCACGGATGCGCGCGCAAAGGCTGTCGAAGAACGGCCAGTGGCCGATGACCTCGCCGTCTTCCGTCACCGTCTCGGCGGGCCGCGAGAGTTCGAGAGCCAACTTCGGAAAATGCTCGATCGACGGCGGTTCGTCGTCGGGCAGCCCGGCACGAAGCAGCGTCAAGAAGCTCACCGCCATGAGCTTCGCGCTATCCAAAAAGAAGCTCTCGTTACTCTTGAGGCCTAGCATCTTGGACGCTTCGATGAGGCTGGACACCACTTCGAGCGCCGGTTCGTCGGTGTCGAGCGGGTTGAAGACGACAGCATCCCTTGTGCCGCGCGTTGCCGGATCGGCCCTCAGATCGAAGACGCAGAGGCGGGCGCCCAGGCCGTAGGTCTCGCAGAGCCGCTTCAGGGCAGCCCCGTAGTCACCCTTGATGTCCTGGACGAAGGCCGAGAAACCCTGCCTATGCAGCATCTCGAACAGCAAGTGCAAAATCGTGGAAATTACGGCATTCGTCTTTCCTGACCCCGGCTGGCCGAGCACCAGCATGCCCTTCGTGAAATCCTCCCAGGTCCAGTCGAAGCCTGCGGCGCGGACACCTTTTCGAACTCGCCTGACTGCTAGACCGGTCAGGTCGCGCATGCGGCGCCGTGCGGCGCGCATCGACAGCGGCCGGAAGCCGGCGAACCGGCTCTGCTGCCGCAGATAGGTCCGCAGGAACCGGACGTTGACGAAAGATCCGCGATGCCGGAGTGGCAAAAGGATCGCAGCGGCGAAGCCCAGGGTTGCGACAGCCGCGCAGGCCGGCCGCATCCCGGCTAGAGCTGCCGCTTGCGGCCATTGGACGATGACCCAGCCGAAGGTCGCCGCGACCCCGATCAACGCGCCGGTCTGTACCCCACTCCAAGCCGTACGCCGCTCATCGAGCAGGTATTGCATGGCCACCTGCATCGGCTTCGGCGCATCGTCGACGCTAAGCTTCGACTTCGCCTCGCGCCACCGGCGCCACGTGGCGGTGATGGCGAACGCACCCGCCACGCTGATTGCGGCGAACGCGGCCAAGCATCCGAAACGTGATCTATCGGCGATGCTGGCGTTCTGAGCCGACCAAGCGATGACGGCCAATGACGACGTCGTGCCCGAAAGCCAGAACAGCAGCCGGCGCCGCTCGCGCGGCCCCTGCCTAGAGAGCTTAATCATGAAGGGCGCCCTGTCCGAAGTTGGATGCAGTACTTTGATCCCGACGCGCCACCGAAGGTCAGCTGCAAAACCGGGGAGAAAGTTGCTTTCTCATACACCGTTGTGCGACCCGGCGCGGCCCACAGCTCACGCGCGCTTTCTGCCGTGATGAAGGACGAGGGTTCGTGGGCTGCTCTACGAGCAGCCCCTACCTCGCCCCTCGATGATCAGCGGCGCCGACGAGGGCGCAAAGGCCTCGGCGCAGTGCTCGCCGCTGGTCGGCGCGACTTGCCGCGCCGACCGTGGTCGTGTTCGCTCCACGTCATCACCGGCGGCCGGTGAGCGGCGGTTGCCGAACGGCGGCTAACACTGCTCGCCGCGCGGACAAGGGCGCCGATCGCTGCGACGAGCAGGCGTCCGGCGAGCCAGCCGAGCTGGAAGCTGAGCCGCATGGCAAGCCGGACAATCGCGAACGTCAGGCTGAACAAAGCACGCAGAACGAAGCCGATCATTTGCGCCTCCGCTGCGACGGCTTGCCCGACTTGGTCTTGGCACGCTGCTTCTTCAGCTTGGAAACGACGCGCGTTTCCGCCGAAGCATCCGGTTCGATGCCGGTGCTGACCGATTGCGCCAAGGCATCTTCCGATCTGCCGACGAATGTGACGTCCGCAGCGCCGGCTTCAGTCAGCAGTCGTCGCCAGAAGCTCCGGTGTGCCTCGCCTTGCGCGCCCGCATAGGCAGGGCGGGCCAGATAGTCGATCGCCACCGAGACGCCGCGCAGGTCGAGCAGTGCCCGCTCGCACAGGCCTGACGCGACATAGCCGCGCCAGAGGTCGCCACCCTTCAGTTGCGAATACCCTCCCTTGCGATATTCCAGCATGTCGGAGATCACGACCAACCGCCGGTTGATCGTGCGTGTATCGAAGTCGGGGCGGTTCAGGGTGCCCGACATGCTTTCGATGATCGGCGACCTGTCGGCCACCGATCCGCGGGCCGCTTGGTCGATCGCCTGCGCCAACGGCTTGTCGAACTCGTCGGCGAACCTTGCCTGTGCCCGGCTTTCGGTCTGGAACAGGGGATTGACGTCCGACGCATTGCCGGGATCGCACAGTGACGCGATCTCGACGGGTTCGTCCGGTGACAGGGCGCTGATGGCGAGGACCGACAGCCGCCCCCCGCTCGACAGGCGATCTCTCTCGGCCGCGATCGTCGTTTCCAGCCGCCGGCGCTGGATGTCCGACAGCGCGTCGGTGGTGTCGACGAGCACCACGGTGCTTGCCGCCACCGGGCCGCCCTTACGGCAGAGCGCGACCGGATCGGGCGGGCGCCCGATCATGGTCATCGCAGCCATTCCCAGTCCCCCAGCGGAGGCCAGAATGAAACCCCACAGAGCGAAGAGGCGAATGACGCGCCCGCGGCCAACGCCGCGGGCTGTTCTGAGACGAGAGCCCGTGCGCATGACGATCTCCCTCACGCGGCCGGACGACGGCGCTTGGCGGTCGGTCCGGGGACGTCGCGATCCTGCGCGAGGTTGCGCAACGCACGGTCCTTGATCGCAGTCTCGGTGCCAAGCAGCAGTTCCAAAGCGGCGATCTGGTCGGCGAGCGTCGTCTCTTCGAGCTCGATCAGGCGGGCCTCGTTCTCGGCCAGGACCTGCTCGGCCCGCGCCGCTAGGGCATCGAGCTCGGCCGTGTCGAGCCGGACGGACCGCAGGGCCGAGAAGTCGGGAAAGCGCTCGAAATAGGCCGGTGCCGGGCTGGTGCGCACTGCGCGGTTGCGGTCGCGGTACTTGCGCAGCCAGATGTCCTGCCGGCCGATCTCGTCGGTGACGGAGTCGTCCAGCCTGCGCGCGATGCTCAGCGCTTCGCCGCGCAGACGGCGAAGCTCGGTCACGTCGTCGCGGCTTTCCTCGAACCGCGTCCGAACCTTCGCCCTCTCCGCCTCATAGGCGTTCTGCACGGCGTCACGGAGATTGGCGCGGGCATCGTCGACTTCGGCCTCCGCCTCGCGGAACCGGCGGTCGAGCGTGTCATGACCCCAATAGCTCGAGCAGACGCTGTGCGAGCCGCCGGCGCACTTCATGGCCGCAAGCACGAACGTCGCGATGCCGACCGCCACCATCACGAACGGCGACACGCTCGTATAGTCGAACCAGCGCCAGGGCTTCAGGATCACCAGGAAGTCGATCGCCGTGCCGTTGCCGCTGCCGATAGCTTCGCGCAGATCGCCGAGGGCAAGATGCATAGCCAAAGCGCCCGTCATCAACGTGACCGTGACGATCAAGCCGAGCAGCTTCATGCGCGGGCTGACGTGCCGCAGCAGGCGCCACCCAAAGAAGCCGGTGCCGACGCCGAGCAGCACGTTGGCGGCGCCGACCCCCAGCGCCAGGATCAAGCCGCCGACCAAGCCGCCCGCCTGAAGCTCCTGAAACTGGAAGGCGTTGAAGACGCCCTCCAGAATGACGATGACGATCAGCCAACTGAGAGTCATGAAAAGATCGTCGCTGTAGTTCGCCGAAAACGGCGTCAGGCCGTTCTCTTCCTCGAAACCCCTAAGCTCGCCCAGCCGCACATCACGATTACCGTGGGCGCGGGCGAAGTCGTCGCCATGCGCGCTTTCGGTCTCGACGACGGCCCGCTGGACGGCGGCGCGTTCGAGACCGGTGTTCAGCGGGGTTGGAACGAGATCGCGCATCTCGTCAATGCGTTCGCTCACCTCGTTGCGCGAAGCCCTGCCCAGCTGGGCGATGACGCTCTGACTTTCCTCGATCAGCGCAAGCTGCGTGTCGTCAAGGGATTCGTCGGTCGTCAGCGGCTCGTTGCGACGCCCGGCTTCGGTGGCCTTCTCCAACACCCTGTATTGCGAAAGCACCTCTTCGGTGCGGTCGAGCGCGGCGTTAGCCCCAGGCGCGTAGAACGCGCTGTCGAAGTTGATGTTGGCGGGTTTAGCCATGTCAGTCTCCTTCTGTTCATTGATTGGGAAATTGCGCCGCGCGTCCGGATCCCGGGCGCGCGGGGTAGCTCCCGCGGGGCAGCCCCCCGGGGCAAGCGGTGCAACGGGG
>CAXTCF010000124.1:0-1556 GCA_964242945.1 uncultured Rhizobiaceae bacterium | reverse complement strand
GGCCCGCGGGGGGGGGTGGCGGGGCGGGGGGGGTTGCTGCGGCCGCCCCCGCCGCGGCGCGAAGGCGTTCAAGGCGTGAAAAGTCTTCGACTACGTGCTGGGTTTACCGCAGCACTCACGGAGCGCCGACCGCAAAGGCCGGCAATTGCTTGTAGGACGAGGCAACATGCTGCATCGCCTTAATTGGTCTGGTTATCATCTCGGTGCTACTCAGACCGCGGGCGCTCGGCTCTACGATGTTTCTGTTGCAGCGCTGTCGGAGCGCCAATCACAGGGACCAGCATTAGACTATAGCATGAAGCAAAAGTCCGGTTGCCGCGATATTGGCCGGTGAACGCTTCTTGCCGTCAGAGCCGATCTGCGCCTATAGCTTTAGGGAAGCGCAGATCGACACTTTCCCTTTATCCAAATGGTATTACCGGAGGCATGATGGAGGGATTTCTCCAGTGATGTCGGCCGCAACTCTCTCCGCTTGTGCACTGCACGCACCAGCGCGGGAACTGCGGCCATAAACCATGGGAGTGGCGCATACTCCAACCAAGGTCGACTAGTCGCCCGAGGCGCTACGCTTGTTGATGTGGGCTTGCAGCTCGCGAAGATCCATGGCGACTTCGGCCATCAACTCATCGATGACAGTCTGGGGGTCCAGCGTTCGCCCGCTCATGGCCGAGAGTAAGTTTGCAGCAACCCAGATGTCGATCACGCGTTCGAAGCTGATGACGCGGCCGCCGAGGCGGAATGCCGGAAATCGCCCCGTCAGGACCAGTCTCTGGATGAGCCGCCAATCTTCTCCGAAATATCTTCCGATTTCTTCGCACCCGACCAGCTTCGGGCCGTATTTATCTATCAGAGGTCTCATGAACTAACTTCCTCGTCTGGAGCAAAGGCTCAGGTTGACGAGAGATATCCGATCACTTTCGTTCAGTGATATGAAGTCCTCGTAAATAATATTTTTCTTCTGATCTCGATATTATTTGCAATATTCGAAACTAAGATCGGAGAAAATCCTGATATATTCCGAGAACTATCGAGAAAAATATTTCATCGATCTGGATGGAGCGAACTTTCAGAACCCTTTTTCAAGCTATGACGGGGGCGTTCAGCGTCAAGGCGGACCCCGTGTTCCCAAAACTGCTCGGCCAAGACCTGACCATCTGTAGAACTCCGGAAAGTAACCGCCGGCCCGTCAGCGCTTGGTCGATGTCGGACGCCATCCTTGAAGTGGTACTCCCTGAAACAGCGTCCGTGCCGCCAACTCTCCTCCCGAATACGCAGGCCAGTAGCGCCGTCCCTTGCAACGACCGCCTCGGTGGAAGAGTGTTTCAAGCTTTGTCCACATATGCCACGCCGATAAAGCGCCCATAGTTCCTCGACGCCTGTAACAGCGTTTCGTCGCATCATCGCAGGCAAGTCTCTTCCCGTCCGGTGAAGGAGGCCATCCTGATAGTAGTCTTCAACCACGATGATGCCGCTTTGTGGATCGCGCTCGATGTGTGCTGGGTGACGTGACCCCCTGAAACTCGTCCAAGAATGGCTAGAGTCCGCCCAACGAAGGG
>CAXTCF010000123.1:0-11413 GCA_964242945.1 uncultured Rhizobiaceae bacterium | reverse complement strand
CGGCACGCAGCCCGTGACCTGCGCCACCTGCCACCGCGCGGGGCGCGTGCGCGCGGCGCAAGGCTTCTTCTCGATCGAGCGCCCTTGCCCCACCTGCGGCGGGCGCGGCACCACCATCAAGGAACCCTGCCCGAAATGCCACGGCCAGGGCCGCGTCACGCAGGAGCGGCAGCTTTCCGTCAACATCCCCGCCGGCATCGAGGATGGCACGCGCATCCGCCTGGCCGGCGAAGGCGAGGCGGGCGGGCGCGGCGGGCCTTCCGGCGATCTCTACATCTTCCTCGCCGTCAAGCCCCACGAGTTCTTTCAGCGCGACGGCGCCGACCTCTACTGCAAGGTGCCGGTTTCCATGACGACCGCCGCGCTTGGCGGCGCCTTCGAGGTGGCGACGCTGGACGGCACGCAGACCAAGGTCAAGGTGCCGGAAGGCACGCAGAACGGCCGGCAGTTCCGCCTGAAGGGCAAGGGCATGCCGGTGCTGCGCCAGCCCAACATGGGCGACCTGTTCATCCAGACGGTGGTGGAAACGCCGCAAAACCTGTCGGCCCGCCAGCGCGAGCTTCTGGAAGAGTTCGAGAAGCTCTCCTCCGGCGACAACAGCCCGCAATCCACCGGCTTCTTTTCCCGCATGAAGGGCTTTTTCGAGTCGCTCGGCGAGAATTGATTCTCTATCATCCTCTGCGCAGGAATCGGTGCTGAGGTCCTTGTTTCCGCATCGGCTTTTTCCGGAAACCGCTGCGCATTTTCGGACCGATGCCATAGGGGAGTTGGAATGGCTGACGACCGGCTGATCGTCGGCCTCGACGTGCCGACGGTGCGCGAGGCGGAAAGCATCGTTCGCGAACTCGACGGCACGGCGGAGTTCTTCAAGATCGGCTACCAGCTGGTGTTTGCCGGCGGACTCGACTTCGCCCGCGATCTGGCGGCCGAGGGAAAGAAAGTCTTTCTCGACATGAAGCTGCTCGACATCGACAACACGGTGGCGAAGGGTGTCGAGAACGTGGCGAAGCTCGGCGTGACCATGCTGACGCTGCACGCCTACCCCAAACCGATGCGCGCTGCCGTCGAGGCTGCGCGAGGCTCCAATCTGATCCTGCTGGCGGTGACGGTTCTGACCTCCATGGATGCCGCCGATCTGGCGGAAGCCGGCTACGGCGCAACTTCGCCGGATACGCTGGTGTGGCTGCGGGCTGCCCAGGCGCGCGATGCCGGCATGGGCGGCATCGTCTGCGCCGCGACGGAGGCGTCCGCGGTGCGGGACATCGTGGGCAAGGATAGGGCGGTGGTCACGCCCGGCATCCGCCCGGCTGGCGCGGAGGCGGGCGCCCAGAAGCGGGTCGTGACCCCGGCCGACGCTCTGCGGGCCGGCGCCAGCCCCCTCGTCGTAGCCCGGCCGATCGTCGGCGCGCCTGACCGCCGCGCGGCGGCGGAAGCCATCCTGCGCGAGATGGCCGCGGCCTGAAGGAAAACAAAGAATGCCCAAGGGATACTGGATCGCGCGCGTCACCGTCCACGACGCGGAAGGCTACAAGGACTATGTCGCGGCGGCCGCAAAGGCGTTCGACAGGTTCGACGTGAAGTTCCTGGCCCGCGGCGGCGCCTTTCGCGGCGTCGAGGGCGACGCCCGCCCGCGCAACGTGGTGATCGAGTTCCCCTCGCTTGCGGAGGCGCAGGCCTGTTACGACTCGCCGGAATATCAGATCGCCAAGGCGATCCGCCGGAAAGTTGCCGAGGGCGAGATCGTGCTCGTGGAAGGCGTGGACGCCTGACGGGCTTCGCCGCGGGAAGGCCGGTTGAAGTCCCTGGCCTTTGCCTGTGGCGGATGTGCAACCTTCGGAACGGCTTATGCTTGAGAGCAAGGCGGAAACATTGCGCCGCGAAGGGCGCGCGCTAGTCTCGATCCCTTCCGCGTGTCTCCTCCGGCTCAGGTTTGGCAAGGAGAAAGCGCGGCATGGGAGACACGACGATGTTCTACCAACTCTACGAGATGAACCACGCCGCGCTCCAGCCGGCGCGGGCCTATGCCGAGGCGGTCAAGTTCTTCTGTTCCAATCCGCTGAATCCGTTCTCGGTGACCCCGCTCGGCCGCTGGGCGGCGGCAAGCGCCGAAGTCTTCGAGCGCGTCACGCGCCGCTACGGCAAGCCCGAATTCGGTTTGGACTCCTGCGTGATCAACGGCCGCGAGGTGCCGGTCGCCGAGCGGGTGGTCTGGTCCAAGCCGTTCTGCAACATGATCCGGTTTGACCGTGCCCTGCCGCGCGGGGCAACGGCCGGGCCGCGCCTGCTGATCGTGTCGCCGATGTCCGGCCATTACGCGACATTGCTGCGCGGCACGGTGGAAGCCATGCTGCCGCATGCCGACGTGCACATCACCGACTGGATTGATGCGCGCATGGTGCCGCTGGCCGCCGGCAGCTTCGACCTCGACGACTATATCGATTACGTCATCGAGATGCTCCATGCGCTCGGACCGGACACGCATGTCATCGCCGTGTGCCAGCCGAGCGTGCCCGTGCTGGCCGCGGTGGCATTGATGGAAGCGCGCGGCGATGCGCTTGCGCCGGCTTCCATGACGCTGATGGGCGGGCCGATCGACACGCGCCGCAACCCAACCGCCGTCAACCAGCTTGCGCAAGACAAGGGCATCGATTGGTTCCGCGGCCATGTGGTGATGCCCGTGCCGTGGCCGGAGCCCGGCTTCATGCGCATGGTGTATCCCGGCTTCCTCCAGCTTTCCGGCTTCATGAGCATGAATCTCGACCGCCACCTGATGGCGCATCGCGAATTCTTCCGCCATCTCGTGCGCAACGACGGCGACAGCGCGGACAAGCACCGCGTCTTCTACGACGAGTACCTCGCGGTGATGGACCTGACCGCCGAGTTCTACCTTCAAACGGTGGAAACCGTGTTCATCCGGCACGATCTGCCCAAAGGCACGATGCTTTCGCGCGGCGAGACGGTTGACACGAGTGCGATCCGCAACACCGCGCTGCTCACGGTGGAAGGCGAGAACGACGACATTTCCGGCGTCGGCCAGACGCAAGCCGCCCACGACCTTTGCCCCAACATCCCCGCGGAAAAGAAGCAGCACCACCTTCAGCCGCAGGTCGGCCACTACGGCGTGTTCAACGGCTCGCGCTTCCGGCGCGACATCGCCCCTCTGATCGTGGAATTCATGGGGAAAAACAGCCGCGCTGGAAGCGCGTTCCGGCCCCGTCTTGTCGTAGGCGGTTGAAGGACGCATCGACTCACTGGCCCGCTGTGGGCCGGACAGCGGATATTCCGATGCGTGATTCGACCGGGTCGAGACGACAGCGGAAAATCCGCCATGCTGCTTAAGCCCATATTTTACAGGAGATATTCGGCCTCGGAGGCTTGGTTCGCATTTCGCTTCAGTGGGCAACGGCAGCCGGCTGGAACGTGCCTCGCAGCGTTTTGGGCTCGCGCAGACCTGTTGCCGAATCGCCGCAACAGGCCTTGTTTAATTAAGCATTCATCAACGGATAAGTTTCGGCTGCGTTGACAGTCCCCGCTGCACGCTCTTAACGTATTATTAAGACAAAGGGATCGCACCACGGGGGATGGTCCATGGCCGCATCGCGGGCAGGGCAAACGGCGTCTTGCGTCAAGCTGCTGCTTGGAGCGGTTCTCATGGCCCTGCCGGCGGCTGCGCCGGCTTTCGCCGAACCCGCCGTTTCCAGCGCCATGGCGACCGGCGGGCTGACTTCCCAGCCGATCGGCCACTACGAGTTCTGCCAAGCCAACCCGGCCGAGTGCAGCATCCGCTCCCGCGACACGCGCCCGATGAAGCTGACGCATGCGCTGTGGCAGCGGATCGTCTCGGTCAACATCGCCGTGAACCACGACATCCAGCCGATGAACGACGTGGAACTCTACGGCCGGGACGAGGTCTGGACCTATCCCGATGCGCACAAGGGCGACTGCGAGGACTATGTGCTGGAAAAGCGCCGCGAGCTAAGCCGCGCCGGCGTTTCCCTGTCCGACCTCCTGATCACGGTGGTCAAGAAGCCGGACGGCGAGGGCCATGCCGTGCTCACCCTTCGCACCGACGAAGGCGATTTCATCCTCGACAATCTCAACAATTCCGTGCGCCCTTGGATCCAGACTGGCTACAACTTCCTGAAGCGCCAGTCCGACGACAACACCGGACGTTGGGTCTCAATCCGCAAGGGACAGCCTGCCGTTACCGTGGCAGCCGTGCGGTCCGTCGAATAGGTCCGAAAGGCATCGCAAGGCACCGCGGCAAAGGCCGCGCTCCTGCTGACGATCAGCGCCGCTCAACGGCTTCCTGGCGGTCGGGACGCTTGTTCAGCCACCTGTAGAGCGCATAGCCGGCAAGGGCGTAAAGGATCTTCTTCACGGGTTCCGAAACTCCTGTTTTCTCCCGGTTTCTAACCCCAGAGCCGGCGAAACGTTCCCCCGGCTGCGCCTAGAGCATCGGACGGTTGATCGCACGCAGTCTGCCGGCCGGGGGCGGGTGCAGGCTTTGTTGTTGGCCTCGGCCGGGCAACAGCCCGACGCTCGCCCACCGCCTAGCCTGCATCCCACCCCCAACCACCAGCCTGCATCCGATTAACCGTCCGATGCTCTGGACTGGCGCGCCCGGCGGCGTTGGGGCATGTTTCGGCGCATGTGCAACCTCTACAATCTTACCGGCGGCCCCCAAGCCATCCGGGCGATCATCAAGGCCCTGGAAAACAAGGCGGGCAATCTCCAGCCCGGCGACTTCTACCCTGACTCGGAAGCGCCCGTCGTACGCCTGAACGAAGACGGCAAGCCGGAACTGGTCCGCCTGCGCTGGGGGATGCCGTCCCCTTCCTTCGCCTTGAAGGGCAGGGACACCGATCCCGGCATCACCAACATCCGCAACGCGGACTCGGCCCATTGGCGGCGCTGGCTCGGCGTCGCGCATCGCTGCGTCGTTCCAGCCAACCGCTTCTGCGAGTGGGAGGGGACGAAGCCGAAGAAAACCAAGGTCTGGTTCGCGCTGGACGAGGAGCAGCCGCTGTTCTTCTTCGCCGGCGCGTGGACGCAATGGCGCGGCACGCGGAAGAAAACGGAAGGCGAGCAGGACCTCGAACTCTTCGCCTTCCTGACGACGGAAGCGAACAAGGTGGTCAGACCGATTCACCCCAAGGCGATGCCGGCGATCCTGCGCGATCAGGAGGAAGTGGAAACTTGGCTTTCCGCGCCGCCTAAGGAAGCTCTGGAATTGCAGCGTCCCTTGCCTGACGATGCGCTGACGATCGTCGGACGCGGCGACATGAAGGAGGATTGAAGAAGAAAGGGCCTCCCGGCGTTTTACCGGAGGGCCCCTTCTGTAAATCTCCCGGTTGGTTTTACCAGCGGCGCGAGCGGACGAAGTTGGGTACCCATTCCTGGCTGAACGTGCCTTCGTCGCGGTGCTTGCCGCCCAGCGTCGCGCCGAAATAGGCGCCGACTGCCGCGACGAACAACGACGCAGCAGCAGCGAAGGCGGCGATCAAGGCTGCCTTGCGCGCGGCGTTTGCCGCGTCTTTCGCCTTCTGCTCAGCCTGCTGCGCGCCGGAGATCAGGTCGTTGACGCGCGCTTCGGTGGTCGGCTGGTCGATGCCGGTGCGGGCTGCCAACGACTGCGCGAGGTACTGCTTGTCGGCTTGCGAGACATCTCCGTCGGCCAGCGTGCTCAGGATGCGCGAGACTTCCTCACGTGCGCCCTGCGGCGCGGCGTTGTCCGCGCTGCCGTTGCCGCGGAGGTAGCGGTCGATGAGGAGGCTGAAGTCGGGATTCCCGAGAGCGTTTCCAGCCAACGAAGCGGTGCCGGAGGCTGCCGACCCCGCGACGGAGCCGATCGCCGTCGTTGCCGTGGAAACGGCGCCGGACACGCCGGAAACAAGGATCGTCGCGCCGACCAGAACGCCCAGCGCCCAGACGACCAGCCCATGCGCGCCGTCCCGCACGTCCGACTCTTCTTCCGTCGCATCATGCTTGCGGCGGCGCAGGCGCCCCGTCAGGTAGCCGCCGGCTATGCAGGCGGAGCTTTGCACCCAGAGCAGCCAGAGCCCGGCGGCGAGGACGACGCCGAAGCCGAAATCCTGGCGCGGGTTGTCGCCGAAGCTCAGGCCCAGCGCCGACCCGAAGGTGAGCAGCAGAAACGAAATGGCGAGCGACAGGACGGCGCCTGCGAAGATGGCAGGCCAGTCCACGTAAGATGTCTCATTGGGCGCTGCCGGAACCGGGGAAGGCGTGTCGGAAAGGGACATGGAAGAGCCTCTGAATGGATCGCTGAAGAAAGCCGCCGAGGGGAAGTCACTCCTGGCAGTCCAGAGGCGGGAGCCCTGGCGCCAGTGTCGATCGGAGCATCCCCGCGCCGTTTCAGCGCAAGCCGAGCAGCGAAAGGACTGCGAGGACGACGACGACGAGACCGACGAGATAGATGATGCCGTTCATGACACTGGCTCCGGGGCTGAGGCGTTCTGGCCAAGAACCGTTCAATCGAAGCAATGTTCCGTGAGTCCGGCGTGAAAGCGCGTGAGGCTGCAATTTGCTGCCAAGCCGGCCGAAATGCAGGAAAACCTCGGCAGGAAATCAGGCTTGCGCGCGAAGCGGAAAGGAAAGGTCGAAGGCGGTGCCGTTGTCCTGCCGGAAGGCCCAGCGGGCTCCGAGCCGCTCCGCCAGGCCGCGGATCAGCCGCAACCCCATGCCGCGGGTCGGCGCTTCCCCGTCAAAGCCTATCCCGTTGTCGCGGATGGCCAGCACGCCGTTGCCCTCAGTCGTGTGGAAGTCGATTTTCACGGTGCCCTCGCGGCCTTCGGGAAAGGCGTGCTTCAGCGCGTTCGACACGACCTCGTTGACGATCAGCCCGATCGACATCGCATCCTCCGGCTCGACGCTGATCGGCTCGGCGTCCGCGGTGATGGTGACGTTACCGGGCGTGCCGGCGCTGAGGCCCTGGGCGAGCTTGCCGATGTATTCGCCGGCGTTCACGCGGTCGAACTGGTCGGAATTGTAGATGTGCTCGTGCACGGCCGCCATCGCCGCGATGCGCAGCCGCATCTCCTGCTTGGCTTCCGGCGAGACCGGCTGGAGCTGGAACAGGGAAGCGGCGGTCTGAAGGTTGTTCTTCACGCGATGGTGGATCTCGCGGAACAGCAGCTGGTTCCGCTCCATCGCCGCGGCCAGTTCGGTGCGCGTGTTCTCGTCGCGCCGGAGCAGCCGCGACACCCAGGCGGTGAAGGCAGCCAAGCCCAGCAGGACGGGAAGCAGCAGGAGCCCGCCGCGCAGCAGCTGGCTGCGGAAGTTCGCCAGGGCGGTTTCCGTCGAGACGGAGGCCAGCGCGATCAAGGGCGAGCCCTCGACGCGGCGGTAGCCGACCACGCGGCTGATCCCGTCGGTCGGGGAAATCGCGTGATAGAAGCCGGAGGGCGCGCGCGGCAGGTGGACGGTGAAAAGCTCATAGTTGCTGAGGTTGATCGTCTGATCCGGCACGGGAAAGCGTGCCACCAGCCAGCCGTCGTCGCCGACGATGCTGACCGTGGAATTCTCGCCCAGCGCCAGCGACCCCCAAAAGTCCGCCATGATGAGGGCCGGCACCACCAGCACCGCGGCGCCCTTGAACTCGCCTTTGCGCTGAAGGCGGCGTGCCAGCGCGAAGACCTTTTCGTTCGTGATGGGATCGACCATCAGCGGCGTCACCACCCACTCCCGGCCGCCACGCAACTCGCCGAAATAGCCGGTCCCCGCGATGTTCTTGACCGGGCGCTCCCGCTCGGATGAGTCCGTCAGCGTGCCGTCCGCATCGAAGACGCGCAGGATCACCTGGCCGGGCAGCGCTTCCACCGCGGCGTTCAAATCCGCGGCCACGCCCGTCGAACGCTCCGATGCCGCGTCGTCCAGCGTTTCGTCCACGCGGCGCAGGGTCTGGCGCCCGGCCTCCACCAGCCATTGCACATGGGCGGAAACGGTGTGGGCGGCGGTGCGGGCGCTTTCCTCCGCCCGGTCCATCGCGTCGCGATAGCTTTGGGCGATCAGCAGACCGGCCAGCGTGGCCAGCAGCAGGAACACGAAGGCGGCCAGTGCGATCGCCGCGGTCGGCGTACGGATGGCAGCGCGGGATGGCGCGCCGGCGCGCGGAATCGTTGTCACCGGCCCTTCCCCTGCATCCCCCGCCTTCATTTCAGCGCCGCCGTCGCACCGACGCATTGCATAGGACTATACGGTTGCACTATGGCAAGCGCAACAAGGGCGGACGGCCGGCTGCGGCCCACGCCGGCCAGGGGGACATTAGGGCGCAGGCATGGCGGACCATCTGACAGCGGAGATCATCGAGAAGATCAAGGCGCATGCCGACGAAAGCGCGGGCGCCATCACGCCCGAAACCGAACTGACGGCGCTCGGCATCCACTCGCTGGAGCTGACCGAGATCATCTTCGACATCGAGGAAGCCTACGGCATCGAGATCGAGATGAACACGGCCGACGCCTGGAGCAACCTGAAGAATGTCGGCGACATGGTGGCCGCCGTGCGGGCGCTGATCGAAAAAAAGCAGCAGGCGTGAGGCGGCCGGGCGGGAGCCGGTTGCGTTGAGCCGCAGCCGCATCGCCATCACCGGGCTCGGCGGGCTTTGCGCGCTGGGCAATGGCGTGCCTGCCATCTGGGAGGCGATGCGCGAGGGCCGCTCCGGCATCGGCCCGCTGACCGGGCCGCTGATCTTCGACCTGAAGATCGCCGTCGGCGCCGAGATCAAAGAGCTTCCACCTCATGGCATCGACAAGCGGCGGCTTCAGACCATGGACCGCTTCGCGCTGCTCGCGGTTCTGGCGGCAGGGGAGGCGCTGCGCCAAGCAGGGCTTTCCTTTGATGCGAAAACGGGCCGGCGCGCGGGCGCGATCGTCGGCACCGGCATCTTCGGCGCCGAGTGCATCGAGGAGAACTACCGCGCCCTCCTGTTGGAAGGAAAGCCGCGGCCGACCGTCTTCTCCGTGCCGCGCATCATGCCTTCCGCCCCGGCGGGGCAGGTCAGCATGGCGTTCAATCTGCGGGGACCGAGTTTCGGCGTCACCTCAGCCTGCGCCTCGTCCAATCACGCCCTTGCGCTGGCCGCCGACCAGCTGCGGCTCGGCCGGGCCGACGTGATGCTGGCGGGCGGCACGGACACGCCGCTGGTCTATGGCGTGATGAAGGGCTGGGAAGCGCTGCGGGCGCTGGCCAAGGAAACCTGCCGGCCGTTCTCCGCCGACCGGGACGGGCTTGTGGTCGGCGAAGGGGCCGGCATCGCCGTGCTGGAAACTTTCGAGCATGCGCAGGCCCGCGGCGCGACGATCCTCGCCGAACTGGCCGGCGCCGGCCTGTCGGCGGACGCCGGCGACATCGTGGCGCGGACGCTGGAAGGGCCCTCCGCGGCCATGGCGGCGGCGCTCGCCGATGCCGGCCTCAACCCGGAGGATGTGGACTACATCAACGCCCACGGCACCGCCACCAAGGCCAACGACGAGACGGAAACCAGGGCGATCCGCGCTGTCTTCGGCACGGCTGCCGACCGGCTCTCGGTTTCCTCCACCAAAAGCATGCACGCGCACTGCATGGGAGCAGCCGGCGCGATCGAACTGATCGCCTGCGTCATGGCGATGCGCGACGGTGTCGTGCCGCCGACGATTAATTTTCGCGCCGCCGACCCGGCCTGCGACCTCGATGTGACGCCCAACGCGGCGCGGGAACGCAGGGTCCGCGCCGCCATCAGCAACAGTTTTGCTTTCGGCGGAACCAATGCGGTGGTGGCGGTGAAGGCGGTTTGATGATCCTCTGTTTGCTCTGGCCCAACCCGCCGGCATGAAACGAGGCGGCTACGCGCTGTATGCCATGCTGTTAGAGCATATGTTTCTTAAGGAGAGGTCCATCTCGACTCCGTACGGAAAAAACGGAAGCCCCGACCTTATCGTGCGGCTTTCTCCACTAGGAGCGTTCTCACTGTGTCATAAACTGCTTCAGCATCTTCTCGTGTGTGATACCAGCGGCCCTCATGATTGACCGCTATGTGCCCACTGCCGGGATCCGATTGATTTGATGGTTTGGGGCTGGGCGAGAAGCTTGTTCCAGGCGTCGCATGCGGCTTCGATGACGGCATCGTAGGTCTCGAAGACGGTGTTGGAGAGGAAGTTCTGGCGCAGGAACTGCCAGACGTTCTCGACCGGGTTGAGCTCTGGTGCACGCGAGGGCAGCAGGATCGGCGTGATGTTCTTGGGCCATACGAGATTGCCAGTCGTATGCCATCCCGCGCGATCCATGAGCAGCACGGCGTGGGCGCCCTTGGCGACGTGGCGGGCGATCTCGTCGATGTGGTGCTGCATGGCCTCGGTGTCGGAGAAAGGCAGCGCCAGGCCGGCGCCCACGCCGCGTGCGGGACAGATGGCGCCAAACAGATAGGCGCTCTGGTAGCGCTGGTCGGCGGGCTGGGTGGGGCGTGATCCGCGTCTGGCCCACTGGCGCACCGTGCCGTTCTTCTGGCCGATGCGCGCTTCGTCCTGGAACCACACCTCGATCTTCTTTTTGCGCGTCACGCCCGCGAGGTGGGCTGCGAGCGTGCGTGGCCAGTTTTTTTGAACGCCTCGATGACCGCGCCGTCCTGCTTGGGATGCCTGGGCCGGGCGCTGACATGGGAGAAGCCCAGCGCCTTGAGCAGCTTGCCCACCGTGCGTTCGTGATAGACGACGCCAAACCGCTCGGTGATCACGCGCTGGAGATCGACACGCCGCCAGCGCACAACGCCGTCAACCGCGCGGTCGGGACCGGCCTCGACGATCCCAGCCAGTTCCGCCTGCTGTGCTTCCGTCAAGCGACGCGGCTTGCTCCGCACCCAGTTGTCCCGCAAGCCGTCCGGTCCACCCTCGTTGAAGCGGTGAACCCAGTCCCGCAGGGTCTGGCGATCCATGCCGCCAATCCGGGCAGCATCCGCCCGGCTCATCCCGTCTAAAACAGCGGCAATCGACAACAGCCGCCGGCTCTGGTTCGCATCCCGCGTGCGTGCCGCCAAGCGGCGAAGCTCCCCAGGCGTATGGCTCAGCTTGACCTCGACGACCCTTGGCATGGCGCAAATCCTCCGCGATACCTTGAATGATGCCAAAGCCAGCCTGAAAACCCACCGAGTCAAACCTCAAGGCCGTTGGTATCATGCAAGAGCAATCTCGGTGTCCACAAAACCGGGGCAATCCCAGTCGTTGCGGTTGGCGCCGGCCACCGCGACCGAGAGCGGCAAGCCTGCGCCATCGGTGAGCAGGCTGCGCTTGGTCCCGCGCTTGGCGCGATCCGTCGGGTTGGGCCCGGTTTTTTTCCCCGCCCAGCGGCGCCTTGCCCATTGCGCCGTCTAGGTGTTTGGTCCCGGGATGAGGTGACGAGGATTGATCTTGAAGATTGAGGC
>CAXTCF010000122.1:0-11443 GCA_964242945.1 uncultured Rhizobiaceae bacterium | reverse complement strand
GGGGTCGGCCTCCCCGGTGGGACGGGGATCCGCGCCGGGCCCGTGGGCGCGCGCGGGGGCCGCTTGCGCCGCCGCGCCTCCTTTCCCCCGCAGGTGCTTGCGCAATACCGCGACGCGATCACCCCGCGCGGCCCACGCCTCGGCGTTTCGATCAGCCGCCAGCCCCGTGATTGAAACAACATCCGCGCTTCCGCCGCGAACCGCGTTCGCACCGAGAGAGCGGCGGAACCGGCGGAGGTAGTGTGGCCCGCCCGCTTTCGGGCCGGTGCCGGAGAGCCCCTCCCCGCCGAACGGCTGGGCGCCGACCACCGCGCCGATCTGGTTGCGGTTGACGTAGATGTTGCCGGCGTGAACGGCATCGACGATCCGCTGCACCCGCGCATCGATGCGGGTGTGCAGGCCGAAGGTCAGCCCAAAACCTTTGGCGTTGATGTCGTCCACGACCTTTTCGATCTCGTCGGCTTCGAAGGTGGCGACATGCAGCACTGGACCGAACACTTCGCGTTCCATCTCGCCGATGCCGCTCACCCGGAAAACGCGGGGCGAAACGAAGATGCCGTCCCGGGGTGCGTCCCGTTTGGCGAGCAGCTTGCCCTTGGCTTCCATACCGCGGCAGTATGCCTCGATGCTGGCTTGCGCGTCGGCATCGATCGCCGGCCCGATATCCGTCGCAATTTCCATGGGATCGCCGACCTGCTGTGCGGCAAGCGCGCCTTCGAGCATCTCAAGAACTTTTCGCTCCACGTCCTTCTGCACATAGAGGATGCGCAGCGCGGAGCAGCGCTGGCCGGCGCTCTGGAAAGCGGAAGCCAGCGCGTCGCGCACAGCCTGCTCAGGCAACGCGGTCGAGTCCACGATCATCGCGTTCATGCCGCCCGTTTCCGCGATCAGCATTGCGTCCGGCATAGCCGTTTCGGCCAGTTGCTGCTCGATTCGCTTGGCGACTTCCGTGGAGCCGGTGAAGCAGACGCCGGCGATGCGCGGGTCCGCCGTGAGCGGCGCCCCCACATTCGGACCATCGCCGGGCATGAGTTGCAACACGTCCTTCGGCACGCCGGCTTGGTGCAGCAAGGCTACGGCGCGTGCGGCGATCAGCGGCGTCTGCTCCGCCGGCTTGGCCACCACCGCATTGCCGGTGACGAGCGCGGCGGCGATCTGGCCTGTAAAGATCGCCAGCGGAAAATTCCAGGGCGAGATGCAGGCGATCACGCCGCGCGCCACCGTGCCTGCTTCGGCATGGGCGGCTTCGGCGGCATAGTAGCGCAGGAAATCCACGGATTCGCGCACTTCCGCCACGCCATCCGCCAGGGTCTTGCCTGCCTCACGGGTGCAGAGCGCGAAGAACTCGACGGCGTGCTCTTCGTAAAAGTCGGCGGCACGGCGCAGGATGTCGGCGCGTTGCGCAACGGGTTTGCCGGCCCAAGCCGGCTGCGCGTCCGTCGCGATACCGACTGCCGCGGCGACCTGTTCGGGCGTCGTTTCGACGACGGTGCCGACGACCTCATCCGGCCGTGCGGGATTGTGAACCGGCTTTGGGTTTTCGCTCTCCCCGATCGTGGGCTGAGCGTGCCAATAGTTTGTTCCGAGGAAACTTTCGCGCTTCCGTCCGATCTGCGCCAGCACGGATGGGTCGGAGATGTCCCAACCTCCGGCGTTGCGCCGGCCGGACCCATAGATGTCAACCGGCAGCGGGATCTTCGGGTTGCGCGCGGCACCCTGCCCTTCCGCCACCTCCAAGGGGTCCGTCGCGATCTTTTCCGGCGGCACTTCCGCGTCGGTGATCTGATGCACGAAGGAGGAATTCGCACCGTTTTCCAGCAAGCGCCGAACGAGATAGGCGAGCAGATCGGAATGTGCGCCGACCGGCGCGTAGATGCGGCACCGCGTGCCAAAGTGGTTGCGCACGGTATCGTGCAGCGCCTCGCCCATGCCGTGCAGGCGCTGAAACTCAAAACTCTCGCGCTCATTGCCGGCCATGTCCAGCACGGCCGCAACCGTGTGCGCGTTGTGCGTCGCAAATTGCGGGTAGATGCGGTCGGTGTAGCGAAGCAGCTTGCGGGCGCAGGCGAGATAGGAAACGTCCGTGTTGGTCTTGCGGGTGAAGACGGGATAGCCGGCCAGCCCCATTACCTGCGCCCGCTTCACCTCCGTATCCCAGTAGGCGCCTTTGACGAGCCGCACCATGATGCGGCGGTCGAGCTTCTCGGCCAGCGCGTGCAGCCAATCGATGACGAAGAAGGCGCGCGGCCCGTAGGCCTGCACCACGACGCCGAAGCCGTTCCAGCCATCCAGCGACGGGTCGGACAGAACACGCTCGATCACGTCCAGCGAAAGGTCGAGCCGGTCGGCTTCCTCCGCATCGACGTTGAGGCCCATGCGCGCGTCCTTGGCTGCCCGCGCCAGTTGAAGCAGGCGCTCGGCCATGACGGGCAGCATGGTCTCGCGTTGCGCCTGCTCGTAGCGGGGATGCAGCGCAGAGAGCTTTACGGAGATGCCGGGGTTCTTGGCGATGTCTCCGCTTTTGGCACAGGGCTTCAGCGCTGCGATCGCGTCGCCGTAAGCACGGAGGTAGCGCAATGCGTCGCCTTCGGTGCGCGCGGCTTCCCCCAGCATGTCGTAGGAATACAGGTAGCCTTTGCCGGTCATCGGCCTGCCGCGCTTCACCGCCTCTTTGATGTCGCGGCCCAGCACGAACTGCTCGCCCATCTCGCGCATGGCTGCTGCAACCGCCTTGCGAATGACCGGCTCGCCGAGCCGGCGCACCATCGCGCGCACCGTGCGCTCGACCGAGCCCTCGCCCTCGTCCAGCACGCGGCCGGTCAGCATCAGCGCCCAGGTGGAAGCGTTGACGAAGATGGACGAGGAACCGGAATGCGCGGACCAGTGGTGCGGTGCGATCTTGTCGCGGATCAGGTCGTCCATCGTCTCGGCATCGGGCACGCGCAGCAACGCTTCCGCCAGGCACATCAGCGCCACGCCTTCGCGCGTGGAGAGCCCGTAGGCGGAAAGGAACGCCTCCATCAGCCGCGGATCGGCCTCCGCGCGCACGGCCCGCACGAGATCGGCGGCATGGGCCGAGATCGCCTTGCGCCGTTCCGGAGCCAGATCCACGGCATCTATCAGGCGGCGGACAGCTTGCCCTTCGTCGGGCAGCGTATTCTCGCGAATGGCGTGGCGCAGGGCGTCTAGCGTCGCGTCGGTCATAAAGCTTTCCCTCGCTGCAAAGCTTTCGGATCGGCCCTGATTCTAGCACCTTCAATCAGGCGCGAAGCCTGAAGGTTGAGGCTGGACAGGTCTCACGCCCTGTTTCAAGCTGCGTTTTCCCCGCAATTGGCGTGCAAAGATGATGCCAGCAGAACAGTTGGACCGGATCGATCGCAATATCGTCGCTGCCTTGTCGCGCGATGCCCGGCTTTCGATGGCGGAACTGGGCGAGAAAGTCGGGCTTTCGAAAACGCCGGTTCAGGCGCGGGTGCGGCGGCTGGAAAAGGACGGCTTCATCCGCGGCTACTCCGCCGTCATCGACCGCGAGCGCATGGGCGAGGCGCATATAGCCTTCGTGCAGGTGAAGCTCTCGGACACGCGAACGCCAGCGCTCGATGCCTTCAATCGCGCGGTGCGCGACGTGCCGGAGATCGAGCAGTGCCACATGATGGCGGCAGGCTTCGACTACCTGCTTAAGGTTCGCAGCCGGGACATAGCCTCCTACCGCCGCGTGCTGGGGGAGAAGATTTCAGCCCTCCCCTATGTCGCGCAGACCTCGACCTTCGTGGCAATGGAGACGGTCAAGGAGTGACCCGGATCAGGGCAGGCGGAAGCGGTATTCCGTCGTCTGCCGGTAGATTTCGCCGGGCCGCAGGACGGCTTGCGGGAAATACGGCCGGTTAGGCGAGTCCGGCCAAGTCTGCGGTTCCAGGCAGAAGCCGGCGCCAGCCTGATAGGGTTCCCCCAGGAGGCCCGGCGCTTCGCCCTTGATATATTGGCCGGAGTAGAACTGGATGCCGGGTTCGGTCGTCCAGACTTCCATCTCCAAACCCGACTCGGCTCCCTGCGCCCAGGCTGCATGCCGAAGCGGCCCGCGTGACGGCGCTAAACAGAAATTGTGGTCGAACAGCTCGTCGTCGATCTCCCGCGCGGAGCGGAAGTCGAAGCGGGTTCCGTCCACCGGCTCCACGCGGCCGGTTGGGATCAATTCGTCGTCCACCGGCGTGTAGGCGCCAGCGTCGAGCACCATCCGGTGCCCGAAGATGTCGCCGGCGCCGCCATTGTCCAGATTGAAGTAGGAATGCTGGGCGAGGTTGCAGAGCGTCGGAGCATCCGTCGTCGCTTCGGTCTCCATGCGCAGCGTCGCTTGCGGCAGGATGCGATACGTCAACCGCACGTCGAGGGCGCCTGGGAAGCCGGCGGTGCCATCCGGATCGTGCAGCGTGAGCGTAACAAAATCAGCGCCTTGCGCCGCGATCTTCCAGGGACGATGCACGTAGCTGACCGCGCCGCCGTGCAGCGCGTGCTTGCCCAGAAAATTTTGAGGCCCCTGAAACCGTTCCCCGTCGATCGTGAAGCGCCCGTCGCGGATGCGGTTGGCCTGGCGTCCGGCAATTGCGCCGAAATAGTTCGGGTTGGCTTCGTACGGGGCGAACTCCTGGTAGCCGAGCACGAGCGGGGCGCCGTGACCTTCAAGGCGAAGGTCGCGGATGGTGGCACCCCAATCCAGGATTTCGGCGCGCAGCGCACCCGCGGCAATCTCCACGCGGTGAACCGGCGTGCCGTCGGAAGCGTGGCCGAAGACATCCAAGCTGGAGGCGGCGTCGAGGCTCAAAGCCCAAGCCCGCCCAGGCAAATATACTTCGTGTCGAGATAGTCCTCGATACCCTGATGCCCTCCCTCGCGGCCGATGCCGGATTCCTTAACGCCGCCGAAGGGTGCTTCTGGCGTGGTGATCAGCCCTTCGTTGACGCCGACCATGCCGTATTTCAGCCCTTCGGACACGCGGAAGGCTCGGCCCAGATCCGCCGTATAGAAGTAGCAGGCCAAACCGAACTCCGTGTCGTTGGCCAGCCGGATCGCTTCCTCCTCCGAGCCGAAGCGGAACACGGGCGCGACCGGCCCGAAAATCTCTTCCTTCATGAACAGCATGTCGGGCATCGCTTCCGCGATCACGGTCGGCTCAAAGAAGGAGCCGCCCAGCGCATGCCGCTTGCCGCCGGCCACGATCCTCGCGCCCTTGGCTGTAGCGTCGGACACGAACTCCTCCACCTTCTCCACCGCCTTCTCATCGATCAGCGGGCCTTGCGTCACGCCGGCCTCCAGGCCGGAGCCGACCTTCAGCTTGGCGGCGGCGGCGGCCAGCTTCTCGACAAAAGCATCGTAGATGCCGTCCTGAACGAAGAAACGGTTGGTGCAGACGCAGGTCTGGCCGGAGTTGCGGAATTTCGCCACCATCGCACCTTCCACCGCGCGGTCGAGGTCAGCGTCCTCGAAGACCAGGAACGGCGCGTTGCCGCCGAGTTCCATCGACACCTTCTTGACGGTGGATGCGGCCTTCTGCATCAACATCTTGCCGACAGGCGTCGAGCCGGTGAATGTTATTTTCTTGATCAACGGGTTGGCGCAAAGCTCGTCGCCGATCTCGCCAGCCGCGCCGGTGACGATGTTGACCGTACCTCTGGGAAAGCCGGCTTCCTCCGCCAGCACACCCCAGGCGAGCGCCGAGTAGGGCGTCTGCGAGGCCGGCTTCACCACAACCGTGCAGCCGGCGGCGAGGGCCGGCGCGATCTTGCGAGCCAGCATCGACGACGGAAAGTTCCACGGCGTGATCGCCGCCACCACGCCGGTCGGCTCCTTGGTGACGAGGATGCGCCGGTCGGCCCAGGGCGACGGCACCACATCGCCATAGGTGCGCCGTGCCTCCTCCGCAAACCAGAGGACGTAAGCCGCCGAAATGCCGATCTCGCCCTTGGCTTCAGCAAGCGACTTGCCCTGCTCCGTGGTCAGCAGTTCCGCCAAAGCATCCTGGTTCTCCATGATCGCGTCGTGCAGCTTGCGCAGAAGCTTGTGGCGCTCCAGGGCGGAAGTCTTCCTCCAGCCGGCAAAAGCGCGGTCGGCCGCTTCAATGGCGCGGCGGGTCTCGCCCGCGCCCGCCTTCGGCACGGTCCCGATGACAGCGCCGGTTGCAGGGTTGGTGACATCGATCGTCGCGCCGCCGTCCGCCGGAACCCAGGCGCCGTCGATCAGATTGGCCTCACGCAGGAAACGGCTGGTCTTTTGCAGCATGGGAACGGCTTTCGAGGCTTCGTCGCGAAGGCTGCTCTTAGCCCAGCGCAGCGCCGGCAATCAACTCGAAGACCCCGTTCATGCGTGGAAGGCGGTAAGCACCAGCACTCAGCCGCAATATAGGAGAGCACAGGGCAACGGCGTTGCAGCCGGGCAACCCGGCTCGCGTTCCCATGGCCGCCCCGGTTCCCTATATCCCGCGGAAGGAGTTCCGCATGATCCGTGTTGCCGTTGCCTTTTTCGCGTTGCTGCTGGCCGTGGTTCCAGCCGCCGCCACAGAGGCAGGCTGGGCGCTCGTGCTCGACGGCGGGCAGGTCGTGCTGCTGCGCCACGCCCGCGTTTCCGGCGCGGGCGAGCCCACCGGGTTCGACATCGCCAACTGTCATACCCAGCGCAACCTGTCGGAACAGGGCCGCAGCCAGGCGCGGCGCATCGGGGCGCTGTTTGCGGCCCGCGCCGCCCCGATCGATCGTGTGCTTTCGAGCCGCACCTGCCGCGCTCTGGATACGGCGACCCTCGCCTTCGAGGACAACAAGCCTGAACCATTCCCGGCGCTGGACCCGTTCAATGGCGCTGCGGAGGCCGCAAAAACTCAGACCGAAGCGGTGAAAGCGGAAATCGGCCGTTTCGCCGGAACGGGCAACCTGCTTTTGGTGACCGACGGCGAGAACATCCAGGCGCTCGCGGGGGTGATGCCGCGCGAAGGCGAGGCGCTGATCGTGCGCGTGGAAGGCGAGACCATCCACGTGCTGGCCCACATCGTCTTCAACTGAAATTTGCTGCACTGCACGGCGGTAAACGCAAAGCACTTCCTTCACCCGGCAAAACGGATTAGGAACCGCGTCAAAGCGCCTCCCGACATCAGTTCAATGCAAGGAAACAACGTGGCGACCACTTTCGACAAGGTTGCGCAGATCATCGCCGACACGAGCGAGATTCCACGCGAGAACATCACGCCAGAAAGCCACACGATCGACGACCTCGGCATCGACAGCCTGGACTTCCTCGACATCGTGTTTGCGATCGACAAGGAGTTCGGCATCAAGGTGCCGCTGGAGAAGTGGACCCAGGAGGTCAACGAAGGCAAGGCTTCCACCGAAGACTACTTCGTCATGAGGAACCTCTGCGCGAAGATCGACCAGCTGGTGGCGGCCAAGGCGGCGGCCTGAGGCGCTGAGCGGGAACAGACGGGACTTGCAAGCGCCACCGCGTCCACAAAACCCGCGTGACGTTCTGATCACCGGCATCGGCCTGCTTTCCGCCCTCGGCGAAGGTGCGGCAGCGCATTGGCAGGCGCTTGAGGCTGGCAATATCCGGCCGCGGCCGGACAGCGCCCGTTTCGCCCCCTACACCGTTCAGCCGCTCGGCGAGATCGACTGGAACCGGCAGATCCCGAAGCGCGGCGATCAGCGCCAGATGGAAACCTGGCAGCGGATCGGCACGTACACGGCGGGTCTCGCACTGGAGGATGCCGGCCTCAAGACGGACGAGGCGCTCTGCGCGGAAACCGACATGGTGGTTGCCGCCGGCGGAGGCGAGCGCGACGAAGCGGTGGACAACACCATCCTCGCGGCTTCGGCAGCGCGGAACGATCGCAGCGTGCTGCTCAACGAGAAGCTGACCACCGAACTGCGGCCGACGCTCTTCCTCGCTCAGCTTTCCAACCTGCTCGCCGGCAACATCTCGATCGTCCACAAGGTCACGGGATCCTCGCGCACCTTCATGGGCGAGGAAAGCGCTGGCGTCGCGGCAGTCGAGACGGCGGCAGCGCGCATCCGCGCCGGCCAGTCGCGGCGGGTGCTGGTCGGCGGGGCCTACAATGGCGAGCACCCGGACATGCTGCTCGCCTATGAGCTTGGCGGCTTCTTGCATCGCGGCGCGTGGCGGCCGGTGTGGCAGCGCGGGGCAAGCGAAGGCGGCGGGATCGTGCTGGGCTCCGGCGGGGCTTTCCTCGTGCTGGAATCGCGGGAGTCCGCGGAAGCGCGCGGCGCCAAGGTGTATGCCAAGGTGGAAGCCGTCGCTTCCTCGCGCACAAGGCGTGACCGGGAAGACCTCGCCCAGGCGCTCGCAGTGTTGTTCCGCGGGGTTGCTCCGAACGAGCCGGGAGAACTTGCAATAATCTCCGCGGCATCCGGCGCGCATGCAGCAACGGCAGCGGAGAAGACGTTTCTGGATCGTCTGGGGACTAGGCCGGTGCGTGGCTTCACGACGGCGACCGGGCATCTCAAGGAAGCGCAACTCCCGTTCGCCATCGGCCTGGCGGCCTTGGCGATGCACCGTCGCTCGCTCTTCCCGCCCCTCGACCCCGAAGCGGAGGCTGACGCGGAAGGCGCGCCGGACGCTCTGCTCGCAGTCGCAGTCGGCTACCATCGCTTCGAAGGCATGGCGCTGGTTTCCCCATCCTGAAAGGCAACCCGATGGCGGCATGGACGGATCACCTTGGACGCCCCGTCGTGGCTGTCACCGGCATCGGCTTGGTGACTTCGCTAGGCCAGGGCAAACAGGACAACTGGAAGGCATTGACGGCAGGCCGTTCGGGCATCCACGCGATCACCCGCTTTCCGGTCGAGCACCTCAACACGCGCATCTCCGGCATGGTGGATTTCTTGCCGTCAAGCGGCATCGATGCCAGCGCCCTGACCTATGAACTTGCCTCCCTCGCTGCCGAGGAAGCCGTTGCGGAGTCCGGGCTCTCGCGGCACGACTTCGGCGGGCCGCTGTTTCTGGCGGCGCCGCCGGTTGAACTCGATTGGAGTGCGCGGTTCGAACTGAATGGGAGCGGAACAGGCGAAAGCGGGACGGCGCGCCTGCTTTCCGCCGCAAGCCGCACCGGCTCGCGGTACCTCTACGACACGACGCAATTCGGGGCGATCGCCGACAGGCTGGCCGACGAGTTCGGCACGCGCGGCCTGCCTATCACGCTTTCCACCGCCTGCGCTTCCGGCGCCACGGCCATCCAGCTCGGCGTGGAGGCGATCCGCCGCGGGGAGGCCACCCATGCGCTTGCAATCGGCGCGGACGGCTCTGCCACCGCTGAAGCGCTGATCCGCTTCTCGCTTCTTTCCGCCCTTTCCACCAGCAACGAGGTGCCGGAAAAGGCATCAAAACCGTTTTCGAAGGACCGCGACGGGTTCGTGCTCGCGGAAGGGTCGGCGGCGCTGGTGCTGGAATCTCTTGAACACGCGGTTGGGCGCGGCGCGACTGTTCTGGGCATCCTGCGGGGCTGCGGCGAAAGGGCCGACGACTTCCATCGCACGCGCTCCAAGCCGGACGGCTCCCCGGCCATCGCCGCGGTGCGGCACGCGCTTGCCGACGCCGGCCTGGAGGCCGACGGCATCGCCTACGTGAATGCGCACGGCACCTCGACGCCGGAGAACGACAAGATGGAATACTTGTCGCTTTCCGCCGTCTTCGGGGCATTGCTGCGCGGCATTCCGGTTTCCTCCAACAAGTCGATGATCGGCCACACGCTCTCGGCCGCCGGCGCGATCGAGGCCGCTTTCTCGCTGCTCACGATGCGGGAAAGCCTCATCCCGCCGACGATCAACCACGACCATCCCGATCCGGCGATCGAACTCGACGTGGTGCCCAACAGGAGCCGCCCGGCCGAAGTCGCGACCGTTCTCTCCAACTCGTTCGGTTTCGGCGGGCAGAACACTTGCCTTGTCATGGCACGCGAGCCGGTCTAAGCGCGCTTTTCTGCAAAAACACAGGAATGCGATGCGGGCGCTGCAACTGGTTGAAGATCGCCGGCTGGAAGTTCGCGACGTTCCGGCACCGCCGCCGCCCGGACCCGGCGAGGCGACGGTAGCGGTCTCCGCCGTCGCACTGAACCACATCGATGTCTGGGGCTGGCGCGGCATGGCCTTCGCCAAGCGCAAGCTGCCGCTGACGATCGGCGCAGAAGCCTCCGGCGTCGTGGAGGCGATCGGTGCAGGCGTTTCGAACATCCTTCCCGGCCAGCTTGCCGCTATCTACGGCGCGCGCACATGCGGGCTTTGCAAGCCATGCCGCGAAGGCCGCGACAATCTCTGCGAGAATGTCGGCGGCGTCCACGGTTTTCACCTCGACGGCTTTGCGCAGGAGAGAATCAACGTGCCGGCCCGCCTGCTCGTCCCGGCGCCGCCCGGTGTGTCAGCGATCGCTGCGGCTGTTACGCCTGTCACCTTTGGCACGGTCGAGCACATGCTGTTCGACAATGCGAAGCTTCAGCCGGGCGAAACGATCCTCATCCAGGCCGGCGGCTCCGGCATCGGCACGGCGGCGATCCAGTTGGCGCTGCGCTGGGGCTGCACCGTGATCACCACGGTCGGCTCGCCCGACAAGGTGGCAAAGGCGCAGGCGCTCGGCGCCGACCACGTCATCAACTACCGCGAGGAGCGATTCGAAGGCGTCGTGCGCAAGATTACCAAGAAGAAGGGCGTGGACGTCGTGTTCGAGCATGTCGGCGCCGACACCTGGGCCGGCTCCATGCTCGTGCTGAAGCGCGGCGGGCGGCTTGTCACCTGCGGCTCGACCTCCGGCGTTTCCACCACCATGAACCTGATGCAGCTTTTCCAGCAGCAGTTGCGCATCATCGGCTCGTTCGGCTGCCGCATGGCCAATCTGGCGGACGCGATGGAGAAAATGGCGCGCGGCATCGTTTCTCCGGTGATCGACACCGAAACCGGCTTCGACGGCATCGACACGGCTTTGGCGCGCATGGAGGGGCGCGACGTGTTCGGCAAGATCGTCCTGCGCATCGCCTGAATGGCTGGTTCGAAGGCCAGCAGGTTGACGCGAAGCCGGATCATGTTCCGGCTGGCGCGTCACGCGCGCCAAGCCAACTACTGGATTGTCGGACAGATCACGCTGTCTATCCTGAAAGTCCTGCGGCGCCTGCCGCCGGACAAGGCGCTGGATTTTGCCGACCGCCTCTCCCGTCGCTTCGGGCATTGGTTCGGGCGGCATCGGCTGGCCGTTTCCAACCTGACGCTAGCCTATCCCGAAATGCCCGCGGAGGAGATCCAGCGCCTCGCCTCCGGCATGTGGGCCAATTTGGCGCGGCTGGCGGCGGAATACGTTTTTCTCGACACGCTCTTCGACTTTGATCCGGCGCGGCCCGGGGGCGGGCGGGGGGGGGTGGGCGGGGGGGGCCCAATACTGTAGATAGCGGGGGCCCCGCGGGCGG
>CAXTCF010000121.1:0-11579 GCA_964242945.1 uncultured Rhizobiaceae bacterium | reverse complement strand
GCGTTTTGGGGGCGGCACTAACTCACTGTGTTGGCCCCTACCGTCGCGAAACAGGGGGTTTTGGGGCGGGGCGGCGCCGTCAGCGGCGCCGCCCGTTTTGCTTGGAGCTACTCCGCCTTATCGACGCCGTCGAAACGGTGGATGCCGAGCGGGTCCATCATGTAGCCGGACACGTTCTTGCGCGCGACGGCATAGACCTGGGAGTGATCAAGCGTGAAGGCCGGGGCGTCCTGCTTGAAGATCACCTGCGCCTGCTCGTAGAGCTTGGTGCGCTCGGCCTGGTCGCTGGTCACCTTGGCCTTCTGGATCAGGTCCTCGAAGTCCTTGTTGCACCAGGACGAGTAGTTGGACACGCCGATGGCCGCGCACGAGAACAGGGTGGCGAAGAAGTTGTCGGGGTCGCCGTTGTCGCCGGTCCAGCCGATCTGGAACGCGCCCGGACGGTCCTTCTTCTTGCCTTCCTCGCGATACTTCGTCCACTCCAGCGTCTTGATGTTGGCGGTGACGCCGACCTTGGCCCAGTCGGACTGGATCAGCTCGGCGGCGCGGCTGAAGGACGGGTTGTAGGGGCGGAAGCGGTCGGAAGCCCAGAGGTCGATCGTCGTCACATTGTTGGCGGCGAGCACCTTCTTGGCGGCTTCCGGATCGTAGGCGTCGTCTTTCACGTCCTTGTTGTAGGACCACATGGTCGGCGGGATGAGGTTGGTGGCGGGCGTCGCGCCGGCGTCGCCGAACAGGGCATCGAGCACGGCCTGCTTGTTGATCGCCATGTTGAGCGCCTTGCGCACCTCGACCTTGTCGAAGGGCGCCTGCGTCACGTTGTAGGACATGTAGCCGATGTTGAGGCCGGCCTGCTCCAACACGTTGAGATCGGCATTCTCCTTCAGCGACTTGATGTCGGCCGGGTTGGGATAGGGCATGATATCGCATTCGCCGGCAATCACCTTCTGGGCGCGCGCGGTGGCGTCCGGCGTGATGGCGAAGATCAGGTCGTCTATCTTCTCCTTGCCCTTGTAGTACGAGGGGTTTGCGGCGAAGCGGATCACCGAATCCAGCTGGTAGTCCACGAACTGGAACGGGCCGGTGCCGATCGGCTTGTTGGCGAAGTCGGCGAGGTTGCCGCTCTTCTCCAGTTGATCAGCGTACTCCTTGGAAACGATCGAGGCGAAATCCATGCCGAGATTCGCCAGCATCGGCGCGTTCGGCTCGGTCAGCGTCATCTTCACCGTGAGGTCATCGACCTTCTCGATCCCCTTCAGATATTTCGGCATGTCCATGCCGACGAAATAGTCCCAGGACAGGTTCGGCAGGTAGGCGTGCCACTTGTTGCCTTCCTTCCACTGGCGTTCGAAGGAGAAGATCACGTCGTCGGCGTTGAGGTCGCGGGTCGGCGTGAAGAACTCGGTGGTCTGGAATTTCACGCCCGCGCGCAGCTTGAACGTATAGACGAGGCCGTCGTCGGAGATGGTCCAGCTTTCGGCCAGGCCCGGCTCCACTTCCGTCGAGCCGTGCTTGAACTCGACAAGGCGGCTCATCACAGTGCGGGACGAAGCGTCGAAGTCGTTGCCGCCGGTGGTCGTGCCGGGGTCGAAGTTGGCCGGCGAGGCTTCCGAGCAGTAGATCAGCGTCTTGGCCTGGGCAACGCCCCCAAGCATCGTTGCGGCGAGGAGGGCTGCCGTGAAACTCGTCTTCTTCATGTGGTGAGTGCTCCCTGTTTTTGGCCTGCGAGCCTTTTTTCGGCCCGGCGGAAGCCCTGGTATAGACACGTTTCTTGCCGCTGGAAACCGCTGGCGGCCCCTTGCCCGCTGACGAAAAGGCAGTTTTGTGCATCCACTTGCCCCGAAACCGCCCTGCTATCCCAGCCGCCGCGCCGGCATCCCGCAGCTTGCCTCGGCTGCCGCGCTTCGGCATGGTCGCGGCCGCTTCAGAGGAAAGAACAAGCCATGCCGGACAGGGGTTGGGCCGAGAAGGTGCTGTCCTACTGGTACGACGAGCTTGGCGAGGCCGGCTGGTACTCGGAAACGCCGGCGGCGATCGATGCGGCGATCCGCGAGCGCTTCCTGCCGCTCTATGAGGAACTTGCAGCGGAATTGCCGGCCGAGGCTTGGACCGATCCGGATGCCGCGCTCGCCGCGGTCCTCGTGCTCGACCAGTTCCCCCGCAACATGTTCCGCGGCCAGGCGCAGGCTTTTGCCACCGACACGGCAGCCGCGGCCCTGTCGCGCCAAGCTCTGGAAAAGGGTCTTGATGCCGGCATGCCGCCGGAGCGCAAGCAGTTCCTGTTCATGCCGCTGATGCATTCGGAACTCGCTGCGGATCAGGCCCACAGCGTCGCGCTGTTTGAGGGCACGCCCGGGCTGGAAGAGGATGTGCGCTACGCCGTGGACCACCGCGACATCATCGCGAAATTCGGCCGCTTCCCGCACCGCAACCGCGCGCTCGGCCGCGCAAGCACCGAAGCGGAGCAGGTGTTCCTGGGCGAGCACAAGGGTTTCGGGCAGTAAGCCGGTGGTGCAGGGCGGCTTGCGCTCCGTGGCCCGCAAAGCAAAGATAGCCGGGCGAAACGGCCGATCAGCGGGAGGACGACCGTGGAGAAACTCGGAAAAGCCATGCCGGAAGGCCCGGCAGGAGGCGGCGCGGAGATCGCGCGGCCCTGGCTGAAGAACTACCCGCCAAGCGTGCCGCCTTTCATCGAGCCGCCGGCCGACCGCTCGGTGGGGGACCTGCTGGTGCGAAGCTGTGCCCGCTACGCCGGACGGCCGGCCTTCACGTCGCTCGGCAGGACGCTGTCCTTTGCCGAGATGGGAAAACTTTCGGCCGCCTTCGGCGCGTTCCTGCAAGGGCGGGGCTTGGCGCGCGGCGCGCGGGTGGCGCTGATGATGCCGAACGTGCTCGCCTATCCCATCGCCATGATGGGCGTGCTGCGCGCCGGCTTCACGGTGGTCAACGTCAACCCGCTCTATACGCCGCGCGAGCTTCAGCACCAGCTGGACGATGCAGGAGCGGAAGCCATCGTCATCCTGGAGAACTTTTGCCACGTTCTCCAACAGGTGAAGGAACGCACGAAGGTGCGGCACGTCGTGGTCGTTTCGCTCGGCGACCTGCTCGGCTTGTTCAAGGGCTTGGCCGTCAACTTCGTCGTCCGGCGACGCAAGAAGCTGGTGCCGCCCTGGTCGCTGCCCGGCCACGTCACGTTTCCGGCGGCCCTGGCTGAGGGAAAAGGGCGTACGCTGGCGACCGCCGCTATCGGGCCGGACGACATCGCCTTCCTCCAGTACACCGGCGGGACGACCGGCGTGGCGAAAGGCGCCATGCTGCTCCACCGCAACATCCTGGCCAACGTGGCGCAGAACGCGCTCTGGCTGGAAAGCGCCTATGCGGTGAAGCCGAAGCCGGACCGCCTCGTCTTTCTCTGCGCCCTGCCGCTCTACCACATCTACGCGCTGACGGTGAACGCGGTGATGGGCATGCAGCAGGGTGGGCTCAACGTGCTGATCGCCAACCCGCGCGACATCCCGGCGCTGGTCAAGGAGATGGGCAAGCACCGCATCAACGTCTTTCCCGGCCTGAACACGCTGTTCAACGCGCTGCTGCACAATGCCGGGTTCCCACAACTCGACTTTTCCGCCCTGCTGCTGACCTTCGGCGGCGGCATGGCGGTGCAGCGCAGCGTGGCGGACCGCTGGAAGCAGGCCACGGGGGTTCTCATCGCCGAAGGCTACGGCCTTTCCGAAACCTCGCCGGTAGCGGTCGCCAACCGCTTCGACGCGACGGAATTTTCCGGCACGATCGGCCTGCCGATCTCATCCACCGACGTGACCCTACGCGACGAGGAAGGCCGCGACGTGGCTGAGGGCGCGGTCGGCGAACTCTGCATCCGCGGGCCGCAGGTAACAGCGGGCTACTGGAACCGCCCGGAGGAAACGGCCAACGCCTTCTGGCCGGACGGCTTCTTCAAGACGGGCGACATGGCCGTCATGGACGCCGGAGGTTATCTCAGGATCGTGGACCGCAAGAAGGACATGATCCTGGTTTCCGGCTTCAACGTCTATCCCAACGAACTGGAGGAGGTGGCGAGCCACCACCCCGGCGTGCTGGAGGTGGCTGCCGTCGGCGTGCCGGACGAGAGGGCCGGGGAGGTGCCGAAGCTTTTCGTGGTGAAAAAGGACCCTGCGCTCACCGAGGCCGACCTGATCGCTTATTGCCGGGAGCGCCTGACCGGCTACAAGCGGCCCCGGCAGGTCGAGTTCCGCGACTCCCTGCCGAAGAGCAATGTGGGCAAAATCCTCCGCCGGGAATTGCGGGGCTGACCTTTTGGCGCCTTGCGGATAGAGCCGCAGAATGACGGCGTACAAACCTCTCGACACATCCGCCGGCGACCTTCACGCCGACCGCCGCGCCGACTATGCCGAGATGCTCGCAGCGGACGGCCGAGCAGCGGAAGCCGCCGAGGTGATGCTCGGCGCGCTGGAACTCGCGCCCGGCTGGGCGTTCGGCTGGTTCCGCCTGGGCGAGATGCAGGAAGCAGCCGGCGACGGGCGGGCCGCCGCCGAGGCGTGGCGGATGGCCCAAAGCCTCGACCCGGCCGACCATGCCGGCGCCGCGCTCAAGCTGGCGCTGATCGGCGCCGCGCCGCAGCCGGAACGGCCGCCCTCTGCCTTCGTGGAAACGCTGTTCGACCAGTACGCGCAAAAATTCGACCGCTCGCTGGTGGAAAGCTTGAGCTACCGCGTGCCCGATCTTCTGTTCGCGGCGATCCGGCGCGTCCATCCCGGACACTTCGCTTCGGCCGTGGACCTCGGCTGCGGCACCGGGTTGATGGGCGAGAAACTGCGGCCGATCTGCCGAACCCTTGCCGGCTACGACATCTCAGCGGCCATGCTGGCGCAGGCGCAAGCCAAGAAGGTTTACGGCCGGCTGGAAAAAGCCGACTTGCAGGATCTGCCGTTCCCCGGCGAGCCCGCCGAACTCATCACGGCGGCCGACGTGTTCATGTATCTCGGTCGCCTCGACGGTGCGTTTGCCGGTGTGGCCGCCATGCTCGCGCCTGGCGGCCTATTCGCTTTCTCCGTCGAGGTCCACCATGGCGCGGGGGATTTCGTCTTGCGCGAAACGCGGCGCTATGCCCACGGAATCAGCTACATCCGCGCCGGCTTGATGCGGACAGGCTTGGCATTGATTGCCTTGAACAAGGAAACCATCCGGCAGGACCGCGGCCTGCCAGTCGCGGGGTTGGTCGTTTTGGCCGGGAAGCCGTGAGCAGCTTGGCTTGTTCTCAAAGGACGAACCGCGCCATGAAACAGGTTCGGGGTGCCGACCGATCGCCTTGTATCGGGAATATCCGGCATCAAAGAACACCAGGGGCGAAACACCGCATTCCCATGGTGGCGCCGCGACGCAGTTCGCGAATGTGCTCCGCCTTCCAGCCGTGAGCCGAGAAGCAGGCGATGAGTTGACGCCTGCAACTCAGGATATGGCGGCGCACCTCGCGTCGCATCCAAGGCGCTTCCTCCAGGAGCTCATAAAAGTTCCGGTAAGCGGCAACCAGGTCCATTTCGAGACAACTGCGGCGGTATTCGGCAGGCAGGAGATATCCTGCTGCCGCTGGCGAGTGGGTCGGCATCGCGCACCTGAAGGATGGATGAGCAAGCCTAGTCCGCGGGATCGCCGAGCCGCCATACAGAGATCAGAGGGGCATTTCGTCGGCAGGGTCGCCTCAACCGCGTCCGCTCGCCTTGCACGGCATGCGGCAGCATCACTGCGGATCGAACGACGCAAGCGCCGGCAGTTCCGCGCCGGGCCTGCTCACGGCAAAAGCCTTGAACAGTGTTCCCATCGCGTCCGGTCCGGCCAGCCGCTCGACCTCGGCGCGCAGGCGCCCTTGTGTTGCCTCATCCGCCCGCGCGCCCAAGAAGCCCGCGCGTTCCAGCAGGCCCATGCGGAGCAAGAAGTCGCCCTGTGTTGCCGCCCGCGTTTCCAGCCCGTGTCTGCGCGCCGCTGCGGCAAGAACTGCGAAGTCCACATGCGCGGTCAGGTCGGCCTCGCCCGGTGATAGGAGAACGTCTTCGGGATTGTGCCGCCGCACCGCCTGGAGGGTCTCGCCGAAGCCGCGCCGCAGATGTCCATAGTCGAAGAACAGCGCCGCGCCGCCGGCGCTCCTTAGTTGCACAGCTACCGCATCCATCGCGGCCTCGCGGGCCGGCGACAGTTCTATTACCGTGCCGTCGGGCTGCTCGCCCGCTTCGGGCGGGAGAAGACCCCTATCCGGCGTGCCTGGTCCGAGCAGAAGGCTGAGCGCGCCGCTTTCGTCCAGGCCGACCACGCGCTCACGCCAGCGGCCGCTAGATTTTTGGTACTGGCGCACGGGCAGGGCGTCGAAGAACTCGTTGCCGACCAGGAACAGCGGTTTTGCCGGCAGTTGGGAAAGGCCGTTGCGCCACTGCACCGTCCCGGCCTTGTCGCCCAGCGTTTCGGCTTGGATCGCGCGCAGGCGGGGGCTGGCTTCGATCAGGAGGATCTCGGCTTCGTCCAGCCACCGGGGTGCGATCCGCTTGAGCGTGCGCAGGACGTCCTTCATCAGCGTGCCGCGGCCTGGCCCGACCTCCGCCAGCACGGCAGCCTCCGGCCTGCCGCAGGCCTCCCAGGCGGCGGCGAGCCAGACGCCGACGAGTTCGCCGAACATCTGGCTGACCTCCGGCGCCGTGATGAAGTCGCCGCCGGCCCCGAACGGTTCGCGCGTCGTGTAGTAGCCGTGAAAGGGGTCGAGCAGGCACCGCGCAAAATATTCGGCTACCGAAATCGGCCCAGAATGCGCGATCTGCGCGGCCAGCCGCGCGGCAAGGGGCGTCACGCGGCCGCCGGCTTGGCCGCTTCTTCCCGCGGCGGGAACACGACCGGCCGCGCGCTTGCCATGCCCCAAAGCCCGAACAGGATCATCGGAATGGAGAGTTCCATGCCGCGGGTGAACCAGTCGGTCCCAAAGAGGTAGCCGACCTGCACATCCGGCTCGCGGAAGAACTCGATGAAGATGCGGATCAGCCCGTAGAAGGTGATGAAGGCGCAGCCGACGAAGCGCGGGGTGCCGAGCCGCTTCGCCCGGTGCGTGAAGAAGCGCAGGATGAGAAACAGCACCACGCCTTCCAGGAGCGCTTCATAAAGCTGGCTTGGATGGCGCGTGAACGGCCCGCCGTTCGGAAACTCGATCGCCCAGGGCACATTCGTGATGCGGCCCCAAAGTTCCGAGTTGATGAAGTTGGCGCACCGCACCAGCCCCAGCGCCGGTGGAGTCCCGGCCCCGATAACGTCGAGCAGGCTCCACGGCAGGATGTTGCGGGAGCGCGCGAACAGAACCATTGCGAGAATGATGCCGAGCATGCCGCCGTGGAACGACATGCCGCCCTGCCAAAGCGCCACGATGTCGAGAGGGTTCGCGAGGTACTTCGCCAAATCGTAGAACAGGACATAGCCGACCCGGCCGCCCACCACGATGCCGACCGTCGCCCAGACGAGAAAATCGTCGATGTCGGACGGCTTCATGGCCGGGCGGCCTTCCAGCCAGAGCGCCGGGTTCGAGAGGAGCCGCTTGGCGTACCACCAGCCGAGGAGGATGCCGACGACATAGCTTACGCCGTACCAGTGGATGGCGAGCGGCCCCAGCCGGACGATCACCGGATCGATGCTGGGAAAGGGCAGGGCGCTGAGCGGCAGGAGGAGTTCGGTCAATGTTTTGTCCCGGTGAGGCGCGCACCCATGGCCAAGCGGCCCTGGCGGGTCAAGCGGAGGCCTTCGCCTTGCATTGGCTTTGCCCCGCTCCTAAGTCGAACGGATAGACCGCCTTCGAACGCTTAAAGGAGCCTTTCCATGGCCGGCCCTTCCAACCGTATCCTCGACGATTTCGCCAAGCTGATGACCGATGCGGCGGGCGCTGCGCAGGGGGTGCGCCGGGAGGTGGAAAACGCTTTCCGCACGCAGGCCGAGCGGATGCTGAACTCCATGGACGTGGTGCAGCGCGAGGAGTTCGAAGCGGTGCGCGACATGGCCGCCAAGGCGCGGGCCGAGAATGAGCGGCTTGCCGCCCGCATCGCCGTTTTGGAAGCCCGGCTTGGAGCCGGCACAGCTTCGGCGACAGCCGCCGACGCTCCCGCGGGTGAAATCTAGGGATATCCCCGCAATTCATACAGAACTTATCCACAGGCCGGCGAAGCGGAAAACCGCTTTGCCGCGAGTCGGTTAACCCCTGCCCCTGAATCGGATTGCGAAGCCCGGCCCTTTTTTCCCCAGACTCCCTCGGTTTGGGGACTGGCGCCAAGACTCGCCATCAATAGACTGAAATTGTTGAATGATTCGGCAACGGTCCGTTGCCCCAGGCGGTGCGGAAAGCTTGGGGCCAAAAGCGGGTGCGTTCGGCCGAAGGGGCGGACGCATGAACCTTCACAGCCACGCGCTTGCGCGAGAAAAGCATCCTGTCGATGTGATCGAGCGCGTGGCGCACCGTCACGACTGGAGTTTCGAGCGCACCGGCGACGACGAGATCGCGGTTTCCGTGAGCGGCGGCTGGTCGGACTACCAGGTCTCCTTTTCCTGGATGGAGGACTTCGAGGCTCTGCACCTCGCCTGCGCGTTTCACCTCGCCATTCCCGACCACCGGACGATGGAGATCGTGCGTCTGCTGTCGCTCATCAACGAGCAGATGCTGTTCGGCCATTTCGACCTGTGGCGCGGCGAAGGCGCTGTCATGTTCCGCCATTCTCTGCTGCTGGCGGGCGGCGTGGAGCCGACGCCCCGGCAGGTGGAAGTGCTGTTTTCCTCGGCGCTGGACGCCTGCGAGTGCTACTTCCAGGCCTTCCGCTTCGTTTGCGTTTCCACCAGCACGGCGAAGGACGCGCTTTCCGGCGTGCTGTTCGAGACGGTGGGGAACGCTTGAGCAGCAATGGGCGCGGTCCGCCGAAGGCCGAGATCGCGTTCGCCGATTTCGACCGCGTCGATATCCGCGCGGGAACGATCGTATCGGCCGAGCCGTTTCCCGAAGCGCGCAAGCCGGCCATCAAGCTGCGCATCGACTTCGGCGAGGACATCGGCGTCAAGAAGTCATCGGCGCAGATCACCAAATACTACAAGCCTGAAGAGTTGGTCGGGCGGCAGGTTTTTGCCGTCGTGAACTTCCCGCCGCGCCAGATCGGGCCCTTCATGTCCGAAGTGCTGACGCTGGGCTTCCCCGATGAGGAAGGCGCGGTCGTGCTGGGCGCGATCGACCGCAAGGTGCCGGACGGCGGAAGGCTGTTCTGACACGCGGCCTCGCTGCCCCCGATGCGCCTTAACGATGCTGCCGGACTTCCGCCCCTTAAGGCAGGGATGGATTCGTCAGCGCGACTCACGTCTGTTACATCTCCGGCATCGGCAGCACGCGGCGGAAACGCGCATGCTGCATGAGGGGAACCGGGGCGGCGCGCGGACCGCGCCGCCGTAAACAGAATGGGGAGTGGGGCCTCGGCGATGAGCGACACCTATACCGTTACAACACACCAGTCGTGGTTCAGCCGCATCGGCAACTCGTTTGCGGGCGCCCTGATTGGCGTTGCCGTCGTCGGGGTCGCCTTGGTGTTCCTGTTCTGGAACGAGGGCCGCGCGGTCACCACGGCGCGCTCGCTGGAGGAAGGGTCGCACGCCGTCGTGTCCGTCGCCTCCGACCGGGCCGATCCCGCCAACGAAGGCAAGCTTGTGCATGTGAACGGCCCGCTGTCCACGGGCGAAAGGCCGGCGGATCCCGCCTTCGGCATCTCGGCCGAGGGCGTGCGCCTCGTCCGCCGCGTCGAGATGTACCAGTGGCGCGAGTCCTCGCGTTCGGAGTCGCAGAAGAAGCTTGGCGGCGGCGAGGACACCGCCACGACTTACACCTACGACCGCAGCTGGGAAGATTCTCCCGTCAACTCGTCGGAGTTCAAGCAGCCGAACGGCCATGCCAATCCGTCGATGAACATCCAGGACGAGACCTTCGGCGTGGATGCCGCCAAGCTCGGCGCCTTCGACCTGCACAAGCCGGCGCTCGACGCGATTTCCTGGACCGAGAAGCAGCCGGTGACAGGCGACCAGCTTGCCGCCATCAAGGCTGCCCATGGCGGCACGACGCGCGTTTCGGTGGCCGATGGCGGCATCTATCTCGGCTGGAACCCGTCTGCTCCGGCGGTCGGCGACTATCGTATCCGCTACGAGCGCGTGCCGCTTGGGGAGGCCAGCATGATCGCGCGCCAGGATGGTTCGACCCTGAACGCCTACCAGACCCGCGCGGGCGACCGCCTGCTTCTGGCGGCGCGCGGCGCCGTGCCGGCCGACCAGATGTTTGCGGATGCGGTGACGGGCAACACGATCCTCACCTGGGTGCTGCGCGCCGTGGGTTTCCTGGTGCTGGGCATCGGCTTTGCCCTGATCCTGGCGCCGGTCGGCGTGCTCGCCGACGTGATACCGCTGCTCGGCAGCATCGTGCGGATGGGAACCGGCTCGATCGCGCTGCTGCTGACCTTCGTGACGGGCTCGGCCGTGATCGCGCTCGCCTGGCTCTGGTACCGGCCGCTCGTCGCCTTAGGCATCCTGGCGGTCGGCCTTCTCGCCGGCTTCGGCCTTGCCCGCCTCTTTCGCCGGAAAAAGACGGTTTCCGCGCCAGACGTTCAGCCGCAAGCAACTGCGGCCTGACACGCGACAACCTGAAAAGGCGAGCCACTCCGGCCTCGGAGCGGCTCTTGTTCGCTACGCCGGCACGCGGATCACGGCGCGCAAACCCCCCAGCGGGCTGTCGAAGAGCTTGATGTCGCCGCCGTGGCTGCGGGCGATGTCGCGGGCGATCGCCAGCCCGAGCCCCGTGCCGGAGGCATCCTGGTTGCGCGCTTCGTCGAGGCGCACGAAGGGCTTGAAGATGTGCTCGCGCTTGTCTTCCGGCACGCCCGGCCCGTCGTCGTCCACGGTCACGATCAGCACGTTGCCGGTATGCTCGGCATCGACCTTCACCGATTCGGCATAGCGGAAGGCATTGCCCACGATGTTGTCGAGCAGGCGCCCGAAGGCGTTGGGGCGCACATGCACCGTGGACGGCCCGGACAGGGCGACGGACAGCTTCTTTTCCCTTAAGTCCGCTTCGTCTTCCAGCTTCTCGAAGTAATCCTGGAGGTCGAAAGCGCCCGTTGTTTCCGTGCCCTGGCCGCGCGCGAAGGCGATGTAGCCTTCCAGCATGGACTGCATGTCGTCCACGTCCTTGTTCAGCGCCTCGATGTCGATGAACCTCCGGCCCAATGCGAGTTGCAGCCGGAAGCGGGTCAGGATCGTGCGCAGGTCGTGGCTGACGCCGGTGAGCATGGCCGTGCGCTGCTCGATCTGGCGCTCGATGCGCTCGCGCATCTGAAGAAAGGCGAAGCCGGCGCGCTTGACCTCCTCGGCGCCGCGCGGCCTGAAATCGTGCGGCGTTTCCCGCCCTTTGCCGAAGCTTTCCGCCGCCTTGGCCAGCTGCTGGATCGGCTTGATCTGGTTGCGCAGGAAAGTGATCGCGATGGAAAGCAGGACCAGGGAGGCGACCACCATCCACACGATGAAGA
>CAXTCF010000120.1:0-11669 GCA_964242945.1 uncultured Rhizobiaceae bacterium | reverse complement strand
CGCCTTCGGCGGTTCCCCTCCCCCGTAAACGGGGAAGGATCAACGGGCGCGCCACGCGACAACGCTGGTTCCTCCCCTGCGCAGCGGGGGAGGGGAACCGCCGAAGGCGGTGGAGGGGGCTGCGGCGGCAAGGCTACAGAGCCAAGCCAATGACCATCCCTCTGCTCTCCCTGCGCGGCATCTCCAAGCGCTACGGCCCGGTCCATGCCAACCGGGGCATCGACCTCGACGTCGCGCCGCGCTCGATCCACGCGATTCTCGGCGAGAACGGGGCGGGCAAATCGACGCTGGTGAAGCTCATCTACGGCGTCGAACAGCCGGACGAGGGGACCGCCGCCTGGAACGGCGAGCCCATCCGCCCCGCCTCCCCAGCGGAAGCGCGGCGTTTGGGCATCGGCATGGTTTTTCAGCATTTCTCGCTGTTTGAAACGCTGACGGTGCTGGAAAACATCCGGCTCGTCGTGCCGGGGGCCAAGAAGGACCTGGCCGAGCGCATCCGGCAGCTGGGGCGCGATTTCGGCCTGGAGGTCGAGCCGCTTGCGCACGTCCATGCGCTTTCGTTGGGCGAGCGGCAGCGGGTGGAGATCATCCGCGCGCTGCTGACGGACCCGAAGCTGCTGATCCTGGACGAGCCGACCTCCGTTCTGCCGCCGCAGCTGGTGGACAGGCTTTTTGCGACGCTGCGCCGTTTGCGCGATCATGGCGTGTCGATCCTGTTCATCTCCCACAAGCTGGAGGAGATTCGGGCGATCTGCGACCATGCCACGATCCTGCGCGGCGGGCGCGTGACGGGCAACGTGGACCCGCGCGAGCACGACGCGCATGACCTCGCCCGCATGATGATCGGCCACGACATGCCGGAGCCGGTGCCGGCGATGCCCCGTTCGGGCGGCGAGAAGCGGCTGGAAGTCATCGGCCTCCGCTTCGCGCCCGACGATCCCTTCGCGGTGCCGCTTTCCGGCATCGACCTGACCGTGAAGGCGGGCGAGATCGTCGGCATCGCCGGCATTTCGGGCAATGGCCAGAGCGAGCTTGCCGCATTGATTTCGGGCGAGTCGGCTCTGCCTAGAAGCCAGGCCGACGCGATCTTCATGATGGGAAAGCCCGTGGGCGATCTGCGCCCCATCGAGCGGCGCCGGCTCGGCTTCGCCTTCGTGCCGGAGGACCGGCTCGGCCGCGGCGCGGTGCCCGAAATGCCGCTGTCGCGCAACGGCCTGCTGACCGCCCATCCGCGCGGCCTGACCCGGCGCGGGTTTGTTGACAGGAGCGCCGCGAAAAACTTCACCGAGGATTGCATCCGGGCCTTCGACGTGCGCACGCCCGGTCCGGAAGCGGAAGCCGGCTCGCTTTCCGGGGGCAACCTGCAAAAGTTCATCGTCGGCCGGGAGATCATGCTGGAGCCGAAACTCCTTTTCCTGGCGCAGCCGACCTGGGGCGTGGATGTCGGCGCGGCCTTCGCCATCCGCCGCCGGCTGCTGGCTCTACGCAACGAGGGCGTGGCGATCCTGGTCATCTCCGAGGAACTGGAGGAGCTTTTCGAACTCTGCGACTCCATTCAAGTGCTGTATCGCGGGCGCTTGAGCCCGCCGCTCGTCACCCGTGACACGCGGCCCGAGGAGATCGGCCGATACATGATCGGGGCCAAGCCCCCAGCCGCGCAAGCGCCCGCATGAGCGTGCTTTCCGCCGCTTTTCCCGTTCTCGTCCGGCGCGAGCGCGCTTCTTTCGCGGCGGCGCTGCTGGCGCCCTTTGCTGCGCTGGCTGTTGCCGTTCTGCTCAACTTCGCGCTCACCGTGGCTATGGGCCGCGATCCGGCCGCCGTGTTCTACGCGATGCTGCTGGAGCCGTTCCTGTCCTGGGCGTCCTTTTCCGAAGTCTTGCTGAAAACCGGACCGCTCCTGCTGATCGCGCAAGGCTTGGCGATCGGCTTCCGCGCAAAAGTCTTCAACATCGGCGCGGAAGGCCAGTTCATCCTGGGCGCGATCTTCGCCTCGGCCATCCCCGTGTGGTTCCCGAATGCGGCGGGGCAATGGATCTGGCCCGTCATGCTGGTTCTCGGCGCGCTCGGCGGCGCCCTGTGGGCGTCGCTGACGGCCTTCTGGCGCGTGCGGCTGAACGCCAACGAGATTCTTGTATCTCTGATGCTGAGCTTGGTGGCCGCGCAGTTCCTGAACTACCTGCTGCTCGGCCCCTGGAAGGACCCGGCCGGCTTCAACTTCCCACAATCGGTGATGTTTCAGGTCGATGCGATGGTGCCGATCCTGATCCCCGGCACGCGCGTCAACGTTTCGCTGCTGCTGGCCTTCGCGTTTTCCGGCGCCGCCTGGGCTTTCATGCAGAGGAGCTTTGCCGGCTTCAAGCTTCAGGTCGGCGGCCTTGCGCCGCGCGCTGCGAGCTATGCGGGCTTCGACGAACGTTGGGCGATCTGGCTCTCCCTCCTGATCGGCGGCTTCGCCGCGGGGCTTGCGGGAGCGGCGGAGGTCGCAGGGCCGCTCGGCCAGCTTCAGCGCTCGATTTCGACCGGCTACGGCTATGCAGGCATCATCGTCGCCTATCTCGGCGGGCTGCATCCGGTCGGCATCGTCTTCGCCGCGCTGCTGATGGCCGCTCTCTACATCGGCGGCGACAACGCCATGGTTTCGGCAAACCTGCCGGTCGCCGCCGTGCGCGTGTTCCAGGGCAGCCTGCTGCTCGTTTACCTCGTCGCCATGGCCTTCGTGCGATACCGCCTCGCCTGGCCCCGTGCCGCCCGGCAGGGCAGCACCCTGTGAACGCGATCAGCTTCATCCTTGCCGGCACGCTTGCCGCGGCTGTGCCGTTTCTTCTCGCAGCGCTAGGGGAACTGGTGGCGGAGCGGTCGGGCGTTTTGAACCTCGGCGTCGAAGGCATGATGGCGCTCGGCGCGGTGCTTGCCTTCATCGTCGTCTTTCACGGCGGGGGCCACTTTCTCGGCTTCCTTGCCGCCGGTCTCGGCAGCGCCGCGCTCGCGCTCGTCTTCGCCGCCGTCACGCTCGGCTTCCGCGCCAACCAGGTGGCGGCGGGCCTGGCAATCGGCATCTTCGGCCAGGGCCTGTCCGCGCTGTTCGGCAAGACCTACGAGAGCCTGACGGTAAAGGGCCTGCCCAAGCTCGCCCTCCCCGGCCTTTCCGAGCTTCCAGTCGTCGGCGGGCTTTTCCGCCAGGACGTCGTCGTGTGGCTCTCCCTCCTTGCGACTTTGGCGCTCTGGGCGATGTTCCGATACACGAAGCTCGGCCTCGTCATCCGCGCCGTCGGCGAGAACCCCAAGGCGGCGCATGCCATCGGCTATCCCGTGCTCGCAGTGCGCGCCGCCGCCGTGGCGTTCGGCGGGGCTATGGCAGGCTTTGCCGGCGCCTATGCTGCTGCGGTCTATACGCCGCTCTGGGCCGACGGGATGATCGCGGGCCGCGGCTGGATCGCGATCGCCCTGGTTGTTTTCGGCACCTGGCTCGCCGGCCGCATCCTTCTCGGCGCCTGCCTGTTCGGCGCGATCTCGCTGATGGGCTTTGCCGCGCAGGCAGGCGGCCTCGAACTCCCTTCGCAGCTTCTGTCCAGCCTGCCCTATCTCGTCACGATCGTCGTGCTCGGTATCATCTCGGCCGACCGCCGCCTGATGAAGCTGAACGGCATCGCTTCCCTGGGAGAGCCCTTCGAACGCTGACCGAAACAGGATGCCGATCGGCCCGCGGCGCGTGCTGGTCCTGGGTGCCACGGGCACGATCGGCCGCGCGGCTGTGCGGGCGCTGGTCGAGCGCGGCCACGAGGTGGTGTGCCTCGTCAGGCGCCGGGCCGGCCCTCGTGGCTCGATCGAGCCGGAGGAAAGCACCCGCCTGCTCCATGGTGCCGTTGTCCGGTTCGGCGATGCGACCGATCCCGCCTCGCTGGCCCGCGACGGCATCCACGGCGAGCGCTTCGACGCGATGGTCTCGTGCATGGCCTCGCGCACAGGCGCGCCGGAGGATGCCTGGGCCATCGACTACCGCGCCCATGTTGCTGCGCTGGCGGCTGCGAAAGCGGCTGGCGTCTCGCATGTGGTTCTGCTTTCCGCCATCTGCGTCCAGAAGCCGATGCTCGCGTTTCAGCAGGCGAAGCTCGCCTTCGAGAAAGCGCTTGTGGAGTCCGGCCTCACCTATTCCATCGTCAGGCCGACCGCCTACTTCAAGTCGCTGTCGGGCCAGGTCGAGCGCGTCAGGCGCGGCAAGCCCTTCCTTGTGTTCGGCGACGGTCGGCTGACTGCCTGCAAGCCGATCAGCGACGGCGATCTCGGCCGCTATCTTGCCGAGTGCCTGGACGACGAAGGCCGCTGGAACCGCGTCCTTCCCGTCGGCGGGCCCGGCGAGGCCATCACGCCGCGGGAACAGGGCGAGCTTCTGTTCGCGCTGCTAGGCCAGCCGCCCCGCTTCACCCATGTGCCCGTGAAGATGCTCGACGCCATCATCGCGTTGCTGAGCACGCTGGGCCGCATCTTCCCGCGCATGGCCAGGAAGGCCGAGCTTGCCCGCATCGGGCGCTATTATGCGACGGAGTCCATGCTGGTCCTGGATGCCGCCACAGGGCTCTACGATGCCGGCGCCACGCCCTCGGCGGGAACCGAAACGCTCGCGGACTTCTATGTCGGCCTGATCAAGGGCGAGGTCCAGGTCGAACGGGGCGACCATGCGGTGTTCTGAGATGTCGGCCGTGCAGACAGGCTTCGGCCTTTCCTGACGGCGGACGTATGGCGAGAGGATACGGCAGATTGCAATCACACTGAAGATAAACGCTGAACTTGCAACCGGGAAACGGAAATCCCGCCTCGGATCCGATCGCGGCTGCCCGGCAAAGCGGTGCTGGTCCTGAAAGGCGGACACGGCTACTATCTTCAGCGTTCATATGGAGTTAAGCGGCGGGCAAGGCCGCCAACAACCTGCCCGCCGTTTCGGATCGCCTGGAGATCATGGAGTCATCAGAGAAGGCATCAGTCATCTGCCGGGCGATCAGGCAGGCAATTCTTGAGCAGGCCCTCAATCCGGGCGACAGGCTGCCGGAGGACACGCTGGGCGAGCGCTTCGGCGTCAGCAGGACGCTGGCTCGGCACGCTTTGTCCCAACTCGCCTCCGAAGGGCTCGTCGAACTGCGCCGCAACCGCATGGCCATCGTCGCCACGCCTTCCTTCGACGACGCGCGCGACGAGTTCGACATCCGCATCCAGCTCGAACGCCTCGTCGTCACGCGCCTGTGCGGCAGGCTCGACCCGGAGCAGTTCGCAACTCTGCGCGCCCATGTGGACGAGGAGGAGCACAATTCCCACCACGGCTCCGATGCCAGCGCCATCCGGCTGGCGACCGAGTTCCACGTCAAGCTCGCGGCGATGACGGGCAAAGGCATGCTCGCGCGGTACGTGCGCGAGATCGCCTACCGTTCCTGCCTGTCGCTTGCAGCCTTCGGCCGGCCGCATTCCTCGGAATGCGCGGTGTCCGAGCACCGCGCCGTAATCGACGCGCTGGAAAAGGGGAATGCCGAGGAAGCTGCCGCGCTGATGGCCGGGCACCTGGAACAGGTCGCCTCGCGTGCGCTGCTCAAGACACCCGGAAGCCGCGGCAACCTGATGGACATCCTGGCGCCCTATGCGGCGACAGAGAAACCGTCGCCAGCGCGCCGCAAGCCGGGTCTTCGCGCGGCGGAATAGCGGAAGAACGGCTGGAGCAGCGATTTCGCTTTCCATTCCGCCGCAAAACAGCATACACTTTTGGCTTGGAAGTACATGCATTCTCTTCAGGCAGAACAAAGGCGTTCTGCCCGGTATCTGTGCAGAAAAGGGGTTCGGTCCGCTACGACCGCCCTTAAACAAGAAAAGGGAACCACCATGATCCGCAGCATCATCGCCGCGCTGGCCCTCGCAGCCGCGGCAATCGCCAGCCCTGCCGGCGCCAAAACGCTGACCGTCGGCGCAAATATCGGCAACGTGCCCTGGGAGTTCCAGGACGACAAGGGCGAGACCGTCGGCTTCGAGGTCGAACTGGTCAAGGAAGTCGCCAAGCGCATGGGCTATGACGATGTGCAGATCGAGAACATTCCCTTCAACGGCCTCTTCTCGGCCGTGCAGTCGAGCCGCATCGACGCGGCGATCTCCTCGATCACCATCACCAAGAAGCGGCTGGAGTCGGTGTCCTTCGCCCAGCCCTACTACGACAGCGACCAGTCGCTTTCGGTGCTCGCCGCGTCCGGCATCAAGGGCCAGAAGGACCTGAAGGGCAAGGTGGTCGGCGTCGATACCGGGTCCACCGGCGACATGTATGCGACCGAGCACCAGAAGGAGAACGGCGCCGCCGAGATCCGCCGCTTCGAAGGTCTGGCGCCGGCCATGCTCGACCTCGGCAACGGGGGCATCGACGGCTACATCTCCGACATCCCCGCCGTTGCCTACTACATCAAGGACAAGCCGCAATTCGCCGTGGTGGAGCGCATCAAGACGGGCGAGCAGTACTCCATCATGTTCGCCAAGGACTCGCCCCTGGCCACTCAGGCCAGCGATGCCATCACGGCGTTGAAGAAGGAAGGCTTCGTTCAGGCGCTGCACAAGAAGTGGTTCGGCACCGATGCGGAAGCCTCGACCTCGACGGCGACCGTTGCGGAGATGCCGAAGCTCTAAGGCTGCGTTTGTGAGGGGCGGCTCGGACAGCCGGAAGGCGAGTGCCTGGCCTCGTCATAGGCGGGGCAATTGGCCAATTCATCCCAGGCGTAGGCGCGGATGAACCTCGTCTCGACCTTCTTCAACATCGACGTGCTCGTCCGCTCGTTGCCCCAGCTTCTCGACGGGCTGGGGCGCACGATCCTGCTCGGCATGCTGTCGATCGCGCTCGGCCTCGCCGGCGGGCTTTTCCTGGCGCTGGTCCGCCTTTACGCGCCGCAGCCCTTCCGCTTCCTGGCGGTCGCCTATATCGACGTGTTCCGGGCGCTGCCCGTGCTGGTCTGGCTGGTGATCGTCTATTACGCCCTGCCCTTCCTGGGCGTGCGGTTTTCCGCCTTCTGGGCCGCCGCCTTCGCGCTGTCCACCGTGTCCAGCGCCTACACCGCCGAGATCTACCGCGCCGGCATCCAGGCGATCCCGCTTGGACAGTTCGAGGCGGCCTACTCGATCGGCCTCAACGGCTTCGACCGGATGCGTGACGTGATCCTGCCCCAGGCGATCCGCATCGTCATCCCGCCGCTCACCAACAACTCGATCAACGTGATGAAGGACACGGCGCTCGCCTCCGTCGTCGCGCTGCCCGACCTGCTCAAGCAGGCGACGCAGGCGCAGGCGCTCGCGGCGAATCCGAGCCCGCTGATCGGCGCGGCCGTGCTCTATCTCCTGCTGCTGCTGCCGCTCGTGCGCCTGGTGGCCGTGTTCGAGGAGCGCTTCCGCCGCAGGGGCGCGCGCTAGGATGGCAGGCGAGCCTATCATCGTCATGCGCAACGTCGGCAAACGCTTCGGAGCGTTCGAGGCCTTGAAGAACGTTTCGCTCGACATCGCCGCCGGCGAAGTCGTGGTGCTGCTCGGCCCGTCCGGATCGGGCAAATCGACGCTGATCCGCTGCATCAACCACCTGGAGGAGTATGACAGCGGCGACGTGTTCGTGGGCGGCGTGCGCGTCGAACGCGGACGCAATCTGCTGAAGGTGCGCCAGCAGACCGGCATGGTGTTCCAGAGCTTCAACCTGTTCCCCAACATGACCGTGCTGGACAACGTGGCGCTGGGGCCGGTGCGGGTGAAGAAGCTCGCCTGGGAGGCGGCGCGTCAGAAGGCGCGCGAACTGCTGAAGCGCGTCGGCATCGCCGATCAGGCCGAGAAATATCCGATCCAGCTTTCCGGCGGGCAGGGCCAGCGCGTCGGCATCGCGCGGGCGCTGGCGATGGAGCCGCGCATCCTGCTTTTCGACGAGCCGACCTCGGCGCTCGACCCGGAGATGGTGGGCGAGGTGCTCGACGTCATCAAGAAGCTCGCGCATGGCGGCGTGACGCTGGTGCTCGTCACCCACGAGATGGGTTTCGCCCGCCAGGTGGCCGACCGCATCGTCTTCATGGAGGCGGGCGAGATCAAGGAGGTGGCCGAGCCGCACACCTTCTTCACGGCCGCCCGCAACGAGCGGGCGCGGGCCTTCCTCAACGCCGTGCTCAATCACTGACGGAGGCATAGCCTTGCTCGACCTCGACTTCGTGCGCAGCCAGTTTCCTGCCTTGGCGGGCGAGTGGGTATTCATGGACAATGCCGGCGGCAGCCAAGTGCTCCGAAGCGTCGCCGAGCGCGTGTCCGACTACCTTCTCGCCTCCAACGTCCAGACCGGCGCGAGCTACGGCCCCAGCCGTGAGTCGACGCGGCGCGTCGCCGAGTCGCGAAAAGCCTTCGCGCGCTTCATGAACTGCGATCCGGGCGAGATCGTCATGGGTCCTTCCACCACGATCCTGATCCGCTTCCTGTCGGAAGCCATGACGGGGCGGCTGAAGGCCGGCGACGAGATCGTGCTGACGAACATCGACCACGAGGCCAATATCGGCCCCTGGCTCAAGCATGAAGCGCGCGGGGTGAAAATCAGGTGGTGGCGCTGCGACCCCGAAAGTTTCGAGCTCGACCTCGACGACCTTCGCGCGCTGGTGAGCGAACGCACGAAGCTTGTCTGCGTGACGCACGCCTCCAACATTTTGGGGACCATCAACCCGATCCGTGCGATCGCCGACATCGCCCACGCCGCGGGCGCGGAGGTGTGCGTGGATGCGGTCGCCTACGCGCCGCACCGCGCGATCGACGTCAAGGCCTTCGATGCCGACTATTACCTCTTCAGCGTTTACAAGGTGTTCGGTCCCCACCACGCGGTGATGTACGGGAAGCGCGAAAAGCTCGAAGCGCTCGACAACATCTACCACTATTTCTTCGACAAGAGCCGCGTGCCGCACAAGCTGGAGCCCGGCAACATCAACTACGAATGCGCCTGGGGCTCGATCGGCGCAGTTGACTATGTCGAGGAACTCGGACGGCGGGAAACCGGCGGAGAGGGCCGCGCGGCGATCGAAGCCGGTTTCGGCCTGATCGCCGAACAGGAGCGCCGCCTGACGCGAAAACTCCTCGATTTCCTTGAAAGCCGCAACTCGGTGCGCGTGATCGGCCGCGCAACGGACGCGTCCGCCGAGCGCGTCTCGACCGTCAGCTTCACGGTCGAAGGCGCAAGCTCGCAGGCCGTGGTGGAAGCCGTTGACGGGCACAGTGTCGGCATCCGCTTCGGCGATTTTTACGCTCGCCGCATCGTCGAGGAGCACGGGCTGACGGAGCGGCAGGGCGTGGTGCGCGTGTCGATGCTCCACTACAACACCGAGGCCGAGGTCGACCGCCTCGTAAGCGCCCTGGAGCCCAGCCTGTGAGCGCCGCCTTCGACCTCGTGATCGCCAATGGCACGGTGGCGACCGCCAGCGACGTATTCCAGGCCGATCTGGGCATCAAGGACGGAACGATCATCGCGATCGGGCGCGGGCTCTCGAATGCTGCGCGCACGATCGATGCTGCCGACAAGCTCGTGCTGCCCGGCGGCATCGACAGCCACGTCCATATTGCGCAGCCTTCCGGCCCAGGCATCCGCATGGCCGACGACTTCGAGTCCGGCACCCGCTCCGCGCTGTGGGGCGGCAATACATGCGTGATGCCGTTCTGCCTTCAGCAAAAGGGCGAGAGCCTGCGCGAGGCGCTGAAGAACTATCACGCGCTGGCCGAAGGCCGATGCTATACCGACGTGGCCTTCCACCTGATCCTGACCGATCCGACAACTGCGGTGCTCGGCCAGGAACTGCCGGCGCTGGTGGCCGACGGCTATACGTCACTCAAGGTCTTCATGACCTATGAGAACCTGCGCTTGAACGACGCCGAGATCCTCGGCGTGCTGGACGCCGCGCGGCGCACGCGGGCGCTCGTGATGGTTCACTGCGAGAACGAGGACGCGATCCGCTACCTGATCAACGAGCACGAGGCGCGCGGCGACGTGAAACCCCGCGCCCACGCCTCGACGCGGCCGACCGCCGTGGAGCGGGAGGCGACGCACCGCGCCGTCAGCCTTGCCGAAGTGGTGGACGTGCCGGTGGTGATCGTTCACGTCTCGAACGGCGAGGCGATCGCCGAAATCCGCGCCGCTCGCGCGCGCGGCCGCAAGGTGGTGGCCGAGACCTGCCCGCAATACCTGATGCTGACGGCCGAAGACCTCGACGGCATGGACTGGGAAGGCGCCAAGTTCGTGTGCTCGCCGCCGCCGCGCGACAGACAGGCGCAGGCGGATTGCTGGAGGGGCTTGGAACAGAACGATTTCGACCTCTTCTCCTCCGACCATTGCCCGTTCCGCTACGACGACCCGGAGGGCAAACTCAACCCGAAGGGGCGAACGAGCTTCCGCCACGTGCCGAACGGCATTCCCGGCGTGGAAACGCGCCTGCCGATCCTGTTTTCCGAAGGCGTCGGCAAAGGCCGCATCACGCTGGAGCGCTTCGTGGCGTTGACCGCCGCCAACCACGCCAAGCTCTACGGCTTGGCGCGCAAAGGCTCGATCGCGGTGGGGATGGACGCCGACATCGCCATCTGGGACCCGGCGCTCACCCGCACCATCCGCCACGCCGACCTCCACGACGGCGCGGACTACTCGCCCTATGAAGGGCTGGAGGTGACGGGCTGGCCCGTCACCGTCCTTCTCGGCGGCCGCGTGATGGTGGAAGCCGGCGCGCTCGTCGGCGCAAAAGGAACAGGACGCCACGTCGCCCGCACCCTTTCCGCGGCAACAAGCTGACCAGCCGAACATGCCCGCCCCGGCGACCGGCATACAGCGGCTGTCCGGAAGAAGCGCATCCGCCGCTCACCTCGTTTCGCGGCGCCAAGGTGCAGCGTGACGCGCAAACGTTCTGGCTGGCAGCCGCGGGCAACGATGTGCCGTCTGCTTCCGGTTCTGGGCTGGCTTCCGCTGAAGCGACCTGAGCCGCCTTTATGGGCTATCGCTGGACACCTATCGCTGGACACCTTGGATTTTTTTGCTGCTCGCCATTGTCGAGCCTGTCACCGATCAGCTTCCCTCCACGCCAATGGGGAAACCTGCGTCAACACTGGCTGCATGCCGACCAAGGCCTTGGTTGCAAGCGCGCGCGCAGCCTACGTGGCGCGACATCGCGCGTTGGGTGAGAAGTCAGCGTTGACTTTCCTGCCATCCAGAAGCGCCAGCAGGCGATTTCCCAGCGCTCGCGCGAGAGCGTCGAAGCCTGGGTGGCGGGCATGGAGCGCTGCACGCTGCTTCGTGCCCATATCCGCTTCCTGTCGCCGACAAAGATGCAGGTCGGAAACGAAGTGCTGACGGCGCCGCACATCTTTCTCAACCTGGGCGGCCGCGCTGTCATGTCGGACCTGCCTGGCATGCATGAAGTACCCACGCTCGACAACGTTTCCACCTTCCAGCTTGACGCGCTGCCGTTGCATCTGGTGATCGTGGGCGGCTCCTACATCGGTCTGGGATTTGCCCAGGCGTTCCGCCGCTTCGGCTCCGATGTAACGGTGATCGAGAAAGGGCCACGCCTGATGGGGCGGGAGGACGCCGACATCTCCGATGCTGTCAAAGGCATTTTATACCAACGGCCCTCATGATTGACCGTCCTGGGCCCACTGCCGCGATCCGA
>CAXTCF010000119.1:0-11939 GCA_964242945.1 uncultured Rhizobiaceae bacterium | reverse complement strand
CATCAGGAGGTCGAGGATCTGCTTCTGGATGGTCACGTCGAGCGCGGTGGTCGGCTCGTCGGCGATGAGCAGCTTGGGGTTGCAGGCGAGCGCCATGGCGATCATGACGCGCTGGCATTGGCCTCCCGACATCTGGTGCGGGTAGGATGACAGCCGCTCCTTCGGATGCGGGATGCCGACATCCTGCAGAAGCTCGACGGCGCGGGCGCGGCGCGCCCTGCGGTCGAGCCCGAGATGCACCTTCAGCACCTCCTCGATCTGGAAGCCGACCGTGAAGCACGGGTTGAGGCTAGCCATCGGCTCCTGGAAGATCATGGCGATGTCCTTGCCGACGATGGCGCGCCGGTCGTCCGGCGACAGCGTCAGCAGGTCGCGGCCGGCGAAGACCATGCGGTCGGCGGTGACCTTGGCGGTCCACGGCAGCAGGCCCATCACCGCAAGCATGGAGACCGACTTGCCGGACCCGCTCTCGCCGACGATCGCCAGCACCTCGCGCGCGTCGACCGACAGCGAGACGCCGTCGACCGCGCGGAACGGGCCGCTCATGGTGTCGAAGGCGACGACCAGGTTTTCGATTTCGAGAAGCGCCATGCGATGCCCGGTTTAGCTGCAACCGTAGCACCGCGATGACAGGCTGTCATGCGGATGAGCAGAGCCCGCTTGTCGAACTCACGGCTCCAGTTCGACATCCCAGTAGAGATAATCCATCCAGCTTTCGTGCAGGAAGTTCGGCGGGAACAGCCTGCCGTTGTTGTGCAGGTCGTGCACCGTCGGCTGGTACGGCTTCTGCATCGGCCACATCTTGGCGTGCGCGGGCAACAGCCCGCCCTTGCGCAGGTTGCAGGGCGAGCAGGCTGCCACCACATTGTACCAGGTCGTCGCGCCGCCGCAGCGCCTCGGGATCACGTGGTCGAAGGTCAGGTCTTCAGGCGTGCCGCAATACTGGCACTGGAAGCGGTCGCGCAGGAACACGTTGAAGCGCGTGAAGGCGGGGTGCCGCGACTGCTTCATGTAGCTCTTCAGGCACACGACCGAAGGCAGCTTCATCGAGAAGGAGGGCGAGGAAACCGTGTGCTCGTACTCGGCAACGATGTTCACCCGGTCCAGAAACACCGCCTTGATGGCGTCCTGCCAGGACCAGAGCGAAAGCGGGTAATAGCTCAGCGGCCGGTAGTCTGCATTCAGCACCAGGGCCGGCAGGCTTTCGGGAGAAACGTGGATGGTCACTTCTGTCCTCCTTTCCCGCAAAACGCGCGTCCGTCTTTAATCTACGCGCGGCAAGACAATTTTGTGAAGCCTCTTGCATCCGCCGCGCTTTTTTGTCCCCGGCTGATTCCGAAGGTCACGCGAGGTTGCGCGTGTCCACGACGCCTTCGCGTCCTTTTATCACCCGGTAATAGGTCCAGAACAGGCGGGCGGCGACGCCGCGCCACGGCGTCCAGGCCTGTGCCAGATGCGCCAGCGCCTTTTCGCCCGGACGCTCGGAGAGGCCAAGGGCGTGGGCGACGGCGCTTTGCAGCGCCACGTCGCGGCCGGGAAAGATGTCGGGATGGCCGGCGGCAAACAGGAGGTAGAGTTCGGCCGTCCACGGCCCGATGCCGGGCAGGCGCACGAGTTCCGCCACGGCCGCTTGCCCCGGCAGCTCGCAAAGAGCGGAGAGGTCCAGCCCGCCGGCTGCCGCTCGCGCGATGCCCATCACGGTGCGGGTCTTCGCGGCGGAAAAGCCGGCTTGCCGGAACACGGTTTCGGGCGCGGCGAGCACCGACTCCGGCGTCAACGGGTCGAGCAGGGCCTGGAAGCGCCCGAAGATCGCCGCTGCGCTCGCCGTGGAAACCTGCTGACCGACGACGATCGAGCAAAGGCTCGCAAAGCCCGGCGGTATGCGGCGCAGCGGCACCGCGCCCGCCCGCTCGGCCACCGGCTTGAGCCGTTCGTCCGCTTTGATGAGCGCTTCCAACCCTTCTGCAATATCGTCAGCGGTGTCGATGCGGCGCAAGATTCGCTCTACATGCACTGTTTCGCTCGCCCTCGTGCCGCTTGCGCGCGTTGAGTCCCGGGATCAGCAAGGAGTGGACACCGGCTCCTCTTTCACCTTCCGCGATACCATGAGCGACGCGACGGCGAGAAGATTTCGCTTCGCGCCGAGCCCCAACGGCTTCCTGCATCTCGGCCACGCGCTGAGCGCGCTGTTCAACGCCGGCATGGCCGAGCGTTGCGGCGGACGCTTCCTCCTGCGCATCGAAGACATCGACGCGGCACGCTCCCATCCAGAATTCGCGGCTGCGATCTTGGAGGACCTCGGCTGGCTCGGTCTTGTCTGGGAACAGCCGGTCCGCCGGCAGTCGGAGCACATGGAAGGCTACCGGGCGCTGCTCGACCGGCTCCGGAGCGAAGAACTCGTTTATCCCGCTTTTTTGAGCCGTGGGGAAATCCGGTCGCATATCGCGGAAGCGGGCGAGGGGCGGCCGTGGCCGCACGATCCCGACGGGGCGCCGCTTTACCCCGGCCTGGACAAGGCGTTGAGCACCGCGGAGCGGCAGCGCCGCATGGCAAACGGTGCGCCGTTCGCCTGGCGCCTGGACATGGACGAGGCGCTACGCCGTATGGCTAGGCCGCTCTCCTGGCGGGAGTGGATAAGCGCCGCGATGACGCAGACGCGAGAAATCCCCGCCGATCCCGCGGCCTGGGGCGACGTGATGCTGGCGCGCCGCGACCTGCCGACGAGCTACCACCTGTCCGTGGTTGCCGACGACGCGCGCCAAGGCATCACCGATGTCGTGCGGGGCCTCGACCTCTTCCAGGCCACGGCGGTGCACCGCTTGTTGCAGGAGCTTCTGGGCTTGCCGCAGCCTGCCTACTTCCACCATCGGCTGATCATGGGACCGGACGGACGCAAGCTGTCAAAGAGCGAAGGCGCGCTGGCGCTGCGTGCTTTGCGGGAAAGCGGCTGCTCGCCGGCGGACGTCCGGCGGATGGTCGGTTGGGACGAAGTGGATTAGCGCGGCAGGCGGGCGATGCCGGCCTTGAAGATCGCCAGCACCGCGATCAGCGAAAACGCGCCGCCGAGCCCCGTAGCGCTGGCGCGCTTCATGTCGTGGAGCGGTATCCCGTAGATGTTGGCCATGTAGACCGCGCCGAAGAAACCCAGCGTGAACAGCACCATGTTGCCGACCGGCCCGAAGCCGTCGTCCATCATGACCGCGTCGAGGGCCGAGCCGAAAAAGAAGGCCATCACGCCGACGCTCGCCACGGCCATCAGCAGCCAGCCCGCACCGAGATGCCAGATCATGGTTTCGCGCTCCTCGCTCCGGGCAGGCTCCGTTTTGCCGCATCTCAACCCTACGGACGCAGAGCTTGCGATTCCGTTAGGAGAGGAGAGAAGACTGTTCGGATGGTGCTGCGATTTCAGGCCCGGATGCGGGCGCGGGCTTCCACATAGCGCCGGATGGCGGAGTTCAGCTCGCCGCCGAGGATGAAGATCACCGACACGATATACAGGAACACGATCGTGCTCATGATCGAGGCGAGGCCCGCATAGGTCGTGACATAGGAATGGAAGCGGGTGAGATAGGCCGCGAAGATCGTGGAGCCGATCAGCCAGGCGACCAGCGTGAAGATGATGCCGGGCACCACGTCCACGAAGCGCCGGCTGCCCGAAGGCAGCCACTTGTGCACGGCCACCAGCCCGAACACGATCACCAGCGAGGCGACGGCGAAGCGCCAGGCGGTGAGCGTGCCGACATACGGCGCGATGCCTTCGATGTTCTTCTCGGTGAAGCTGGCTATCAGCGGCGCGAAGACGAGCAGAACCGAGATGAACAGGATGCCGACCGTGGCGATCACCACGAAAAGCAGGCTTTGCAGGCGGCGGAAGACGAGGTGGCGCGTTTCCACCACGCGGTAGGCGCGGTTGAGCGCAGTGCGCAGCGCCTCGATGCCGTTGGACGCGAAATAGGCCGCGAGGATGACGCTGAGCGTCAGGAAGTCGGAGCGCTGCACGGTCAGCACCGCGACCACCTCCGTGGCGATCGGCTTGGCGATCTGCTCCGGCCAGGTGTCGAAGACGAGGTGCACGGCCGTGTCGGCGAAAGCGCTGGCGCCGACGAAGCTGGCCAGCGTCGCGGCAAAGATCAGGAACGGAAACAGCGCCATCAGCGCACTGATGGCGAGGTGGCTCGCCATCGACCAGCCGTCGTCGTCGATGAAGTGGCCGACCGCATCCCAGATCACGCGGCGGAACGCGGTCCAGGCGCGCATCCGCCCGCCCTGCGCCGGGCGCCGCCGCGTGCCGCTGAAGGGCGCGGCAAAATCGCGGATGCGCTCACCGATGCCGAACGCCATGCTCCCCCCGTTTGTTGTCCTCCCGGCCGCGGAACAAGGCATGGCCCAGAACCGCGGTGCCCGCGCATATGGGAAGGCTTTGTCTGCCTTGGCAAGCCTTCGAGCCGCGGGACGCCGCGGGGAAGCGACCTGCGCACAACTCTGCGGTCATGCGTCGCGTCCAGCTGTCGGGAGCAGACATCCTGCGCTATTTGGAGGCAGTCATTGCCAAACTGGCTGCGCCCCTGCCCACTGCTTGAAGGGGAGAAAACCGTCCGGATCGAGGAAGCCCGATGTCCACCGCCTTCAACATCCTCGCGGTCCTCGTCATGCTGGCGGTGGTGTTCGTGCTGATCCGCGGCCTCGTCAACATGATGCGGGGCGGCTCCAGTTCCACGTCCAACAAGCTGATGCAGGCGCGCGTGATGCTCCAGTTCGTGGCGCTGGTGTTCATCCTGGTTGCCCTCTGGTTCAGCCGGCAGGCCGGTCACTGAGGGCATTGAATCCATGGTCAAGCTGAACCGCATCTACACCCGCACCGGCGACGACGGCACGACGGGCCTGGGCTCCGGCGAGCGCCGACCGAAATGGGACCTGCGCATCGAAGCCTACGGCACGGTGGACGAGGCCAATGCCGCGATCGGCGTGGCGCGCCTTCACGCCGGGGCAAGCGAGATCGACGCCATGCTGGCGCGCGTGCAGAACGACCTGTTCGATCTCGGCGGCGACCTGGCCGTGCCGGACACCGGCGAGCCGCTGCTCTACACGCCGCTGCGGATAGGCGCGAGCCAAGTGGAGCGGCTGGAACGCGAGATCGACAGCCTCAACGAGCGCCTGGAGCCGCTGCGCTCCTTCGTGCTGCCGGGCGGCTCGGCGCTCTCCGCCTTCCTCCACGTCGCGCGCACCGTGACGCGCCGGGCCGAGCGGCTGACGGCCGAACTCGCCGCCAACCCTGCGGAGCGGGTGAACCGCGAAGCCGTCCGCTACCTCAACCGCCTGTCCGACTTCCTGTTCGTGGCCGGCCGCATCGCCAATGACAGCGGGAAAAGCGACGTGCTATGGGTGCCTGGTTTAACTCAGGCGGGCACAAACCGCTGATCCTGCCGGACAAGGCGTCATGTTCATCCCGCTCTACGACGCCGTCGCCCTCAAGCACATCCGGTTGCAATATGTCACGATCGGGCTGATCCTCGCCAACGTCGCAGTCTATGTCCTCACCGTCACCGAGGGCGAACTGTGGACGCAAGGCGCGGTGATCCAGTTCGGCTACATCCCGGCCGTGGTGTTCGACTATGTCGAACTGCCGCCCGGCTTCGCGGTCATTCCCGACTACTTCAGCCTGATAACCTACGCCTTCTTCCACGCCGACTTCTGGCACATCGCCGGCAACATGGTGTTCCTCTGGGTGTTCGGGGACAATGTGGAGGACGCCATGGGGCATGCCCGCTTCCTCCTGTTCTACCTGCTTTGCGCGATAGCCGGCGCCCTGCTGCACGGGATTTTGGGCCCGCAGAGCCAGGCGCCGCTGATCGGCGCGTCGGGCGCGATTGCAGGCATCATCGCCGCCTATCTCGTGCTGCATCCACGCGTAAAGATCTGGGTGCTGGCCTTCGGCCGCATCCCGCTGAAGATTCCCGCCTGGATCGCGCTGGCCGGCTGGATCCTGTTCCAATTCGTGATGCTGTTGGTCAGCCCGGAAGACCAGGTGTCGTTTGCGACCCATATCGGCGGGGTGCTGGCAGGCGCTGTGCTGGTTCTGCTCCTCAAGCGCTCCGACCAGCCGCTCTTCGACCGCGAGCTCGTCACCCCGCGCGCGATGGTCAAGCGCGAACAGCCCGGTGCCGTGCCTTCCGTCGCGCCCGCACCGGGGCCGCGTTGGGGGCGGCAATAGCCCGCTTCTCATTGGCTTGAATTGACATCGTTAGCAGAGCCGATAAGGCGACGGCGTAGCGGCACATACGCTTTCCGCGAAGCGCATGTCGGATTTCGGCAAACAGGTTGCGGGGCGCGCTGATAAGGCCACGCCGACAGCGCCCGCAAAGTGAAGGGTTCTCCCGCATGAAAGTCCTTGTCCCCGTCAAGCGCGTGGTGGACTACAACGTGAAGATCCGCGTCAAGCCGGACGGCTCGGGCGTGGAGTTGGCCAACGTCAAGATGAGCATGAACCCGTTTGACGAGATCGCCGTGGAAGAGGCGATCCGGCTGAAGGAAGCGGGGCTGGCGACCGAGATCATTGCCGTCTCCATCGGCCCGCAGCAGGCGCAGGAAACGCTTCGCACCGCGCTTGCCATGGGCGCCGACCGCGCGATCCTGATCAAGACGGAAGGCCGGACCGAGCCGCTCAGCGTGGCCAAGCTCTTGAAGGCGGTGGCCGACGCCGAGCAGCCCGGCCTGATCATCCTGGGGAAACAGGCGATCGACGACGACGCCAACCAGACGGGCCAGATGCTCGCCGCCCTGCTCGGCTGGGCGCAGGGCACGTTCGCCTCCAAGCTCACTGTCGAGGGCGAGGAGGCCACGGTGACGCGCGAGGTGGACGGCGGCTTGCAGACGGTGAAGCTGAAGCTGCCCGCCATCATCACCACGGACCTCCGCCTCAACCAGCCGCGCTATGCCTCGCTGCCCAACATCATGAAGGCCAAGAAGAAACCGCTGGACGAGAAGACGCCGGATGCGCTGGGCGTCGATGTCAGCCCGCGCCTGAAGGTGCTCAAGACCGAGGAGCCCGGCGGGCGCAAGGCGGGCGTGAAGGTCAAGAACGTCGAAGAGCTCGTGGACAAGCTCAAGAACGAAGCCGGCCTCATCTGAGCGATAAAGGAACAGCAAACATGGCCATTCTTCTTCTCGCCGAACACGACAACACGACACTCTCCGACCAGACCGCGAAAGCGCTCTCAGCCGCCGCCAAGATCGGCGGCGATGTGCATGTGCTGGTCGCAGGCCATGGCGCGCAGGCGGTTGCCGACGCGGCTGCCAAGCTTTCGGGCGTGACCAAGGTGCTGCTGGCTGAGTCCGGCGCGCTGGCTGAGCGCTTGGCCGAACCCCTGGCCGACACGATCGTCGGACTGGCCAGCTCTTACGACGTCATCCTCGCGCCCGCCACGGCCATGTCCAAGAACGTCATGCCGCGCGTGGCGGCGCTGCTTGACGTCATGCAGATCTCTGAGATCATCGACGTGGTTTCCGCCGACACGTTCAAGCGGACGATCTATGCGGGCAACGCCATCGAGACGGTGCAGTCGGGTGAGGCCAAGAAGGTGATCACCGTGCGCACCGCTTCCTTCCCGGCGGCAGGGGAGGGCGGCTCGGCTCCGGTGGAGAAGGTCGAGGGCGCGGGCGCTTCCGCGCTGTCCGCCTTCGTGGGCAACAGCCTTTCGGGCGGCGAACGGCCCGAACTCACCTCGGCCAAGATCATCGTCTCCGGCGGTCGCGCGCTGGGCTCGGCGGAAAAGTTCCAGGAAGTCATGCTGCCTCTCGCCGACAAGCTGGGCGCCGCCGTCGGCGCTTCGCGCGCTGCCGTGGACGCGGGCTATGCGCCGAACGACTGGCAGGTCGGCCAGACCGGCAAGGTGGTGGCGCCCGACCTCTACATCGCCTGCGGCATTTCGGGCGCCATCCAGCACCTGGCCGGCATGAAGGACTCCAAGGTCATCGTCGCCATCAACAAGGACGAGGAAGCGCCGATCTTCCAGGTCGCCGACTACGGCCTCGTTGGCGACCTCTTCACGATCCTGCCGGAACTCGAAAAGGCGCTTTGAGCCATTCCAGACGGCTTTTCGGGAGGCTTCCTTGCCCTGGCTGCTTCTCGTCCTGGCCGGCTGCTGCGAGATCGGATGGCCGCTGGGCCTGAAACTCGGCTGGAGCGGCAAAGCCATCGATCCCAGGTGGATCGCCTTTGCCGCCTTCTCCATGACGCTTTCCGGCGTGCTGCTGTTCCTGGCGCAGCGCGCCATACCGATCGGCACCGCCTATGCCGTTTGGACCGGCATCGGCGCGGTCGGCACCTTCCTTGTCGGCATCTACGCTTTCGGCGATGCCGCGACGCTGCTGCGCTTCGCGGGCGTCGGGCTGATCGCCGCGGGAATCATCACGCTGAAGCTTGCCTGACGCCGTGAAACAAGCGGGAGCGGCGCTTTTCCTTATCCCTTTTGCCCGCTAGTTAGCGCCGCGTAGCACCGCCGGCTTTTCGGCGATCCAGGAAGCGGAAATGAGCACAATCGAGACCGTCGGCATCGTGGGTGCGGGGCAGATGGGCCGCGGCATCGCCCATGTCTGCGCGCTGGCCGGTCTCGAAGTCACGCTTTTCGACATCGACGCGGGGCGCATCGAGAAGGGCATCGCCGCGATCGGCAGCAACATGGCCCGTCAGGTCGCCTCCGGCAAACTGGAAGAGTCTGCACGCGCCGAAGCTGTCGCGCGCATCCGCCCGTTGGAAGGCGGCATGGCAGGGCTTGCCCCTTGCGACCTCGTGATCGAAGCCGCCACGGAAGACGAGGCGACCAAGCGCAAGATCTTCGCCCAGCTCTGCCCGCACCTGAAACCGGAAGCGATGCTGGCCACCAACACCTCCTCCATCTCGATCACCCGGCTGGCCAGCCAGACCGACCGGCCTGAACGCTTCATCGGCATCCACTTCATGAACCCGGTGCCGGTGATGAAGCTGGTCGAAGTCGTGCGCGGCATCGTCACGGACGACGCCACCTTCGTGGCGGCGAAGGAGTTCGTCGGCCGGCTGGACAAGACGGTCACGGTCTCGGAGGACTTTCCGGCCTTCATCGTCAACCGCATCCTGCTGCCGATGATCAACGAGGCGATCTACACGCTCTACGAGGGCGTGGGCTCGGTGGAAGCGATCGACACGGCGATGAAGCTCGGCGCCAATCACCCGATGGGCCCGCTCCAGCTTGCCGACTTCATCGGCCTGGACACCTGCCTGTCGATCATGCAGGTGCTGCATGACGGGCTGTCGGACTCGAAATATCGTCCTTGCCCCCTCCTGGTGAAGTATGTCGAGGCCGGCTGGCTCGGCCGCAAGACGAACCGCGGCTTCTACGACTACCGCGGAGAAACGCCGGTTCCCACGCGCTGACTGCCTCCCTCAGACCGGGTTACCCAGCGTAAGTTGTTGTTTCCAGGCAACTTCGCTTTGCTATTGTCGTGCCAAGGCTGCTTTAGGGGGGACGGACCCTGGACTCCATGTTACCCGTTCCCATCAAATAATGTGAGAACGGGGAGAACGGACATGAAGGGCATTCTGGCGGCAGCGGCGTTTCTGCTTGCGGCATCGGGAGCTTATGCCGCGGATGCCATCGTGGATGTCCCGCCTGCGGTGGGCGAGTGGACCGGCTTCTATGCCGGTGTTCAGATCGGCGGCGCGTTCGGTTCGGACCCTGACGGCATCGAACTCGATCCGCTGACGCCGACCCTGGCCACCGCCTTCTCGCCGAGCGCCGCCGTTCCCGATGCCGGGTTTTCCGGCGACTTCGACAATGGCGTAATCGGCGGCCTGCACATCGGCTACGACCAGCAGTTCGACAACATCGTGTTCGGCGGCATCGTCGATGTCAGCTTCACCGATATCGGCGACTTCCAGCGCGGCCGCTCGCGCACGCCGGCGAATTATGATTTCGAGCGGGAACTCGACGTGCTCGCCACGGCCCGCCTGCGGCTCGGCTACGCCTTCGGCCGCGTCCTGCCCTATGTCACCGGCGGTCTCGCCTATGGCGACGTCGACTCCAGCTACGAGGACACGTCTGCGGCGCTCATCCAGGGCCAGAGCGAGGACGACGACAACTTCGGCTACACCGTTGGCGGCGGCGTCGAAGCGCTGGTGACGGAAAAGATCTCGATCGGCGTGGAGTATCTCTACACTGACCTCGGCGATGTCGGCGTTACGACGAACTTGGCCGGTGGCGGCGCCAACGGCATGGCGTTCGGCGCGATCGGCGGTCCCGGCACCAACCTGTCCGGCGAAGATGAAGACTTCGACTTCCACAGCGTGCAGGTCAAGCTCTCCTACCGTTTCTGACCGGGCGGACGCTTCCAGCTGAAAGCCCCGCAAGGCAGGCGCCTTGCGGGGCTTTCCCGTTTTTGGGACTCCGCGCATCGCGAGAGTTCGGCGGCGACGTGTTCAGATGACCGGCAGTTCACCCCGCCGTCACGCGGTCTTCTGGAAAAAAGCCGGACGATATACGTGTTTTTGAACCTTCGGTTGCACGCTGTGAGGTTTTCAAGCACACTTCTTCCTCCAGGCAGGGGAGGGAAAACTGCAAAGCTCGGCAAGAAGGCGCTTGTGCTCGCTGCCCTTGGCATGGGTGGTTGCTGTCCTGGCTGTTTGGAGCGCAGTGGCGGACGCGGCCGAGACGCCCCCCGACGATTTCCCCGCAATGCGCTTCGCCGTGGTGCGCAGCGACGAGAAGGCATGCGAGCCGGTCTGTGCCGAATGGATCTCGGCGGAAGGCGAGATAGAGGCGGGCACGCCGGCTGCCCTCAAGCGTCTCCTGAAGGAACTGAAGGGGCGCAGGCTCCCGGTTGTCATCCACTCTCCGGGCGGCAACGTGGATGCGGCGATGCGGGTCGGCCGCATGATCCGCGAAGCCAAGCTCGACACCGCGGTCGGCAAGACCTGGTTTGAGGGCTGCCAGCCGGAAGATCGGAAATGCACCGTCAACAAGGGGCGCGGCGCCCGCCTGATCGGGCATCTCTACGTGCCTTCGTCCATGTGCAACTCGGCATGCCCGCTGATGCTGGCCGGCGGCGTGCGCCGCTTCGCCGGCCCCGACGCTTTCCTCGGCGTTCACCAGGTCACGACCGTCTGGACCAAGCAGCGGATCATGGTGCGCACCACCTACCGGATGGTGAAGGGCAAGAAGAAGGTCGTGTCCCGAAAGGAAGTCAGCCGCAAGAACGCGGGCTCCTACACCACCTACGAGATGAGCAAAGGCCTGGAAAAGCAGATCGCCGCCTATCTTGAGGCGATGGGCGTTGACCGCTCCGTCCTGGAACTCGCAAAGGACACGCCCGCATCGACTATCCGGCAGGTCTCGCAAAGCGAGGCGTTCGAGGCAAAGCTCGTCACCGGCTACCGCGATGCGACCATGTTCACGGCAGTTTACGTGTGCGATCGCGTCCCCGCGCCGGATTATTGCCGGCTGTTCACGGAATCCGACCTCGAAGCGGCACGCTGACGCCGCTCAAAGCCTGCCTTCGAAGGCTTTCGCGCGGAAAGCAGCCCAGGCGTCCTCTCCAGGGCCTGGCCGGCGAGCCTGAAATCCTGCGGGTCCGTTCCGGCCTCCAGCGCCTCCCAGGGGATCGGCACGGACACGGAGGCGGAAGCCTTGGCGCGGCTCGACCAAGGCAGCACCGTCGTGGCATTGGGGTTGTTGCGGAGGTAGTCCACAAAGATGCGTCCCTGCCGCTCTGCTAGAGCATCGGACGATTAATCGTATGCAGGCTGGTGGTTGGGGGTAGGATGCAGGCTAGGCGTTGGCGGAGCGTCGGGCTGTTGCCCGGCCGAGGCCGACAACAACGCCTGCGCCTGCCCCCGGCCGGCAGACTGCGTGCGGATAACCGTCCGATGCTCTAAAGCGGAGGCGGCGGTGAAGCGCTCCGGCTCGTCG
>CAXTCF010000118.1:0-12116 GCA_964242945.1 uncultured Rhizobiaceae bacterium | reverse complement strand
GGGGATGCGGCGGGGGCATCGGCGGGCGGGGCGGGGCGCTTGCCGCGGCGCGCGGCGGTTGGCCGGACGAGGCGCTGTTGCGCCTCAACGACGTGGTGTTCGCCTTCCCCGCGCTGCTTTCCGCGATCATGATCACGGCAGTCTTCGGGCCGGGCGCGGTCAACGCGACGATCGCGATCGGCATCTTCAACATCCCCGTCTTCGCCCGCGTTGCGCGGGCCGGCGCGTTGAGCCTCTGGCCGCGCGAGTTCATCTTGGCCGCGCGGGCGTCCGGCAAGGGTGGCGCGCGCATCACGGCCGAGCACATCCTGCCCAATATCGGCAGCCTCCTGATCGTCCAAGTGACGATCCAGTTCGCTCTGGCCATCCTGGCCGAAGCAGGCTTGTCCTATCTCGGCCTTGGGGCGCAGCCCCCTGCCCCAAGCTGGGGCCGCATGCTGTTCGACGCGCAGACGCGGATGGCTGCCGCGCCCTGGATGGCGATCTTTCCGGGCAGCGCCATCGCGCTTGCCGTGCTCGGCCTCAACCTCCTCGGCGACGGCTTGAGCGACCTGCTCGACCCGCGCTACCGGCGCGTGCGGTGACGCTTCTCAGCATCGAAAACCTGTCGCTGCGGATCGATGCGACGCCGATCCTGCGCGACATCACCTGCGAAGTCGCAGCCGGGGAAACGCTGGCGCTGGTTGGCGAATCCGGATCGGGAAAATCGCTGACCGCACTTTCCGTGATGCGGCTGCTCCCCTCGCAAGCCGTTCTCACCGGGCGCATCGTGCTCGACGGCATCGACATCCCTGCCGCTTCCGAGAGTCAGATGAGCGGAATCCGCGGCGCCGTCGCCGGGATGGTGTTTCAGGAGCCGATGACCGCGCTCAACCCGCTGAAGACGATCGGCGTCCAGGTTGCCGAAGGCATTCGCCGTCATTTCGGAGGCACGCGCCGCAGCGCCGAACGCGCCGCAATAACGATGCTGGAGCGCGTGGGCTTAGCCAGCCCGCAGGTTCCTCCTGATCGCTATCCCCACGAGCTTTCCGGCGGGCAGCGCCAGCGCGTCGGCATCGCAATCGCCTGCGCAGCCAGGCCAAAGCTGCTGATCGCCGATGAGCCGACCACGGCGTTGGACGTCGTGGCGCAGGCGCAGATCGTCGATCTCCTGCGCGAACTCGTATCCGAGCGGCGCATGGCGCTGCTGCTGATCTCCCATGATCTCGGCGTCGTGGCAGGAACAGCCGACCGGATCGCCATCATGCGCGATGGCGCGATCGTGGACTCCGGCGGAGCAAGCGAGGTATTGGCAGCGCAGGCGCACCCCTACACGGCCCAACTCGTGCAGGCGTCCGTCCACATGCCGGTCCGCCCACCGCCGCCTGCTGCTGAAACACCGGGGACTCCGCTGCTCCAGGTGGAAAACCTTTCCCGAAACTATCCCCTCCGCCGCTTTGGCCTGTTCCAGCCGAAGCAAAGTTTTCGTGCCGTGGACGGTGTCACCTTCTCCATCCCGCAAAGCCGCTCCGTAGCACTGGTCGGCCGTTCCGGCTGCGGAAAATCGACCCTGGCGCGAATGGTTTTGGCGCTGGACAAACCGACTTCCGGAATTGTTCGCCTCGACGGCCAAGTTCTCGATGCGAGCGACGACGCCGGCCTGCGCGCCGCCCGACGGAAGATGCAGGTGGTCTTCCAGGATCCCTATGGCTCCTTCGACCCGCGCCAGCGCGTGGAGAAGCTCGTCGCGGAGCCGCTGCACCTTGTGCCGGAGAAGCTGGGACGCCAAGCACGGCGGGAGCGTGTGGCTTTCGTACTTGACCAAGTCGGCCTTGGCGCAGATGCGCTGGATCGCTACCCCCACGAATTCTCAGGCGGACAGCGCCAGCGCCTTGCCATCGCCCGCTCCCTGATCACGAGCCCCAAGCTGATCGTGGCGGACGAGCCGGTTTCGGCGCTCGACGTTTCCGTGCGCGCTAAAATCCTCGACCTCTTCGCCGATCTTCAGGCGCGTCTCGGCCTCACCCTGCTCTTCATCACGCATGACCTGCATGTCGCCCGCGCGGTCGCCGACGAAGTGCTCGTGATGGATGCCGGCAGGATCGTGGAGCGAGGTCCGACCGCTTCCGTGCTTGACGCGCCGCGCTCGGAAGCGGCAAGGGCGCTGGTCGCCGCCGCACCCGACCTGCGCAAGGCGCTAGAGCATCGGACGGTTAATCGGATGCAGGCTGGTGGTTGGGGGTGGGATGCAGGCTAGGCGGTGGGCGAGCGTCGGGCTGTTGCCCGGCCGAGGCCAACAACAAAGCCTGCGCCCGCCCCCGGCCGGCAGACTGCGTGCGATCAACCGTCCGATGCTCTAGCCAAGCGAACCAGAAGCGCCTGACGCTCTCCCCCACATTTCTGGACCCATCCGGCATGATCGAGCTTTCCACGGAAGTCCTGGGCGCACTGGCGCTTGCCGCGCTGGCGGCGGGCTTCATCGACTCGATCGCAGGCGGCGGCGCGTTGATCACGGTGCCGGCCCTGCTGCTGGCCGGACTGCCGCCCTTGGAAGCGCTCGGCACCAACAAGCTGCAAGGCCTGTTCGGGTCGGGGTCGGCCACCATCGCCTATGCCGTGCGTGGCCAAGTGAAGCCGAGCCGGCAGCTTCTCCCGGCGCTTCTGGCGCTCCTCGGCTCGGTGGCCGGCGCCGGGCTCGCAACCATCGTGCCGGGCGACGTGTTGCGGGTATTCCTGCCCTTCCTGCTCATCGGCATAGCGCTGTATTTCGCGCTCAAGCCGAACATGACCGACGTGGACCGGACCGAGCGGCTGCCGCCCCGCATCTTCGCAGTCACCGTTCCGCCGCTGATCGGCTTTTACGATGGGCTGTTCGGTCCCGGCGCCGGCTCCTTCTACATGCTGGCCTTTGTCGGGCTTGCCGGCTACGGGCTGCTGAAAGCGACGGCGCACACCAAGTTTCTCAACTTCGCCTCAAATGTCGGCGGCATCCTCACTTTCGCGCTGGCCGCCGCGGTGTGGTGGAAGGTCGGCATCCTGATGGGCGTTGCGCAATTCGTCGGCGCGCGGCTCGGCGCCGGTCTTGCCGTGCGCGGCGGTGCGAAGCTGATCAAGCCGCTGCTGGTGACCGTCTGCATCGCGCTGGCTGCGAAGCTGATCCTGGACCCCGCCTATCCCCTGCGCGTTTGGCTGAACGGCTGACGTTTGGCCCGCTAAAGCGTGCTGCGGCCTTTCGGCCTCAAGCGACACGCTTCAGCTTCTTTGTTTTGCGCATGTCTTTTTCCCGAAACCGGTTCCCACTGTCGGGAGACATGCTTTAGGCCTCGGGCTGAAACCGCGCTGATTTACCTCCGCGAAACCACTCGATAACTGGCCGGTAAGGAGTGTCCGCTACAAGGAAAGCACGGCGGCCGCTCGCATCCGCCACCCGCTCCGGAAGATGTTCTGCGTACCGGAGCAGCTAAAATACTTCGCTTGTTTCGCGTCGCGAAGTGCCATGCGTTCCTGTGGCGGGGGTCTTGCCTGTTCGAAACACGAACAGGTACGGCCCTCGCGCAGGACGTGTGCCGCCCACCCAGCGTTGACGCGGACACAGCGGGCCTCAGCGTCTATTCGGGCTGGCGCCGCCGGCGGCGAAGCGTGCGGATGAGCACGAAGACGAACATGGCGGACGACAGCAGGACGATCGTGCCGGGCAGGCCGAGCGGCCCCATCTGCTGCATCGCATAGCCGGCGACCGGCGCACCGGCGATGCCGCCCGCACCCCATAGAAGCGCAAAGGCTGCGTTCCCCGCCACAAGCGCGCTGCCGGAAAACCGCTCGCCCAGTTCCACCGTCGCCATCGTGTAGGTTCCGTAGCCGATGCCGCCGAGCAGCAGAAGCAGCGGCCAGATCAGCGGCGACAGGATGAACACGGGCAGAAGCGCTGCGCAGCAGACCGTGCCAAGCGCGCAGAACAGGATCATCCAGCGCCCGCCGACCCGCTCCGCGGCGAGTCCTAGAGGTACCTGAAACAGGATGTTGCCTGCGGCAAGCACCGTGAGCAGCCAGGCAAGCGTGACCTCGCCGAGACCATAATCCGTGCCGAACACCGCAAGCAGCGCATAGGTGCTTTGCTGCGTCGCCGCGGCCGTGCCGACGGCCACCAGCAGCGCCGGCGCCTGCCGCGCGAAAGCCCCGAAGCCCATGCGCACTTCGCCCTCTCGCGGAGCAAAATCCGACACCCTGCCCGAAACGGCATAAAGCGTCGCGGCGCAAAGCGCGAAGCCGACCGCTGCGGCCAGGAATGGCGCGAGGCCGGCGATACCCAGCACGGTCAGCACCAGCGGCCCGATGGCATAGCCGACGCCCATCAGCGTGTTGAAGAAGCCCATCACCCGGCCCCGCTGCGCGACGGGCGAAAGGGCCAGCGCCCAAACCTCGCCGAGGATGTAGAGCGGGTTGACGAGGATGCCGAGCAGCAGCCGCAACGGGAACCAGGCGAAGAAGTTCTGCAACAATCCCATCAGAAGGAAACAGGCGGCACCGCCGAGGGCGCAAAGCACAGCCAACCGCCGTGCGCCGAGCCTGTTCACGGCAAGGGGCACCAGCAGCGCCGAAAGCAGGATGCCGACGGGCAGCATGGCGGCCGAAAGCCCGATCAGGCCCGGCGGCATGCCCTGCTTCTGCATGACCAGCGTGAAGAGGGGATAGCTGAGGCTCTGCGCGACGCCGAAGATCGAGAGCGAAACGGTGACGCCCGCAACCGCCGCCCAGGGTACCCGCGGGTCGGCTGCCTGCTCCCCATCAATGCTCATGACTGCCTCCCGCACGCCTGCCCTTGTTGGAGCAATCGCGCGAGGTGCGCTAGCGAAGATGCGACGAGGCTTGCTGCTGCCTCTCTTGCTCATTGAGGCCGGGACGCGACATGCGAAAGCGCCCGATATCGTGCGGCGTGCTTCCGTGCAGCGCGAGATCCGCCAGCACCTCGCCGATCACGCTGGCGAACTTGAAGCCGTGACCGGAGCAAGGAGAAGCGATCACGATGCGGGAATCTTCCGGCAGGCAGTCGAGGACGAAATCCTCGTCCGGCGTCTTCGTATAGAGGCAGGTCTTCATCGCGCGGACGGGCCCTGCCGCTCCGGGCAGATAGGCTTCAAGGAAACGACGCAGGACGGCGGCATCTTCCATGCCGGCATTCTGCCGCGCTTCGTCAGCATGGCCTACCGTGCCGCTGGACAAGTGCGAGGCACACTTGAAGCCAAGCTGGGAGATTTGCGGAAAGCCATAGGCAATCTCGCCCGGCGCATCGATGATGAACACCGGAAGGTTGCCAAGCTGCACGGCTTTCGGATCGCGCGGCTCGAACCAGACGAGAACCTGCCGCGTGAGTTGGAGATTCGGCGCAAGCGCCGGGACGAGATCGCCGATCCAGGGGCCAGCCGCGACCACGACGCGGTCGGCTTCGACGGCGCCATCCGCCAAAGCGATTCGAACGCCTGCTGGATATGGGTCGATGCCGAGTGCCTGCGTGCCCGTCAGCACCTCCGCCCCGTAGCTTTGCGCCAAGGCGAAATGCGCGCGAACAGCGCGCTCCGGCAGCAGATAGCCGCCGTCCGGCTGCCAGACGGCGGAAAAGTCTGGAGGCAACGTAAACTGCGGGAAGCGAAGCATCACCTCGTTTGCGTCGAGCAGGGCGTGGGGCAGATCGTGCAGAAGACTCGCCTCGGCGGAGCCGGCAACGATCGCGCTGCCGGGCTTGCCGATCTCCAGCACGCCGGTGACGGTCAGCAGGCTTTCTCCGGAAAGGCGCTCCAGTTCGCGCCAGTTCTCATAGGCACGGCGAAGCAGCGGCACATAGGAGGGATGCTCAAAATAGCCCAAGCGGATCGCGCGCGACTCGCCGTGCGAGGAGCCGCGATCGTGCCCCGGCTCGAAGCGCTCCAGACCAATGACGCGGCAGCCTTGCCGCGCCAGATGGAACAGCGCGGCGCTTCCCATCGCGCCCAAGCCGATCACGGCAACGTCAAACTTCTGCATCGGCGCGCTTCCGCCTCATGTCGTTTCCCCAACGCTTCCGGTCGCCGCGTCCGCACTGACATGGAGGCCAGAGCCCTAAAACCCTGCCATGCGGCGGAACTGCCGTATCACCTGATCGAGGCAGCATGACAGATCTTGGGTCCGAAACCACCGTTCCGGCACCCGGCACCGAGCGGGCGCGCCGGGGCGGCCGGTTGGCCAAGCGTGCGGGCGGTGCGGCGGCCTTCGAGCAGCCGCCGTTCCGTCAGCTGAAGAACCCTTTCGCACCCACCAAGGTCGTTTCCGACGACGAGTTGGAGTCGATCCATCTCGCGTCGCTGCGCGTGCTGAAGGAAATCGGCGTCGATGTGCTCCACGCGGAAGCACGGCGCATCATGCGCGAGCACGGCGCCGATGTGCGCGAAGGCACCGAGCGCGTGCGATTCGACGGCGACATGCTGCTCGAACTGGTGTCGCAGGCGCCGGCCGAATGGACGCTGCACGCACGAAATCCAGCCCATAACGTGCGCTTCGGCGGCAACAACCTGATCTTCGCGCAGATGGGCTCCGCACCGAACTGTAGCGATCTCGACCGCGGCCGGCGCTCCGGCAACCAAGCCGACTTCCGCAACCTCATCAAGCTGGCGCAGGTGCACAACATCATCCAGGCGACCGGCGGCTATCCCGTCGAGCCGACGGACGTGCACCCCTCCGTGCGCCATCTCGAATGCATCCGCGATCTGGCGATCCTGACGGACAAGCCGTTCCACGCTTATTCCCTGGGCAAGGAGCGCAACCTCGATGCGATCGAGATCACCCGCATCGCGCGCGGTGTCTCGGACGAGCAGCTTCTGGACGAGCCGTCGCTTTACACGATCATCAATACGAACTCTCCTTTGAAACTCGACGTTCCGATGATGGAAGGCATCATCCAGATGTCGTCGCGCGGCCAGGCCGTGATCGTGACGCCCTTCACGCTGGCCGGCGCGATGGCGCCGGTGACTGTGGCCGGCGCGGTGGTGCAGCAGAACGCGGAGGCGCTTGCAGGCCTCGCCTTCACGCAGATGGTGCGCAAGGGCGCGCCGGTCGGCTATGGCGGGTTTACCTCCAACGTGGACATGAAGTCCGGCGCACCCGCTTTCGGCACGCCGGAATACATGAAGGCGCAGTTGCTCGGCGGCCAGCTTGCCCGGCGCTACCGCATCCCCTACCGCTCCTCCAACGTCTGCGCGGCCAACGCCGTGGACGCGCAAGCAGCCTATGAGAGCGTGTTCTCGCTCTGGGGCCTCGTGCAGGGCGGCGCAAACTTCGTGCTGCACGCTGCCGGCTGGCTCGAAGGAGGCTTGCGCTGCTCCTACGAGAAGATGATCCTGGACGTCGATCTGCTTCAGATGGTGGCTGAGTTTCTTTCGCCCCTCGACGTTTCCGACGAAGCGCTGGCCGTCGATGCCATCCGCGACGTCGGCCCCGGTGGCCACTTCTTCGGCACGCCGCACACCCAGGCGCGCTACAAGACCGCCTTCTACGCGCCGATCATCTCGGACTGGCGCAACTTCGAGACCTGGGCGGAAGCCGGCTCGCCGACAGCCGTCGAGCGCGCCAATCGTCTCTGGAAAGAACGGCTGGGGGCTTGGGAGAAGCCGCCGATTGATTTGGCGATTGAAGAAGAGATCGAAGCCTTCGTCGCCAAACGCAAAGCCGAAGGCGGCGCGCCTACGGATTTTTAATTTGTTGCCCGGCCACGGCATCCCAAGCTAAGTTTGTATCTTCGCCGAGAGGTGTAGTCTCATGAAATCCCACGCAAAAGCGGTTGTCATCGGCGGCGGCGTCGTCGGCTGTTCCGTGCTGTACCACCTCGTCAAGGCCGGCTGGACGGACGTGATGCTGATCGAGCGGTCGGAACTGACCTCCGGCTCGTCCTGGCACGCGGCGGGCGGCTTCCATACGCTCAACGGCGACCCGAACGTCGCCAAGCTCCAGGCCTACACGGTGTCGCTCTACAAGGAGTTGGAGGAGATTTCCGGCCAAAGCTGCGGCTTGCATCTGACCGGCGGTGCGATGGTGGCCGACAGTCCCGAGCGCATGGACTTCCTGCGGCTGGCTCACGCCCGCGGCCGCTATCTCGGCATGGAAACCGAACTCATTACGCCTTCGGAGGTGAAGGCGATGTTCCCGCTGATGGACGAGACAAACTTCGTCGGCGCGCTGTGGGACCCGGTGGAGGGCCATCTCGACCCTTCCGGCACGACGCATGCCTATGCCAAGGCTGCACAGAAACTCGGCGCCGAGATCGTATTGCGCAATCGCGTGACGGAACTCACGCAAGAAGCGGACGGAACCTGGAACGTCGTCACCGAACAGGGCACCGTGAAGGCCGAGCACGTCGTCAACTGCGGCGGGCTGTGGGCGCGCGAGGTCGGCCGCATGGTGGGGCTGGAACTGCCGCTGCTCGCCATGGAGCACATGTACCTGCTCACCGAGGACATTCCGGAGGTGATGGCGTTCAACAAGGCGACCGGGCGCGAGATGATCGGCGTCATGGACTTCAAAGGCGAGATCTACACGCGCCAGGAGCGCAACGGCGTGCTGCTCGGCACGTATGAAAAGAACTGCCGGCCTTGGTCGCCGGTCGAGACGCCCTGGAGCTTCGGCCACGAACTGCTTCAGCCCGACATCGACCGCATTGCTCCCTCGCTGGAGGTCGGCTTCAAGCATTTCCCCGGTATCGAGGCGGCCGGCATCAAGCAGATCATCAACGGCCCCTTCACCTTTGCGCCGGACGGCAACCCGCTGGTCGGGCCGGTGCAGGGCCTCACAAATTTCTGGTGTGCCTGCGCCGTGATGGCCGGCTTCTCCCAAGGCGGCGGCGTCGGCTTGGCGCTGTCCAACTGGATGGTGCACGGCGACCCCGGCGCGGACATCTGGGGCATGGACGTCGCGCGCTTCGGCGAGTGGGCGACGCTTCGCTACACCAACGCCAAGGTTCGCGAGAACTACTCCCGCCGCTTCTCCATCCGCTTCCCCAACGAGGAACTGCCGGCGGCGCGGCCCGCGCAGACCACGCCGCTCTACGACACGATGCTCCGCCAAAACGCCGTGATGGGGGACTCCTGGGGGTTGGAAACGCCGCTCTGGTTCGCGCCGGAAGGCACGGAGCCCAAGGACGTGGTGTCGTACCACCGATCCAACGATTTCGGGCATGTGGGGCGGGAAGTTCGTGCGGTGCGCGAAGGTGTCGGCGTCACCGAGATCGCCAACTTTGCCAAATACGAAGTGTCCGGTTCCGGCGCAGAAGATTTTCTGAATCGCTTGCTCACCAACCGCATGCCGAAAATCGGGCGTATCGTGCTTTCGCCGATGCTGAACGAGAACGGCAAGCTGATCGGCGACTTTACGGTGGCCAAGGCCGGCGAAGACCGCTTCATGGTCTGGGGCTCTTCGGCCGCCCAAAAATATCACATGCGCTGGTTCGAGAAGCATTTGCCGAAGGACGGCTCGGTAAAACTTCACCGTTTCGATCAGACGCTGGTCGGCCTTTCCATCGCCGGCCCGCGCTCGCGCGACCTCCTGGCCAGGCTGACCGACGTGGACGTGTCGAACACCGCTTTCCGCTTCATGGACTTTCGCGAGATGGCGGTCGGCGGCGCGCCCTGCATGGTCAACCGCGTCACCTACACCGGCGACCTCGGCTTTGAGATCTGGATGGCGCCGGCCTATCAGCGGCTGGTCTATGCCGCGATCAAGGAGGCTGGAAAAGAGCTCGGTATCGTGGACTTCGGCATGCGGGCGCTGCTTTCCATGCGCCTCGAAAAGAATTTCCCGACCTGGTTCCGCGAGCTTCGGCCGATCTACGGGCCTTTCGAGGGCGGCATGGACCGCTTCATCAAGCTGGAGAAGAATGACTTCGTCGGGCGCGAAGCCGCCGCGAAAGAGAAGAGCGACGGGGGCAAGCTGCGGCGCGTGTCGTTTGTGGTCGATGCGCTGGACGCCGACGTGATGGGCGACGAACCGATCTGGGCCAAGCTGGACGGGAAGGATTTCGGCACCGTCGAGCCGCCGCACGGCTACGGCGCTCCCCGCTTCGACGCACGCGGCGCCGTGGTCTTGCGGGGCGACAAGTCACAATCGACTGAGACGAACGGCGACGCCTCCGCCGTGCTCGGCATGACCGATGGCGACTGGCGCGTGGTCGGCTGGGTTACGTCCGGCGGCTATGCGCATTTCGTGGGTAAGTCGATGGCGCAAGGCTACGTGCCGGCACCGCTTGCCGAGGATGAAAGCCACGGCTTGTTCGAGATCGAGATCCTCGGCCACCGCCGCCCCGCCCGGATCAACGTCGAACCGCTGTTCGACCCGGCCGGCGACAAGATGCGGAACTGAGCCGCCCATGAACGAGCAGCCGGCCAAAGGGCAGTTCGGGCGTCATCGCAAGATCATGCCCTTTTCGCCGGATGAAGAGGCCGCGCTGCGGGGCAGCTCCCGCGCGAAAGCAGCCGGACTGAATCAGCACGTGCTCGGATACGGCGCGCTTGCCGAAGCGGAGTGGGCGGCGTCCGGTGTAGCCGCTCCTGATCTCGCAGCCATGCGGCGTTACCGCCTGGAGCGCATCCGTGCGGAGTTGCGGCGGCGCGACTATGCCGGCGCCCTGCTCTACGATCCCATAAACATCCGCTACGCCACCGACTCCACGAACATGCAGCTGTGGGTGGCGCACAATCCGACCCGCCACTGCTTCGTGGCGACGGACGGGCCTGTGATCCTCTTCGACTACTTCTCCTGCGAGCATCTCTCGGACCATTCGGGCATCGTGGACGAGGTGCGGCCGGCTGTGTCTTGGATGTACCTCTATGGCGGCGAACTGACGGACAAGCGCGTCGAACGCTGGGCGGCCGGCATCGCCGAGCTTGTTCGCGGGCACGGCGGCAAGAACCGGCGGATTGCCGTCGATCACCTCGGTGCCGAGGGCGTGGCAGCCCTCTCGCGTCGCGGAATAACGGTCGGCAGCGGCGAGGCGGTGATGGAGAATGCCCGCCTGATCAAGTCGCCGGACGAAATCCTCTGCATGTGCCGCGCGATCGTCGCCTGCGAAGCGGCGATGGCTGAGATGGAAGCGGCGCTGAAACCTGGCGTCTCGGAGAACGAGCTTTGGGCCGAGCTTCACCGCGGCAATATCGCGCGCGGCGGCGAGTGGATCGAAACACGGCTGCTCAGCAGCGGGCCGCGCACCAACCCATGGTTCCAGGAGTGTTCGAGCCGCTTGATCGAGGCCGGCGATCTCGTCGCCTTCGACACGGACCTGATCGGCCCATACGGTTTCTGCGCCGACCTGTCGCGGACTTGGGCGTGCGGCGACGGGCAGCCGACGGAGGAGCAGCGCGACCTCTTTTCGGTCGCTGCGGAGCAGATCGCGCACAACACGGACCTGCTGAAGCCGGGCATTACGTTCCATGAGTTGGTGGAGCGCTCGGCCGTGCCGCCGCCGGATTGCTTTCCTACGCGCTACGGCGTGCTCTACCACGGCGTAGGGCTGGCAGATGAATATCCTACCCTGCCGCATGCAAGCGACTGGACGGAGGACACGCCGGACGGCGTGCTGGAGCCCGGCATGGTGCTCTGCGTCGAGAGCTATATCGGCCGGCTCGGCGGGCAAGAAGGCGTCAAGATCGAGGAGCAGGTGCTGATCACCAGGACCGGCTGCGAACAGCTTTCGCGCTATCCGCTGGACGCGCGCTTGTTGAACGCCTGAAGCGCTTCCCTCAGCGCCTGTACGACGGCAGGCGGCGTGTGGCGCGAGGTGATGAACGGTAAGCCCAACCGCTTTGCCGTCCAGCCGATCACCTGAAGCTCGGCGGCTCGCGGCTCGAACCGCTTGGCAAGATCCCAGGTTCTGCAATCAACCGCGCAGATATCCGCCCGGTCCTCCGCGACCGCGACGATCGAGGCGCGGTGGGAGCCGGTTTCGATTTGCTCGGAGAAGATGCCGAGGGTTTCGCCTCTCGCTTCGAGGTCACGGGAAAGCGCGATGAAACCGGACATCGAATCGGTGCTGTTAAAGGCCAGGCGCAAGCCCTTACCTTTCCCCCTGTGGGCAGGGCCGGTCGGCGAAGCCGAGCGGGGTGGGGGTAGATCGTCCACATCCC
>CAXTCF010000117.1:0-12276 GCA_964242945.1 uncultured Rhizobiaceae bacterium | reverse complement strand
ACACCTCATGCAAGAGCAATCTCGGTGTCCACAAAACCGGGGCAATCCCAGACAATAGCTCATGATCCACCTCCCACACAGGTGAATCACAAAGCTCCCCACAGCAAAAGCGCCTGACCCACAATTCCAGCACGACGCTCTAATTGGGCGTCACGGCGGGAAACTCCGGGACGGATCCGCTCAAAGTCGGGGAAAGCTCCAGCCGCTCGGCTGCTTGCCGATCCCGAGCCAAGCCCGGTTTTTGCCGGGAAGGTGTAGAGACTGGACGGGCGGTGCCTACAAGCCTTCGGGCTCATGGCGAAGGGACAGTCCAGACCACGAACGCCCTTCGGGCGGCGGCGCAAGCCGAAGTGGTATGAATCCTGGGGTCACAGGTTCGATTCCTGTCGTGGACACTTCGGCTTTTTGATACCCTTGTCGAAATTATGTCGATCGCCATCCCCGGAACGGCTCATTCATGCGTGCCCTGCCTCTGACTGTTGCGGCCGTGATCGCGATCGGCAGTGCCGGGCCGGCGCTCGGCGATGCTGTCACGTATAAAGGCACGCTGGGCACGCTCCCGATCATCCTTGAGATCACCACGCCGCCGGAAGACGGCGACCGCCCCTTTGGCCGCTACGCCTATCTGTCCAAGGGCACAGACATCCCGCTCGACGGCGTTGCCGCGCGTGCGGGCACGTTCCGCCTGGAGGAAGAAGCGCCCTGTTCGGACAAGACCTGCGTGCCCAACGAGGACGGGGTGGTGGCGCCGCCGATCGCCGCGGTCTGGGCCTTGGCGGCGAACGGCACGGCGCTTTCCGGCACCTGGACGGACCGTGCCACGGGAAAGAAGCTGCCGATCAAGCTCGAACGCCGCGGGGCGCGGGCGATCGACACGACGAGTTCCACGCCGCTGGAAGCGCTTCAGCCCGACGCCGCGGTTGCCGCGGCAGGCGATCCGCCGGTTCTGAAACCCAAAGATCTACCCTACGACTTCCTGAAGCTCGACTGGCCGCGCAAGGCTGGGCCGGAAACTCGGGTAGGCAAGGTAGTGCTGCGCACCGAAACCGATGGCCGCAACGGCGTCGCGTATCCCACCGTCGTTTCGCTGGGCGGCGAGGACACGGGGCCGGTCAACGCCTTCCTGCTGCAACAGCGCCTGCAGGCGGAACTGTCCATGTTTTCCTGCCGCTCGCAGGCCTATGCGGGCTTAAGCTGGAGCACATAGCATGCCGACCCGGCTGGCGATGATTCCGACAACATCCCGAACGTGACGGTCGAACACGCTTCGCCGCGGCTGATCGGATTGGCGGAGTCGGGCAGCTTCTTCTGCGGGGGCGCTCACCCCGAAAACTACCTCAAGCACATTCTTGTCGATGCCGCCGAAGGGACTCCGATCGTTCCGGAAACGCTGCTGGCCGGCTGGAACGCCGTGGGGCGCGACGGCGAAGCCGTCGATCCGCAGGCCTACGACAACAGCGACGCATCGCTGACCTTTGCGCCGAGCGCCGATCTGCTGGCCTATATCCGCTCCAAGCGCGAAAAATTCGACGCCGACACGGAAGCCGAATGCGGCATCGATGATCTCCTCGCCAGCAATCTGGGCGTTTACTTCACGCAGCACGATCTGGTGTTCATGTTGCGCGACTTGCCCCACGCGATCTTCGCCTGCGGCGACGACCTGCTGAAGGTGCCGCTTGCCGAGGCCCGGCCGCTGCTCACGCCCGAAGCCGCGCGCTACTTCTCCGCGCTCGACCAGTAATCCCGGCTCCGCCGTGGCAAAGTTTTCCAGGGTGCGGCGGCAAAGCAACGGGTGTTGCAGGCAGCTTCCAGGAAAGCTCGCCGGCTTCAGCCCACGCTGGGATAGTTCGGGCTTTCGCGTGTGATCGATACGTCGTGCGTGTGGCTTTCGCGCAAGCCCGCAGGCGAAATGCGCACGAAGGTCGCGCGGCGGCGGAACTCTTCCAGGTTCGCGGCGCCGACATAGCCCATGGCGGCGCGCAGGCCGCCCGCCATCTGGTGCAGCACGCCCGATGTCGGCCCCTTGTAAGGCACCTGCCCCTCGATGCCTTCCGGGACGAGCTTCAGCGTGTCGCGCACTTCCGCCTGAAAGTAGCGGTCGGCCGAACCGCGCGCCATGGCGCCGACCGAGCCCATGCCGCGATAGGCCTTGAACGAGCGCCCGCCGTGCAGATAGACCTCGCCGGGGCTCTCGTCCGTGCCGGCCAGCAGCGAGCCCGCCATCGCGGCGGAAGCGCCGGCGGCGAGCGCCTTGGCAAGATCGCCGGAATATTTGATGCCGCCGTCGGCGATCACGGAAATATTCGCGTCGCTCGCGGCTTCCACCGCCGCCATGATCGCGGAAAGCTGCGGCACGCCGACGCCCGCCACGATGCGTGTGGTGCAGATCGAGCCTGGCCCGATGCCGACCTTCACCGCGTCCGCACCGGCGTCGATCAGCGCCTTGGTACCGTCGGCGGTCGCCACGTTGCCGGCCATGATGCGCAGCGAGTTGGACAGTTTTTTCGCGCGGCCCACCGCGTCCAGCACGCGCTGCGAATGGCCGTGCGCGGTGTCGATGACGAGCAGGTCCACGCCCGCTTCGATCAGCCGTTCGGCGCGCTCGAAGCCGTCGTCGCCGACGGATGTGGCGGCGGCCACGCGCAGGCGCCCGGCCGCGTCCTTGGTGGCGTGCGGGTTGAGCTGCGCCTTCTCGATGTCCTTGACGGTGATCAGCCCGACGCAGTTGCCCGAAGAGTCCGTCACCAGAAGCTTCTCGATGCGGTGCGTGTGCAGCAGGCGCTTGGCCTCCTCCTGCTCCACCCCGTCGTGCACGGTCACGAGGTTCTCGTGCGTCATCAGTTCGCGCACGGGCTGCGCCGGGTTGGAGGCGAAGCGCACGTCGCGGTTGGTGAGGATGCCGACCAGCTTCCCCGTGATCTGCCCGCCCGCGCCGCCGTTGGCGACCACCGGGATGCCCGAAATGTTGAACTGCTTCATAAGGCCGAGCGCCTGCGCCAGCGTCGCGTCCGGCCCGATCGTGACGGGATTCACGACCATGCCCGACTCGAACTTCTTCACCTGCCGCACCTGCTCGGCCTGCTCGACCGGCGACAGGTTGCGGTGAATGACGCCCAAGCCCCCCGCCTGCGCCATGGCGATGGCCAGCTTTGCTTCGGTGACCGTGTCCATCGCGGCGGAAAGGATCGGCAGGTTGAGGTCGATGTCGCCGGCGATGCGCGTGCGGATGTCGGTCGCGCCGGGCAGCACCTCGGAATGGCCGGGCTGGAGGAGCACGTCGTCGAAGGTCAGCGCGATCGCGCCCGTCGCGGTTTCGATCAGCTTCGCCATGCGCCAAAATCCTCATCAAATGCGACAAACCGGCGCTGACAGTCTGCGGCGCCGGTTCGGAAGGACCCTCATGCGGGATTGGCAGGGGCTGTTACCACGGGTGCGGTGGGTTTGCCTAGGTTAGCCGCCGGCGCCGATGCATTTATCCCCGCAGTTCTGAGATCACGGCGGGAAGCCTTCGTGTTGCGGCAGATCGTCGGTGATCTCGAACCAGGGCGCCTTGGAGCCGACGAAGATGTGCTTGGAGGGTCGGATCGAGGGGGGCATCGATCAGCGTGCCCATCGGCACATGCGCGAAGGCAGCTTCGCTGACTTGCGAATAGACGAGGGAGCCGCAGACGCCGCAATGCGCGTCGTGCGTGACGGCATCGCCATAGATCAGGAGCCTTTTCATCCCTTGCGTCACCGCGAACTTGCTACGCTCGATGCGGGCGATGGGTTTGAAGGCCGAGCCTGTCGTGCGGCGGCAGTCTCCGCAGTGGCAATAGGCGGCCCAGATAAATTCGTCTGCAACTTGATAGGCGACCGTCCCGCAGAGACAGCCGCCGGAAAGTTGCCGCGCCGTCACGCCTCGAACTGATAGGTTTCGGGGATGAAGCGATATCCCTCCCCGAATTTTTCCACGAAGCCCACGGCCGGAAACGGCATGTGGAAGCCCATGAAGGGCAGGCGCTCGGCGGCTATCATGTCGAACACCTTGCGGCGCGTTTGGGCTGCCATCGCCTTGTCCTGGTCGAAGGCGACGTGCCAGTCCGGCTTCTGGAGGGAGGCGACGAAGTGGTTCGCCGTGTCGCCGGTGAAGATCAGCGACTTGCCGCTCGAATCCAGCCGGAAGACCAGGTGGCCCGGCGTGTGGCCGGGTGCGTCGATGACGGTCAGCACCGGCGCGATCGAATCGCCGCCCACCACCATCGAAGCGCGGTCGCGCAGCGGCGCCACGTTCTTTGTGACCGCCTTGGCGTTGCCGGCGATCCGCTCGCCCTCCCCCGCCCGCTCCGGCGCCGTCCAGAAGTCGAATTCCTTGCGGCCGAAGACGTAGGAGGCGTTGGGGAAAGCCGGCTTGCCGTCCTCCATCAGCCCGCCGATGTGGTCGCCGTGCATGTGCGTCAGCACCACCATCGTAACGTCTTCAGGCCGGACGCCGGCATCCACCATGCGCAGGCCGAGGAAACCCATGCCGTTCGCGCGCATGTCCTTCCCGAAGCCCGTGTCGATCAGCATGACCTCGCGCCCGGCGCGCACGATCACCGGCGTGAAGGTGTTGACGAAACGGGTGGGCGGCAGGAGGTTCTGCTGCATCAGCGCTGCGACGGCCTCCGCCGTCTGGTTCGCGCCGAAGGTCGGATATGGCCCTTCGCCCGGCCGCATGCCGTCCAGCACCGCGGTGATCTCGCAATCGCCCAGCTTGAAGCGGTGCCAGCCCGGAGCGCCCGGCAGCGACGGGGCCGGCGCAGCGGCGGTCGTCGCGGCGGGCGCGGCCTGCGCGGCAGCCGTGGCGGCAATCACGGTGCCCGCGCCCAGCGCGAAAAGCGAACGGCGATCGAGTTCGGTCATGGGACGCTTTCTCCGGTTGGACGTTCGCCGCCCATGTGCCGCCCCTCCGTGTGAAAACAAGGGCGGCACACGCTTCGGTGAACATCCCGCCGCGCGGGCCGGGGATCATCGATCGCTGCGCGAAGCCGAACGCGATCGGCGCTTACGATCCCGGAGCAGTGGAGCGGGAAGAGCCGAACTGGTGCCAGAAGGCCGCGGCCAGGGCCATCAGCAACGCGATACCTCCCATCCCGGCGCCGGTGGCGCGCAGCGGGGCTCCCGGCGTCGTGGCGATGAAGAACAGGACAACGCAGAGCCAGTAGCCGAAGCGGCGAAAGGCGCGGTGTTCCGCGATGTCGTCGCGCAACAGGGCAAAGGCCAGCGCCACCACGATGACGTAGGCCTGCGGGTGCAGATCCCAGCCCGTGCCCTGCTGCCCCAGCCAGTAGTGGCCTACCGTGTTCCAATCCGAGTCGATGGACAGGAAGCCCGTGCCTGGATCGTCGAAATAGAAAAAGAACTGCGACACCGCCATCAGGAGCAGCGCCGCGATCATCAGCAGCCTGGGCGGCGTCTTGTCGCGAAAGAATTCCGCCAGCATCTTGTCCCCTTCCCTCCAATGCCGCAGCGGCAGCGTAGCAGCATGGAGGCAGGGAGCAAGCACGCGGCGGGCTTTTGGCACTCGGCATGGCTCGCAGCCTCACGGGAATGTGCGGCTTGGCCCAATCCGTCCTGTTCTTTGGCGGGTGGAACCCGCAGGCGAAGATGCCACTTGCACCCCCGACCAGCGAGGGCGAAGGGAGAGCGCCCGCTTTCCCACGGACGCCATCGCCTTGAACCGCACCACACCGCTCATCCTTGCCGTCGCCTTGTTCATGGAGAACATGGATTCGACGGTGATCGCCACGTCGCTGCCGGCGATCGCGGCCAGCATCGGCACCAGCCCCATCGCGCTCAAGCTGGCGCTGACCGCCTATCTCGTTTCGCTTGCGGTGTTCATTCCCATCAGCGGCTGGATGGCCGACCGTTTTGGCGCCAAGAAAATCTTCCGCATCGCGATCGCCGTGTTCATCCTCGGCTCGATCGGCTGCGCGGCGTCACCGTCGCTCGGCTTCATCGTCGGCGCGCGCATCCTTCAGGGCGTGGGCGGCGCGATGATGACGCCGGTCGCCCGGCTCCTGCTCGTCCGCGCGACGCCGAAAAGCGAACTCGTCTCGGCGCTGTCCTGGCTGACCATTCCGGCGCTGGTCGGGCCGCTGATGGGACCGCCCGTCGGCGGCTTCATCACGACCTTCTTCGGCTGGCACTGGATCTTCCTGATCAACGTGCCGATCGGCATTCTGGGCATCTGGCTTTCCGGCCGCTTCCTGGCCGACGTGCCGCCGCGCGACGGCGTGCCGATCGACGGCGCCGGCTTCGTGCTTTCGGCGCTGGCCGCTTCCGGCATCGTGTTCGGGCTTTCCGTCGTCAGCCTGCCCGCTTTGCCGGTCTGGATCGGCGTTGCGGCGGTGGCGATCGGCGTCGTGGCGGCGCTGCTCTACGTCCGCCACGCCCGCCGTGCCTCCCGCCCGCTGCTCGACCTGCGTCTGTTCGGCAACCGGACGTTCAGCGCCGCCATCCTCGGCGGCACGCTGTTCCGCATCGGCAACGGCGCGGTGCCGTTTCTCCTGCCGCTGCTGCTTCAGCTCGGCTTCGGCCTGACGCCGTTCCAGTCGGGGTCGCTGACCTTCGCTTCGGCGGTCGGCGCGCTCGCCATGAAGTTCGGAGCCCAGAAGCTATTGCGCGCTGCCGGCTTCCGCACCGTTCTCGTCGCTTCCTCCCTGCTGGCCGCGGGCTTCGTGTCGGTGAACGCGTTCTTCACGCAAGCCACGCCCGCGCTGACGATCTTCGGCGTGCTTCTGCTTTCCGGCCTGGTGCGCTCGCTGTTCTTCACCTCGGCCAACGCGCTGGTGTTCGCCGACATCGAGGAAGCGCAGGCCTCCCAGGCGACCTCCATCTCGGCCGCCTCGCAGCAGATCAGCATTGCCCTCGGCGTGGCGGTGGCCGGGGGCATCCTGGAGGCGCACAGCCTGATGACGGGCGAAGCGATCGATGCGCAGGCCTTCACCATCGCCTTCCTGATCGTCGCCGGCATCTCGGCGACCGCCGCCCTCCCCTTCCTCCTGATGCCGCGTGACGCCGGCCATGCGGTTTCCGGGCATGCATTGAAGGAGGAGATGAAGAAAGCCGAGGGGCGTCAGCCCGCCGCGATCTGATCCTCCGGACCGTCCTGCCGTCCCTTGAAGCCGCGTGCAAGCAGGAAGAGTTCCGCCGACTCGTCGCGCGAGGCCGGCGGCTTGACGTGGTGCACGCTGCGGAAGCTTTTCTTCAAGCGCGCCAGCAACTCGCCCTCCGTGCCGCCCTGAAACGTCTTGGCAAGAAAGTGGCCGCCCGGCTTCAGCACGGCGCAGGCGAAATCCGCCGCCGCCTCGCACAGGGCCATCGTCCGGATGTGGTCGGTCTGGCGGTGGCCGGTCGTGGGTGCCGCCATGTCCGACAGCACGACGTCGGGCTCGGCGTCCAACTCTTCCAGCAGCTTCTGCGGCGCGTCCGCGTCCAGAAAATCCATCAGCAGCACAATGGCGCCGGGCACCGCGTCCATTCCGAGATAGTCGATGCCGACCACGTGCGGCTTGTCCAGCGGCGACTTCGTGCGCACGGCCGCAACCTGGCACCAGCCGCCGGGCGCGGCGCCGAGGTCTATCACGCGATCGCCGGGCTTCAGCAGACGGTAGCGGTCGTCGATCTCGATCAGCTTATAGGCCGCGCGCGAGCGGAACCCTTCGGCCTTCGAGCGCTGGACATAGGGATCGTTCAGGTGCCGCTCCAGCCAGCGGCGCGACGACTCCTTGAGGCCGCTCTTCTTGGCGACGCGGGTGCGCAAAACGCGCGTCGCCCCCTTCCCGCCGCCTTTTCCGGCTGCCGGCCGCTTGCTCACGGCCTGACCCCGGTTCTGTGTTCCGGCGCGGAACGGCTCCATGCGCCTTCCTCGGCCATCAGTTCGCTCAAGATTCCCTCCCGCAGGCCGCGGTCGGCCACGCGCAGGCGCTTGGCCGGCCACACCGCGCGGATGGCCTGGAGGATGGCGCAGCCCGCCAGCACCAGATCGGCGCGGTCCGGCCCGATGCAGGGGCTCGCGACGCGCGCGGCGAAATCCCAGCCGACCAGCGTTTCCACGATGCGGTCCATGTCCTCGCCGTCCATCCACAGGCCATCGACGCGGCGGCGGTCGTAGCGGTCGAGCTTGAGATGGATGCCGGCCAGCGTCGTCACCGTGCCGGATGTGCCGAGCAGGTGGAACCGCGGGCTCCCCATCATGTGGGCCAGGCTGCCCCGCTCGACGAAGCGCTCCAGCATTTCGGCCACGCTTCGCGTCATGGCGGCGAACACCTCCGGCGTGACGGTCCGGCCGCCGAATTTTTCCGCCAGCGACACGACGCCGACGGGAAGCGAGGTCCAGGCGGTGATGGCGTCGGCCAGACGCGGCGGCCGGCCTTCCGCAAGGTCGATCAGCGCGATCTCGGTGGAGCCGCCGCCGATGTCGAACAGGACGGCGCCCTGCGCCTCGTGATCCACCAGCGAGCCGCAGCCGGAGACCGCGAGTTTCGCTTCCGTGTGGCGGTCGATGATCTCCAGCCGCAGGCCGGCTTCGCGCTCGACGCGGCGGAGAAACTCAGGCCCATTGGCGGCCGCGCGGCACGCCTCGGTGGCGATCAGCCGCGCGCGGCGGAGGTCGCGCGCCCGCAGCTTGTCGCCGCACACTTTCAGGGCCTCGACGGCGCGGTCCATCGCCGCCGCGCCCAAGCGTCCGCTCACTGAGACGCCTTCGCCCAAGCGGACGATGCGCGAGAAGGCGTCGATCACGCGGAACTGCCCCTGCGCGGACGGCACGGCCACGAGCAGGCGGCAGTTGTTCGTGCCGAGGTCGAGCGCGGCAAAAACGGGGAGCCCGCCGCGCCGCTCCAGAGTGCGCTCTCGCACTCCCGCATCTCCCCTGCCGGCAGGCTGCACCGGCGGCGCCGCAACAAGCGAAGGACGAAGCCGCTCCGACGCCTGGGAATGCAATCGAGGCTGCGGCTGACGGACAGGAGGCGGGGCAGCTTGCAGTTGAGCCGGAACAGGTCCTGCCGGCTGGGGCGCGCTGTCGCGCACAAAGGCCTTGCGGCGGCGCCTGCGCCGCTTCTTGTGAGATGGTTTCTGAAACGGGTGCGGCGCGGCGCCCTCCGCGCTGCCCTTGTGAGGCGCAGGAGAGGCGATTTCAGGCCCGCCCTCCGCACGGCTTTCACCGGGCTGAAGACGAAGGGGCTGGCCGGAACCCGCTTCCGGCACGGGGCCGGGAGGACGGTCTTCCACGGTTTTCCTTTCGAACGCCGCGCGAACCGTTGCGGAACGCTGCACGCGCTTGTCTGACTTGCGAGATCGACACCGGATCAGCAGCCCTCCGCCTCGCCCTTAGCCCTACCAACATCCGGCGCGGACGGGCAAACGGCTGCGCGCAAACGGCTTAGGGACGCATCCGCTCCGATCTTCTTGTTGCGCAGCAGCCTAGCAGGCAGTTTGCAGATGACCAAGAGGCTTGCACCACCGTCCCTTGTCTTTGCACCCGCCGATAAGCTGGGCTTCCGCAATCCCCGCCTTTTTTCAAAACCTCCAACCGACCGCGAATTCTCTTCTTTTCTGTTGTCCATCGCGCTCAAAGCGTGCCGCCGCAAAACCCTGCGACCGTGGTCTGGATTTCCGCCAAGGCTTGACTATTTCCACATCATCGCCGAAAAGCCCGCAGCCTCGTCGCGCACCCGGCCCTTGTGCCGGGAATTGGGGAATAGGTTAACGGTAGACCAGCGGACTCTGACTCCGTTAGTCCTGGTTCGAATCCAGGTTCCCCAGCCAACAAAACCAAGCACTTAGCTATCGGAAAAGTCGGACATGCCGGAACAACCGGCATACGTCGGACGCACGGAAGTCGGCACAGTGGTTTCGGGGGGTCGCGCTAATGGGCGAGATCACCGGAATTTCCTGGTGCGATCACTCGTGGAGCCCGTGGATCGGCTGCACGAAAGTCAGCCCCGCATGCGACGGGTGCTACGCGGCACACCTGATGGACACGCGCCTTGGCCGCGTCGAGTGGGGACCGCACGGCGAGCGTCGGCGGACAAGCGCCGACTATTGGCGCCAGCCGCTGCGATGGAACAAGGCCGCCGCCAAGGCGGGCCGTCGCGAGACGGTGTTCCCGAGCCTTTGCGATCCATTCGACAACCAGGCCGCGCCGGAGTTGCGGGCAGAAGCATTCGCGTTGATGCGAAGCTATGAAAGCCTAGTCTGGTTGCTTCTCACGAAGAGGCCTCAGAATATAATCAAGATGGCGGAGGCTGCGGGCGGGCTGCCGCCCAACGCAGCGATCGGCGCGACCTGCGAGGATCAGAAGCGCGCGGACATCAACGTACCGCATCTGCTGGAGGCAAAGGCGGCGCTCAGACCGGCGTTTGCGTTCCTGTCGTGTGAGCCGCTGCTCGGGCCGATCTCCCTTGAAGAAGATTGGGTAAGCGGCGAGAGTTTCGGCCACGCGGATGATTGCCACGACGATCTGTGCGCGCTCAACGGCGACATGCATTCGTGCTCGGGTCAAGTTTTCGAGCGCCCTTGCCTGGACTGGATCATAACCGGCGGTGAGACCGACCAAGGCAAGCACAAGGGCCGCCCGACAAACCCGCAGTGGTTCCGAGACATACGCGACCAGTGCGCCTATGCCGGCATCCCCTTCCACCACAAGCAGAACGGCGAATGGGTCAGCGTCAGCGAGGTTGAGGGCTTCGTCGGCAACGAGATCCATGAGTTCCCCGATGGGCGCTGCGTTCGACGCATCGGGAAGCATCGCACCGGCCGCACGATCGACGGCGTAGAGCATGATGGTCGCCCCGCACCCTCCCCGTCAGCCTCTCTACGGGGCGTGCTCTGATGGGCGCGCGAGAGTTCAAGCGAGCGCACCGGAGGCTGTGGCGCGAGGCCAACAAACGGGCCAAGTCCATACAGGACGGGTCAGCGGCGGACATCCTCTTTGCCAGCACCGCCGCGGCAGATGAAGCTCTAGCTGTTGAAGCCTTCGGCACAGTGCTGCCGCGGCACATAGAGTTCGGGCCACCGCCGACGCCTGTTCGGGTCGAATGCCTGCATTGTGCAGCAGCCTTTCGCAGCGATGAAATGCGCTGGGAATATCGTCCGTTCATGCAGGCGGCAATGGTTGCCGCTCTCACCTCCGAGGAAGACGAAAACCGTCTAGAGCCTCTTTGGTGGTGCAAAGACGCTCGGTGTAGCGGAGCAGGTTTCGGCCACGACATCCATCCCGTTGAGGAGTCTTCCACTCCAGCGTCCGCCTCCACCCGGAGGGCGGCATAGATGGACGGACTGGCTCAAACCCTGCTGGGCATCCCGGCCTGTTTCACGTCTTTTGCCCGCGTGATCGCGACCTTGCCGGGTGCTGGCGGTCTGGTATCGGCTAACGCCCTGTTCAACCACAAGACGGGGCGCTTCCGCCATCCGACGCCTGACCTGTTCTGCGGCGTCCCGATGGCTCTCGACAGCGCGGGCTTTGTCGCCATGGTACGCTACTGGTTCTACCGCTGGACGCTCGATCAGTATGTGGCCCTTGCCGGCTCCTACCCTTGGATATGGTGGGCGGCGCCAGACTTTTGCTGCGAAAGGGAAGTGGCGCACGACAGGGAAACCGTTCTCGCGCGCGTCACTGCCACGGCGGCAAAGTTGGCATGGACGCAGCAACTGGCCGACGACGTGGGTGTATCGCGGCCGATGCCGGTGCTACAAGGCTGGCGCCCGGAGGACTATGAGCGCTGCGCCGGGTTGATCGCGCGCTTCACCAACCTGCCCAACCTCGTGGGGCTAGGCTCAATGTGCCGGCGCCACCTGCACGGGCCGGACGGCGCGGTTGCCATCTTTGAGCACCTCGACGCGGTGCTGCCCCGCCATGTGCGCTTCCACCTGTTCGGGGTAAAGGGTGACGTAGCCTATGCGCTGCGTGCCCATGAACGGATTGCATCACTGGACAGCCAAGCCTTCGAAGCGGAAAGCCGGCGGGAAGCAAACAAGCGCCGCGCGGTTGATCCAGACTTCTCGTGCACACTGCAATTCCGCACGGGTAACATGGTGCGCTGGTATCGGACTCTCAACGAACGGCTTACCGAGGCAGCGCCGAAGCGTATGACCTCACAGCTCGCGTTGCCGCTGTATTTGGAGGCAGCATGACCCGCCAACCCCAATCCACCGCCATCCCGGTTGTCAGAGCGGGTGCGCCAGACCACAACCCCACAGCCCATGCTGGATATCGGATCATAGGAGGGTGAGGTGAGCGTCGAACCGCTG
>CAXTCF010000116.1:0-12325 GCA_964242945.1 uncultured Rhizobiaceae bacterium | reverse complement strand
TCCCCGGCATGTTCGATGACAGTCACGCCTTCCTTCCGCGAGCCTTCCTACGCGCCGAGTTCGATCTCGAATACCGCGTCTTCTGCGGCGACGGTTCGGAGGCCGTTCTACGTGATAGGCTCAAAGCCTGGGCGGGGCGCTCCAAGCTGAAGGAAACACAGGCCGAAAGCGCGTTCCTCCAGACGTTCTTCGTGGAGACCTGGGGTTACGGCGAGGCCGGCCGCGTTCCTCCGGAGCAGCAGACGCTGTTCCCGAAATGGCGCGTCGAGGGTGAGGGTGCGGGCGGCGGCCAGGGCGAAGCCGATGCCGCGCTCGGCTGGTTCCGGGGCCAGACCGGCGCCATTCCGCAAGTGCTGTGCGAGTTCAAGGACATCCGCTCCAAGCTGGACGCCAGGCAGAACCGCAAGGGATCGACGCGCACGCCCGTGGAGCAGGCGTTGAACTACGTCCGGGGCGCGCGGCGCGGCTTGGTCGGCAACGAGCCGGTCCAGCCCTGGTGGGCTTTCGTGTCCGACATGAACGAGTTCCGCCTGTATTGGTGGGACCGCGCTCCGGACGAGTATCTCCGCTTCGTGATCCAGCAACCGCCGGATCTGTTCGCAGGGCAGTACGACCTCCTTTCGGATCGCGACGAAGCCCGCTTCGACCGTTTCCTGTTCCAGAAGCTGTTCGGGCGCGACTTCCTCATTTCCCCAGCCGGTCGGCCGCCGCTTCTGCGGCTCATCGACCGGCAATGGGCGCGCGAGAAGAAGCTGGAGAAGGACTTCTACAAGGATTACCGCGAAACGCGCGAGCGCCTCTTCAACGCCATGCGGGCGAGCAACCCCGGCTTTCCCGGCACGCCCAGCGAACTCCTGCGGCTGGCGCAGGTTCTGCTGGACCGTTTCATCTTCGTGTTCTTCTGCGAGGACATGGGCCAGCGGATGCGCTTTCCCCCGCAGCTCTTCACGGACTACCTGAAGGGGCGAAGCACCGACCTGCTGTTCGATCCGAACGGCCGCGAAATATGGGACACGGCCAGGCGGCTGTTCGACACCATGAACACCGGCGGGAAGCTCGGGCCGCGGACGGTGCCGCACGTCAACGGCGGACTGTTCGCCTTAAATCCTGCGCTCGATGCCCTCCACATTCCCAACGAGGTGTTCGCCGCACCCGGCCAGGGGACCGACGACGATAGCCTGGAATCCGACAAGCGCACCTTCCTCTACCTCGGAGGACGCTACAACTATGCAGCCCAAGGCGAAGCGCGCGAGGCGCTCAGCCTCTACACGCTTGGCCGCATCTTCGAGCAATCCATCACCGAACTGGACTACCGCACGGGCGAGCTGGAAGGCCGCGACTCGATCGCCAAGCTCTCCAAGCGCAAGCGCAACGGCGTCTACTACACGCCGGAATGGGTGGTGAACCTGCTGGTGGAGGAAACGCTGGGGCCGTGGTTCAAGGGGGCTCAGCGGGCAGTAGGCTTCCCCGAGGAAGGAGATCCGTCGCTTGAAGCCGCACAAGCCTATGCGGAGCGGCTGCAGACCTTCCGCGTGGTGGACCCTGCCTGCGGCTCCGGCGCATTCCTTATCTCCGCCTTCCGCCGCGTGCTCCGCGAGCGGTTGGCCGCGCAACGCGAAGTGGAGCGGCTTCTGGCAAAGGCAGGCGGCGGCAACGCCAACGCGGTGCCGGAAACGGCAATGGTGGCCGACGTGCTGTTGGCCAACATCTTCGGGGTGGACATCAATCCGGCTTCGGTCGAGATCGCCAAGCTCGCTTTGTGGCTTCACTCCGCGCGTCCGGACGCGCCTTTGTCCTCGCTGGACGGCACGATCCGCTGCGGCAACAGCTTGGTAGGCCCCGACTTCTGGGCGGAGCCGGGCCGGGACGAGACGGACGTCCAGGCGCGCGAGCGCGTCAACGCCTTCGACTGGCATGCGGCGTTCCCCGGCGTCTGGCCAGCAGGTGAGGAAGGCGGCTTCGATGCGGTGCTTGGCAACCCGCCCTATGTCAAGATGCAGAACATGATGGGCATGGACGCGGACACCATGGCCTACCTCCGGGCACCGCGGGGCGACGCCACTTTCCGCAGCGCGCAGACCGGCAACACCGACCTCTACCTGCCCTTCATCGAGCAGGGCCTCAGGCTGCTCGCGCCCGGCGGACGGATGGCATTCATCGCGCCAAACCTCTGGCCGCTCAACGACTATGGCGAAGGCCTGCGGCGACTGGTCAGAGATCGGCGGCAACTCGAACGGTGGCTCGACTTCCGCTCCCATCAGATTTTTTCCGACGTGACGACTTACACTGCCTTGCAGTTTTTCACGCGCGAGCCGAACGACACAATCCGGATCGCCTTTGCGCCACAGGGCGACGAAGAAGCGCTTGACGTGGACTGGAGCGACCCGACGCTTGCGGTTCCCTACAGCGGTCTGCCTACGGATGGCTCATGGCTCATGGCAACCGGAGAGGACCGTGCCGTGATCGAACGCCTTTGGCGCGACCATCCACGGCTAGGAGATCGCAGGCTAACAAGCGCTGTCTTCCAGGGCCTAATAACCAGCGCCGATGAAATCTATCATCTCGAACGCATCGGCACGGACCGCTATCGCCGCACACCCACGAATGGCCTATCCGAAGAGATACGGATCGAAGATACGCTGATGAAGCCGTTGGTTTCCGGTCCAGAAGCCAAGCGTTACCAAGAACCCGAGACTGATACATATCTTCTGTTCCCCTACGAGCAGACAGCGGGTGGCGGAATGCAATTGATACCGGCGGCGGAGATGGCGCGGCGATTCCCCTTGGGATGGGACTATCTCACAACCTGGGAAAGCAAGTTGCGTGGACGAGAGGGCCAGTCGTTTGATGACGATGAATGGTTCCGCTTCGGACGCAATCAGAACCTCGACAAGCAGGATATGATCAAGCTGGTAGTGGCGCAGACGGTGCCCAGCATGCGTGTCAGTGCCGATTCGACAGGCACCAAGTATCTGAACAACGTCCGGGTGAACGGCATTCTCGCTGCCAAAGGCAGCGACCCGTTCTTTCTTCTCGGCGTTCTCAACGGTCCGGTTGCTGACTTCGTGTTTCAGCGGATTGGCAAGCCCAAAGAAGGCGGCTTCCTCGAAGCCAACAAGCAATTCATCGAGCCTTTACCCATACCTGACGCTCCCAGTGAAAATCGTACGGCCGTGGCCGATCTTGCACGCGAACTCCAGGCGCGGCACACAAGACGGCGCGACCTGCGCCACGATGCGGCGAGGCGGCTTTCCGTGCTGGCGCGCAACCCACAGCCCGCGTCCTGGCTCTGGCCTGACCTGCCCCATCTGGCGGACCTCATGGCCAGCGCGCCGGCCGCGTTGAAGGTGCCAAGGGAGCGGCGGGATTGGGGCAAGGCGCAGCTCGAAGCACTGGAGGAGACACGGCTTGCCGCGCTACAAGCGGCGCTGGACAGCGATGGGCGGTTGGAAGCCGAGTTCTCAGACGGCGAGTTGCAGCTTTGGGCAGGCGGCGCGCCAGTGCTGCAAACCATCTTCCTCGAAGCGGGCGAAGATGCGCTCGTGCTGCCCTACTGGCGTTGGCTGCTGCTCGACAGGCGCTGGCGCAAGGCCAAGGAGTTCGCGGAAGCGTTGCGCGCCATCCCCGCCGTCGTGACGAATGCCGCGGCGACGCAGTTCCGGGAGCGGGTGGATGCGCTTGAAGCGGAAACAGCCGCTATCGAGCAGGATGAGGAGCGCATGGACGAGCTTCTGTTCACGCTTTACGGCTTGAATGCCGACGAGCGACGGATTGTGGAAAACGCCCGCAAGGGGTGAGTGGGGAGCCACAGGGGACTCCTCTGCTTAACCAGCGGCGTGGTAGTTTCCTCTCCATGAGCCAGATGCCGCTGTTCGCCCCGCCTCCAACGCTGCCCCGCGCGCCCGATGCAGTCTCCATCCGAAGGCAGCTGAACGGTCTGCTTCGGCTTGCCCGAAACGCCGAGCGCCTGCCGTGGAGCGCGGTGGAAACCGCGCGCTGGGAGCGGCGCTTTCCCGAAATTGCGGCGCTGCTGCCGGACGGCGAAGGCGACGCGCTAAATGTGGCATTCACCCGGGAACTCGCGCGGTTGCGCAAGGGAAGGAACGCGCCTGCCGGCGAGTAGCGGCGGGCGCAACAGATTCGATGCAGCGCGCGTAGCCAAGACCGGGCGGCTACGCCGGAAAGCGGCCGGGTTTTTGAGAGCTTGACCCCGCCCTACTCCACGAACTCCACCGGCACCCCCGGCTTCACCAGCTTGGCCAGTTCGGCGGCGTCCCAGTTGGTCAGGCGGACGCAACCGTGGCTTTCGGCTTTGCCGATGCGCGAGGGTTCGGGCGTGCCGTGGATGCCGTAGGTGGGCTTGTCCAGGGCGATCCAGATGGAGCCGACGGGGCCGTTGGGGCCGGGGGGGATGCGTAAAACCTTGTCGTTTTCGCCCTGCTTGAAGTTGATCTTCGGGTTGTAGGTGTATTCCGGGTCGAAGGCGATGCGCGCGACCGCGTGGGTGCCCGACGGCGAGGGCGTGTCGGGGGAGCCGATGGTGGCGGGGTAGCTGACCAGCAGCTTGCCGGAAGCGTCGTAGGCATGGACCTGCTTGGCGTTCTTGTCCGCGGTGATGCGCGCGACTTCGCCGGCCTTGGGCGCGCCGACCTGGGCGATGCGGATGATCGAGCCGGGGCGGTTGAAGTTCACGCCGGGGTTGATGCTCTTGAGATAGGTCTCATCCATGTGGAAGCGCTCGCCCAGCATCTCGGTGACGGAGGTGTAGCCGAGCTTTTCCAATTGCGCCTTGACGCCGTAGTCCGCAGGCACCGCGGCCACGAAGGGGCCGGCGGCATCTTCCGCCGTGATCGTGTAGGTGGTGAAGGCGTCGCCGCCGGTCGCCGCGAGCGCGGCCTTGATGCCGTCGGCGTCGGTCGAGCGCAGGTTGGCGTTGTTGATCGCGTTGTAGGCGGCCAGCGCCTTGTCCACATTGGAACCGAAGCGGCCGTCGATCACGCCGGGCGACGCGCCGCCGCGGTCGAGCAGGATCTGGAGCGCCGCGACGTCCTCGCGGATGCCCTTCGGCATCGGCGGCTCCGGCTGGAGCGCCGGCGCATCGGAGGGCGGCGTGGACGCCGTCTGGTCGCCATCGACGTCCGGCGCTCCGGCCGGGCTGTCGGGGTTGGTTTCCGCTTCTATGGCGCGGGCTTCCTCCTGGGGAGAGGTTGGAACAGGCGCGTTCACGATGGAAGGCTGCGAAGGCTTCGGCACGGCGGGCTTTGGCGGAGGCGGCTGCGCCGTCAGCCCGTCGTCGAGCTTCCTGCGCTCGACCGGCGGCTGCTCGCGGGCGACCTGATCGTCGTCGCCGCCGTTGAGATCCGGTTCGTCGGGCGTCAGGTACTCGCCGCCCGGCTCGTCCGGACGCGGCAGGCGCTGGCGGGGCGTGCGCGCGACATCCGTCTCGTCGTCCTGCGGATCAGGCTCGAACCCCTCGCTGTCCGGGTCGGGCAGGCGGCGTACCTCGTAGTCGTCGGCTTCGTCGGGCGGCACGATGCGGAAGCCGTCGCGGCGCAGTTCCTGCCGGCGCTGCTCGCGCCGAAGCGCGGGCGGCGGGGTGCGGCGGCCCGGTTCCACGGCGATGACTTCGCCCGTTTCGCGGTCGAGGAGGATGCGCCGGCCGAAGCGGTCAAAGAAGACGTCCACGTCGCCCTCCTGCGCGAGTTGCAGGGCGCGCGGATCAGGGCGATGCGATGCGGCGTTGTTCTCCGGTGCGGAGGATGTCGAGGCCAGCGCGGGCGCGGCCAGGAGGCAAGCCGGCAGGAGAAGCCCGAAGCGCAGTTTGTTCAAGTCGCCGACTCCCCGTGTTTCGCGAACCATCCGCAAAAAGCCTGCCCGCGCCATGCGGAGAGCGGAGGACGCAGTCGCTCGGTTCCTGCCATCTGAACGATTCATAATGAACAGGGCATGAAAATGGCCGCTCGCGGCGGCCACTTTCTTTCGCTTGGTGTCGTGCTCTCCCGGCAACGCCGTCTATGCCGCCTTGTCGGTCTCGACGGCGGCCAGCCGCGGCCGGAAGTTGAGGCGGTCGGAGCCGGACGTGACCCGGACGGCGGAACCGTCGAGCACCTGCCCAAGCAGGATCTTTTCCGCCAGCGGGTCCTGCAACTCCTTCTGCATCACGCGCTTCAGCGGACGCGCGCCATAGGCCGGGTCGTAGCCCTTGGCGGCCAGCCAGTCGATCGCATCCCGGTCGAGGTCGAGCGTGATCTTGCGGTCGCTGAGCAGCTTTTCCAGCCGGCCGAGCTGGATCTCCACGATGCGGTCCATGTCCTGCCGGCGCAGGCGGTGGAACAGGATGATCTCGTCCACGCGGTTCAGGAACTCCGGCCGGAAGGAGGCGCGCACTTGCGCCATCACCTCGTCGCGCACGGCGTCGGCGTCCTGGTCGTCGCGCAAGGCGACCAGGTATTCCGCGCCCATGTTCGAGGTCATGATGATCAGGGTGTTGCGGAAATCGACCGTCCGCCCCTGCCCGTCCGTCAGGCGCCCGTCGTCGAGCACCTGGAGGAGCACGTTGAACACGTCCGGATGCGCCTTCTCGATCTCGTCGAACAGCACGACCTGATAGGGCCGCCTGCGCACCGCTTCGGTCAGCGCGCCGCCTTCCTCATAGCCGACATAGCCGGGAGGCGCGCCGATCAGCCGGGCGACCGAGTGCTTCTCCATGTATTCCGACATGTCGAGGCGCACCATCGCCGCGTCGTCGTCGAACAGGAAGGACGCCAGCGCCTTGGTCAGCTCCGTCTTGCCGACGCCGGTGGGGCCGAGGAACATGAAGGAGCCGATGGGGCGGTTGGGGTCCTGCAAGCCCGCGCGGGCACGCCGCACGGCCTTCGACACAGCCTGCACCGCCTCGCCCTGGCCGACGACGCGCCTGCCGATCTCGTCTTCCATGCGCAGGAGCTTTTCGCGCTGGCCTTCCAGCATCTTGTCCACGGGGATGCCGGTCCAGCGGGACACGACATGCGCCACATGGTCCGGCGTCACGGTTTCTTCCACCATGCCGCCCTGCCCATCGCGCGATTCCGCGTCCTTCAGCTTCTTTTCCAGTTCGGGGATGCGGCCGTAAGCCAGTTCGCCGGCCTTCTGGAACTCGCCGCGGCGCTGCGCGATTGCCAACTCGTTGCGCGCCTCGTCCAGTTGGCCCTTGAGGTCGGCTGCGAGACCGAGCTTCTGCTTTTCGGCCTGCCACTTGGCGGTAAGCCCGTCGGACTCTTCCTCCAGGCCGGACAGTTCCTTTTCCAGCCGGGCCAGGCGGTCCTTGGACGCCTCGTCCCGCTCGACCTTCAGCGCTTCGCGCTCGATCTTCAGCTGCATGACGCGGCGGTCGATCTCGTCCAAGGCTTCGGGCTTCGAATCCACCTGCATGCGCAGGCGCGAGCCGGCCTCGTCCACGAGGTCGATCGCCTTGTCAGGCAGGAAGCGGTCGGTGATGTAGCGGTTGGACAGGGCTGCTGCCGAAACGAGTGCGGAATCGGCGATGCGCACCTTGTGGTGCTGCTCGTATTTCTCCTTGAGGCCGCGCAGGATGGAGATCGTGTCCTCCACCGTCGGCTCGTTCACGAAGACGGGCTGGAAGCGGCGGGCGAGCGCTGCGTCCTTTTCGACGTGCTTGCGGTACTCGTCCAGCGTAGTCGCGCCGACGCAGTGCAATACGCCGCGCGCCAGTGCCGGCTTGAGCAGGTTGGAGGCATCCATGGCGCCATCCGCCTTGCCGGCCCCGACCAGCGTGTGCATCTCGTCGATGAACAGGACGATGTCGCCGTTGGCCGACGTCACTTCGGCCAGCACGGCCTTCAGGCGCTCCTCGAACTCGCCGCGGTATTTCGCGCCGGCGATGAGCGCGCCCATGTCGAGCGCCATCAGCTTCTTGTCCTTGAGGGACTCCGGCACGTCGCCGTTGACGATGCGCAGAGCCAGACCTTCGGCGATCGCCGTCTTGCCGACGCCCGGCTCGCCGATCAGCACGGGGTTGTTCTTGGTGCGGCGGGAAAGGACCTGGATCGTGCGGCGGATCTCGTCGTCGCGGCCGATCACCGGGTCGAGTTTTCCGGCGCGCGCATCGGCGGTCAGGTCGCGCGCATATTTCTTCAGCGCGTCGTAGCCCTGCTCGGCCGAAGCGGAGTCGGCCGTGCGGCCTTTGCGGATGTCGTTGATGGCAGCGTTCAGGCCCTGCGCGGTCACGCCGGCCTTGGCCAAAATGTCCGCCGTCCTGGCCGACTTCTCGACGGCCAGCGCGGTCAGCAGGCGTTCCACCGTGACGAAGGAGTCGCCGGCCTTGCTCGCCAGCTCTTCGGCAGCCGAAAAGACCTTTGCCAGCGGCTGCGCCAGATAAAGCTGGCCATTGCCGCCTTCCACGCGCGGCATGGCGTTCAAGGCAGCCTCAACGCCGAGGCGCACCGCACGGGCGTCGCCGCCGGAACGCTCGATCAGGCCCGCCGCCAAGCCTTCTTCGTCGTCCACGAGGACCTTCAGCAGGTGTTCAGGCGCGAACTGCTGGTGATTGCGGCTGAGCGCCTGAGTCTGAGCGGCCTGGATGAAGCCGCGCACGCGCTCGGAATACTTTTCGAGATTCATGATGCTTGTCTCCCTTCCCTCCCCGGCCCTCGAAGGCGCCGGTTCGGCTTGTGGTGACGGCCTGCTTCGATGAAGCCAAGCCATTCGCGGGAGATATGGGGGTCGCGGAGTTTCTGCTCAAGAATGGGGCGCCGCAAAGAAAAAGGCGGCTTGGCCTCTCAGCCGCACCGCCTTCCTCCGGGCTTGCCGCCCGCTCTACGGGAACCGGAGGGTTCCGCCTACTCCGCAATGGGGGCGAGGTTCGGATCAAAATCCGGCGCGGGCGCTTCACTGCCCGACCCTTGCGTTTCGTCACCTTCCGTCCGGCGCGGGCGGCGTGGGCGACGGCCGCGGCGGACAGCGCCCTCGCCTTCTCCATTGTTGCCTGCCAAAAGGTTGGCCTGCTGACCCTCCGCTGCGGGCTGGGTTGTCTCGAAGCTAGCAGGCGTGGCTTCAGCCAAAGGCGCTATGCTTTCGCTGGGGGCAGGCTCGACCTGCGCGGGCATCTCGCCTGAAGGCGCTTCACCGGCAGGCGCCGCACTGGCCTGGGCAGGCGCTGCGGCCTCACCGTTCGGCCCAGTGGTCTGTCCGCCGGTCAGGACACCGTTGAGATTGTCGAAGCGGCGGTCGCGGCGGCGGTCGCGGCCGTCCCGGAAGCGGCCTTCGCGCCGGTTTTCGTTGCGCTCGTTGCGGTTCTGCTCAACCCCGGCTTCCGCATTGAAGGCGACTTCCGCGGGCATGCCCTCGATCACCGGCTGCGGCGCTTCGGCATGATTCACGGCTTGGGAAGGCGGCGCGCCGTTGCCGCCGCCATAGCTGTTCTGCCCCCCATAGCCGTCGTTGTTCCGGCCGCCGTTCTGATTGTAGTTGTTGTCGGCGCGCTGCCGTCCTTGCCCTTGGCCCTGCCCGTAATTGTTGGGCACCACGGCCGAGTCGAACTCGTCGCGCTCGTCGTCCATGTCGTCGTCATCGGCCTCGCGCGGGGCCTGTTGATTCTGGATCGGCATCTGCGCCTGGGCGGCTGCGATGATGCGGTTGTAATGCTCGGCGTGCTGAAGGTAATTTTCCGCCATGACGCGGTCGCCGGAACTTGTCGCGTCACGCGCCAGCGTCGTGTATTTTTCCGCGATCTGCTGGGCGGAGCCGCGAATCTTCACATCCGGGCCATTGCTCTCATAAGAGCGCGTAAGAGGATTTGGCCCCTTGCGATTGTTGTTGTTGTTATTGTTGCCGCCGCCGTTATTGTTGCGTCCGCGCATGCGGCGGTTTTGCTGCTGTGGCCTCATACCGATCTCTTTACGCTCAATTTTTTACCTGTTGATGAAGGATGCTGAAGAGCGCACATCCGTGCGTCACATGCTGCTTCGCCGATGCTCGCCCGCGCACCACTCGACGCGCCGACGTCCCAATGGCATCTTGGTTCGGTCCTTATCAGCCGCCGGATGCACCCCGCGCAGCGCTTGGACGCCCCACTTTGTTCTTGTGGGTTCGCATCCTCAGATGACAGGTATCAGACTTAGCTGTTCTCAAACTGGGGAGGAGCCGAATGCCTGGAGCGCTGTCTGCTTCGCCTTATCCGGTGATCGAACCCTATCGACATTCCCAAACGTTGCCAAGGGGCTGATTTCCGCTTTTCTCAAGTGTTTGCGGCATTTTCAAGCGGTGCGAACGCGAGAACGCGGTCATTACCGCCCAAATCCCGCTGCTCCGCCTGCAAGGCGAACTTATGCTGCCAGAACAGCGCCATCACCGCATCGCGTTGACTATGCCCGATCTCCAGGGCCACGCGGCCACCGCTTTCCAAGTGATCAGCGCTTTCCACCGCCAGGATGCGGTAGGCGTCCAGTCCGTCAGTCCCGCCGTCCAGCGCCCGCACAGGGTCGAACAGGGAAACAGCAGCGGGAAGCTTTTCGAGTTCGTACCCGGATATATAGGGAGGGTTCGAGACGATTAAAGCGAAGCGGCCGGAAACTTTTTCGAACCAGTTGGAGCGGAGGGGGCGGAAGCGGCTTTCCAACCCCAGGCTGCGGGCATTGGCTGCGGCTGTTTGCAGCGCGTCCTCCGACACGTCAACGCCCACCGCTTCCGCTGTCGCCACTTGGGAAAGCAGGGCCAGAGCGATCGCGCCGGTGCCGGTGCCGAGATCGAGGATGCGGCAGGCGCCATTTTGCGCGATGCGCTCCCGCACGAAGGGCAGGACGGCATCCACCAGCGTTTCGGTGTCGGGGCGGGGCTCCAGCGTTTCCGGTGAAAGCGCCAGCCGCAGCCCGTAGAACTCGCGCCAGCCGAGGATGCGGTGCAGGGGCTCGCCCTTCTCGCGCCGCGCGAGCGCGGCCTCGATGCGGAGGAGCACGTCGGGTGGAACTTCCTGCTCAGGCCGCGCGACGACATCGGTCGGCGAGATGCCGGCGAAATGCTCCAGCAGCATTCGCGATTCGAAGCCGGGATCGGGAATGTGTGCCTGCGACAAGAGCCGCCTTGCTTGGGCGAGGACGGCATGAAGGGCTGCGCCGCCAGGGCCCAATCCTGAAGCAACCCCCTCTGCCGCCTGCGGCGACATCTCCCCCTCAAGGGCGGAGAGGACGAGCGGCGCTGCCACAGCTTTCTTCCCACCTGAGGGGATCGCCTCAGAACTTGATGCCCGCAGGCCAGAGCGCATCGGCGCAGAAGGCACCGCCTTCACCCCTCCCCCATTTCCGCCAGCAGCTTCGTCTGGTTGTCCTCCGTCAGCGCGGTGACGAGTTCGTCCAGGTCGCCTTCCATCACGCGGTCGAGCTTGTAGAGCGTCAGGTTGATGCGGTGATCGGTGACGCGCCCTTGCGGAAAGTTGTAGGTGCGGATGCGCTCGGAGCGGTCGCCGGAGCCGACCTGGGCGCGGCGCGACTCGGAACGTTCCGCATCGGCCTGGGCGCGCTCGCGGTCATAGAGCCGGGCGCGCAGGATCTGCATGGCGCGGGCGCGGTTCTGGTGCTGCGATTTTTCCGCCTGCACGACCATGATGCCTGTCGGAAGATGCGTGATGCGCACCGCAGAATCCGTTGTGTTGACGTGCTGCCCGCCGGAGCCGGACGCGCGCATCGTGTCGATGCGGATATCTTCCGGGCGGATGTCGATGTCCACTTCCGCCGCTTCGGGAAGCACCGCAACGGTCGCGGCGGAGGTGTGGATGCGCCCGGAGCCTTCGGTTTCCGGCACGCGCTGGACGCGGTGGACGCCCGACTCCCATTTCAGCGCCGCGAACACGCCGCGCCCCGACACGGAGGCAACCGCCTCCTTGAAGCCGCCGGCTTCGCCTTCGCTCAAAGAGACCGTCTCGAAGCGCCAGCCCTTCGCCGCGGCGTAGCGTTCATACATGCGGAACAGGTCGCCCGCGAAAAGCGCGGCCTCGTCGCCGCCCGTGCCGGCGCGGATTTCGAGGATGGCGTTCTTGTCGTCGGCAGCATCTTTCGGGAGAAGCAGCAGGCGGACTTCGCGGTTCAAGCCTTCAATGCGCTCTTCCAAACTTTCCAGTTCGGCTTCAGCCAGTTCGCGCATCTCGGCGTCGGTTCCGGTATCCTCCAGGAGCGTTTCCAGGCCGGCCTTCTCGCCCTCCACCTTTTCCAGCGCGCGCAGCGTCGCCACCATCGGCTGAAGCTCGGCATATTCGGAAGCCATGCGGACATAGGCGTCCGGCTCCGGCCCCGCCGCCATCTGCGCTTCCAGCATGTCGAAGCGCTTGGTCATCCCA
>CAXTCF010000115.1:0-12652 GCA_964242945.1 uncultured Rhizobiaceae bacterium | reverse complement strand
GGGGCCGGCCGCCAGTGGCTTGCCCCCGGCGGGCTGTCGGCGATGCGCGCCGCCGCCGACGAGAAAACGCTCTACGAGGCCGCGACGGCGTGAGAGCCCGCTCGACCCTCCTCCGTCAGGTCCTCCGTCCGACGATGACTCCAGCCTTGAATCCACCGACGTCGCTGCCGCGGAGCTGCGGCGGCGTCACGGCCGCCCTTCCGACCCCCTTCGATGCGGGTCAGGTCGATACGAGGGCATTGACCCTGATGGTGGAGAGGCAGGTTGCAGCAGGCGTCGCCGGTGTCGCCTGCTGCGGCACGACAGGTGAAGCTCCGACGTTGAACCTGTCCGAGCGCGAGACCGTGATGCGCTGCTGTGTCGAAGCGGCCGCCGGCAGGGCAACGGTATTCGCGGGCATCGACGCCAACGGCACGGATGCGGCTGTCACGCTTGGCCGGATTGCCGAAGATGCCGGCGCTGATATGCTCCTGATCAGCGTTCCCTTCTACAACAAGCCGAACCAAAGGGGGCTGCTGACCCATTTCGAACAGCTTGCCCGCAAGCTTCGCACGCCGATCTTCATCCATAACTGCCCAGCTCATACGGGGGTCGACTTGGCTCCGCATACCCTTGAGCGCCTAGCCGAGCTCGCGGGCATCGCCGGCCTTGTCGACGGCACCGGCGACCTGCGCCGGCTGCCTTCCTACACGGCTGCCTTCGGCGACAGGTTCACCTTGCTTTCAGGGCACGATGGCACCGCCCCTGCATTCGTCGCATTGGGAGGTCACGGGATGGTATCGACCGTCGCCAACATCGTCCCCGGCATGTGCGTGGCCATGATGGAGGCTTGGCATCAAGGAGATATGGCCAGGGGCGTCGCGCTCAGCCGGCAACTCTGGAAACTCGTCGCCGCTGTCGAGACCGAGCCCGCTCCCGCATCAGTCAAACATGCGCTTCATCTGCTTCACGGCCTGTCCCCTGCTGTGAGGCTTCCGCTTGTCACGATCGAGGAAAGCTCGGCTGCGGCGATCGAGGAAGCCCTGGAGCATTTAGAGCGCCAACCGTACTGACTTCGTGCTGAATTCAATCAAAGCTGCACGAAAGCGAGGCTCCGCCACCGACATCAACCGTCAGTCGTTGCCCAGGCAGCACCTGAAGGATCGGCAGGGCGGAGCCGGTCGTGACGATCTCGCCCGCCCCGATCCTCCGCCCGTCACCCTCAAGCTTCCTGGCAAGCCAGACAAGTGCGTTGACAGGATGCCCGAGAATCGTTGTGGGGCTTGCTTGCATGATCAACTGTCCGTCGATGCGTGCGACGACCGCTCCCATCCCAAGGTTTTCCACCCCTACTCCGCTTGCGCGCCCGATGACGGTGGCGGCGTGGAGCGCGAAGTCTGCGATGGCCAAGAGATCGGGAAACTGTGTCGACTTCGCGCGTTGCGCCAGCAGACTGATTGCCGGATGGCAGGACAGGATCGCGCTCGCCGCCGTCGCGAGCGAAATCTCCTCGTCCCGGTCGGGATAGGTCCTGGCGAGGATGAACGCTAATTCGCACTGTGCCCCGATCACGCCCTGCGGCAGCCTCACGGCGTGGTCACCGGTCAAACTGCTGCGTTGCGGGATGGGCGAGAAGATCGGCTCGCTCAAGCCCAATCTTGCCAAGCATTTCTCGTTCGTTCCGACGAGCGCGTAACCGTCGTAGTCGTTGTCGAAAGCTTCCAGAGCTCCGGCTTGAATGGCGTAGGCCTCGCTGGCGTAACGGATCGGATTGATCGGCAGCGCGACGCATCGCGCGAAGCTCCTGTTTTGCGCCAGTTCGGCCGATAGCCCATCGAAAATTGATGTCCGCAACATTGCATCGTTCCCGCTGACAAGCGAACCGTTCAGGTATGGATGGCCGAAGTCAATGTAAAAGGTCCCTATAGTCGCGTCCCTTAATTTGCGCTGACGCGATCCTACAGTTTTCCAACTTCTTTCCTCACCGGCTACCATCGAAATCCTACGGCCGCATCGATATCTTGAAGTCGTGATGTCTAGAGGTTTGCTCCAGCCGGAACATTCCAATCGCGGCGGCCTGTCTTCGGAGGCTTGAAGGCCATGCCCGGCCGTTTCCCGTATACCAGTCCGACGATCATGGCGGCGCACACTCCTGCCACAAGCAAAATCAAGACCTCCGCTCGAATGCGTCACGCGGACAACGCCACGCGTGAGCTTGTAGAAATGGCAAAATTTTTTGGGTCTTTGATGTTGATCTACATGCTGACTGGGCTTGCAATATTAATACTTGCTCGCTTCGCGGCGTGAATATCTGAGACTCGTAACTTGAAAGGATCAAATCGATGGGCAGAGCCTCACAGGTTTTGGCCACTTCTGCAGCTGATTGCCGCTTCACGGTGGGCCGGGATGGTCGCGGCAGATGGATTGTTCGCGATGCGCGGGGGCTCATCGGCGGGATCTTCACCGATCAGGCCTCAGCCGTCCACTTTGCATTGTTTGAAAGCGACTACACGCCAGGCGCCGTGTGGTGTGCACCCCCAGACATGCCTATCAGCCTCGGCACCGGCTTCGATGGAACAAGGGAACCTGGAAGTGCAGTGTCGGAAAGACTTGCAAGCTAGACCGGTGGGCTATCGACATCACGAACACGCCCGGTGGAAAGGCGGCGGACCAGGGTCGTCGGCATGACTGCCTTGGTCGAGAATTTCTTGCCGAGGGTCATGTCGTGAAGCAGCGTCATCGCGGCGGCGCCGAGAGCGCTTCTTGGCTGCTCCATCGTCGTGATGGGCGGGAAATACTTGCCGCTAAGTTCCAATCCGTCGCAGCCGGCGACCGAGACGTCCTTGGGGACTTGCAAATCCCGATCACGCAAGGCGTTGACCGCTCCGATGGCCATCTCGTCGTTCGCGCAGAAGATCGCAGTCGGCGGATGGCTGACCATGCAGAGGCGCTTCGCCCCGATATACCCGCTGTCGATGGTGAAGTCGCCATGCGCCACGAGCGATGGATCGAACGCGATGCCGATTTCTTCCAGAACCTCCAGATAACCAGCGTAGCGGTCGCGTGCGGCTATGCTGGACAGGGGGCCTGTCACATGGGCGATCCGCCGATGGCCCAAGCGCAATAGTTCGCGCGTGATGTCTGCGCCGGCGGCCTGATCGTCCACGCCGACGAAAGGAACATCGGCTTCTTCGATGCGCTCGCACAAGGCGACCACCGGCAGCCCGGCGGCACCCGGACGGTCGAACCATGCCGGTTCCGGCAACTTCCCCGTCATCAGGATGACGCCGTCCGCAGCGCCCGAAAGCAGCCGCTCGCCATAGCGCCTTGCGCGGGCCTCGCTTCCGGCGACGTTGCCGATCAGCACGCTGTAGCCGAGCCGCTGCGCCTCCTCCTCGATCCCGGCCAGGACGTAGCTGTAAAAAGGGTTGCCGATGTCCGGTACGATCGCCAACACGAGCCAAGTCTTCTGCGTCCGCAGGCTGCGGGCGACTTGATTGACCGTGTATCCGAGCTCGTCCGCAGCGGCTTGCACGCGTGAGCGCGTCGCCGCGTTAACGACATCCGACCCCATCAATGCTCGACTGACCGTGGAAACCGAGACGCCGGCGAGTTCGGCGATCTCAAGCATCCGCGTCTGGCGAGGTGGAACGCGCGTCATCTTCACCTCCGTGAACCCACCGAATAGGTCGAAAAAACTTCCTCCGCAATCGATTGCAAACTACTGCAATCGATTGTAGCGTTCTGTTGTCAGCGGATTTGTTTGTCACAACGGGAGACATTCATGATCAAGGGCTTGGTGTTGAAGGGCGTGCTTCTGGCTTTGGCGTCGACGATCACGTTTGGCGCAGCGCAGGCTGATCCGCTGAAGGCGGAGGTCCTGCATTTCTGGGTTTCGGGTGGCGAGTCCAAAGCGATAAAGGTGATTGCCGACGCCTATCGGGCCCGAGGCGGCGAGTGGATCGATAACGCCGTCGCCGGTGGCGATGCTTCCCGCGCCACTGCCATCAGCCGCATTCAGGGCGGAGATGCCCCCACCGCCATGATGTGGAACATCGGCACGGCGATCGAGGACCTCGCCACGCAGGGGATGCTGAACAACGTAGATGCCGTGGCCGACAAGGAGGGGTGGCGGAGCGTACTGCCGCCCGTCGTCCTCCAGCGCATGACCGTTGACGGCCACATTGTCGCGGTGCCCGTCAACATCCATGGCGAGAACTGGCTGTTCTGGAACAACGATGTGCTGGCTAAGGCTGGCGTGCAGCCGCCGAAGACATGGGACGATTTCTTCGCGGCGGCCGAGAAGATCAAGGCGGCCGGCTTCATTCCTTTGGCGCAGGGCGGCGAGCCTTGGCAGGAGGTGATGGCCTTCCGCGCTGTCGTCGCCTCGGAGGCGGGACCTGACATTTACCGCAAAGTCTTCATCGAGCGCGACAGGGCTGCGCTGGCATCGCCGGCGATGAAGAAGGCGGCGGAGATTTTTCTCAAGCTCAAAGGCCTCACCGATCCCGGCTCGCCTGGACGGTCTTGGAACGACGCCACCAGCATGGTTATCACCGGCAAGGCCGCGTTCCAGATCATGGGCGACTGGGCAAAGGGCGAGTTCTCAGCGGCCGGGCAGACCGCAGGCAAGGAGTTCGGTTGCTCGCTGCCCCCAGGCGGCTCGAAAGGCTACATCATCGCCGTCGACGTGTTCAGCTTTCCGAAGACCGACAAGCCCGAGGCGATCAAAGCACAAGAGCTTCTCGCCAGCGTGCTGATGGACAGGCAAGTCCAGACCGACTTCAATCGCGTGAAGGGCTCCGTTCCCGTGCGCCTCGACATACCGGCCGCCGATTTCGACGCCTGCGGGAAGCTCGCCGTCGAAACCCTTGCCGACGAGAAGAACCAGCTGCCTAACGCGGCGCTTGCCATGACCGACGACATGGAGGGCACGATTGAGGATCTGGTCACCCAAAGCTGGAACGGCGAGGCGAGTGATCCCGGCGCGCTGCTCACTGACCTGTCCGCCGCGATCTCCCAGTAGCCCTTAGCGTGTCCGGTGGAGCCCCATCCGCCGGACACCGACGACCGACCGGTCAGCCGCCTGTGAAACTTACTTCAAGGCAGACGTTCCCGCCCGTCCTGACGTTGGCGCCGACCATTCTCGTCATGGCGGTCTGTTTCTATGGGTGCTTGGCTTGGACCGGCTATGTGTCTTTGACGCCGTCACGCGTACTTCCGGACTACAACTTCGTCGGCCTCGCTCAATATCAACGCCTGTTCGCCACCCCCCGTTGGCGAACCGCCTTCGCCAACATGTTCGTCTTCGGCGCTGCCTTCACGGCCGCCTCGCTAATCATCGGGCTGCTGCTGGCGATCGCGCTTGATGCGGGCGCAAAGGCGGAAGCCTTCTTCCGCAGCTTGTTCCTGTATCCGTTTGCGCTGTCCTTCATCGTGGCAGGGCTCGCCTGGCGCTGGTTGCTCGACCCGGCCTTCGGCATCGAGCGGATTGTGCGCGATCTCGGCTTCGATAGCTTCCGCTTCGGCTGGCTCGCCAACCCGGATACTGCGATCTACGCGGTCGTTCTCGCCGGCGTCTGGCGCAATGCCGGCCTGGTGATGGCTGTGATGCTCGCGGCGTTGCGCGGGGTCAATCCTGAGATCTGGCGCGCCACGCTGGTCGACGGCATCCCGCCCTGGCGCGTCTACCTCCATGTGATCATACCCAGCCTGCGGCCGGCCATCATGACTGCGGTCGTGCTGCTCGCCACCGCGGTGGTGACGAGCTACGACCTCGTGGTCGCCATGACGCGCGGGGGTCCCGGCTTTGCGACCGACATTCCCGGCAAGTTCGTGGTGGACTTCCTGTTCGTCCGTTCCAATCTCGGCCTCGCCTCGGCGGCGGCCGTGATCATGCTGGTGTCGCTGGTGGGGGCACTGTCGCCCTATTTCCTGATCGAACTTCGCAGGAAGCCGGCATGAGGCGCCGACAGCCACGCGCCGGGCGCATCGGCCTCTACGCGTTCCTGGCCTCCGCCAGCCTGTTTTTCGCGCTTCCCCTCTATGTGATGGTCACCACCTCGCTGAAAACGATGGCAGAAATCCGTGAGGGGTCGATTCTGTCCTTCCCCACCGCACCCGACGTCACGCCCTGGATCGTCGCATGGTCGCAGGCCTGCATCGGCATCGCCTGCGAGGGCATCCGAACCGGTTTCTGGAACTCGCTCGCGATCCTCGTCCCCGGCGTCGCCCTTTCCGTCGCCGTCGGCGCGCTGAACGGTTATGCGCTGTCGATGTGGCGCTCGAACAAAGGCGACGCGCTGCTGTTCCTGCTGATCGCGGCGGGCTTCATCCCCTACCAGGTCATCCTCTATCCCCTGGTGAAGATCATGAGCGGGATCGGCCTGTTCAGCACGCTGCCTGGGATCGTGCTGATCCACACCCTGTTCAGCCTGCCGATCCTGACGCTGATCTTCCGCAACTACTACGTCGCCTTGCCGGCCGAGATCCTGAAGGCCGCTCGCGTCGACGGCGCGGGCTACTGGCGCAGCTTCCTCCACATCGTGCTGCCCCTGTCGCCGCCGATCCTGATCGTGGCCGGCATCATCCAGATCACGGGAATCTGGAACGACTTCCTGCTGGGCCTCGTCTTCGCCGGCCGGGAATGGCAGCCGATGACGGTGCAGCTGAACAACATCGTCGGGTCGGCCCAGAGCGGCCGGCAGTACAATGTCGAGATGGCGGCGACGCTGCTCACCGCCGCCCTGCCGCTGCTCGTCTACCTTCTGTCGGGCCGCTTCTTCGTGCGCGGCATCGCGGCCGGCGCAGTCAAAGGATGAGGCGGCGATGAAAGCGGTTGCGGTAAGCGGCGTCTCGAAAGCCTACGGCGCCTTGACCGTGTTGAAGGACCTCTCGCTGGACATCCGGGCAGGCGAGTTCGTCGTGCTGCTCGGACCCAGCGGCTGCGGCAAGTCGACCCTGCTGCACGCCATCGCGGGGCTCGACGACATCGATGCTGGTGACATTCGCATCGGGGACAAGAGCGTTGTCGAGCTGGAGCCGAAGGACCGGGGCATCGCCATGGTGTTCCAGTCCTACGCGCTCTACCCGACGATGGACGTGCGCGGAAATCTCGCCTTCGGGCTGAGGATGAAAGGAATTGCCCGCCCTGAGATCGACGTGCGCGTGGCGCGGGCGGCCCAGATGCTTCAGATCGACAGCCTCCTCACCCGGAAGCCTTCGCAGCTTTCCGGCGGCCAGCGCCAGCGCGTTGCGATCGGCCGCGCGCTGGTACGAGAGGCGGAAGTGTTCCTCTTCGACGAGCCCCTCTCGAACCTCGACGCCAAGCTGCGCACTGAAATGCGTCTCGAACTGAAGCGCCTGCACACGATGCTGGGCGCCACGATGATCTACGTCACGCATGATCAGGTCGAGGCCATGACCATGGCTGATCGCGTTGCCGTTCTGCGCGCTGGGCGCATCGAGCAGTTCAGCACGCCGCAGGACCTCTACGACAGGCCGGCCAACCTTTTCGTAGCGAGCTTCGTCGGCACTCCGGAAATCAACCGGATCGCCGGTCGCCTCGTCGCCGAGCCGGGTGGGACTCGCTTTCGGACATCTGACTATGCGCTTGACCTGTCATCCAATACTTTTGCCCGAGCCCCAGCCGCGTCCTGCGAGGCCGTCCTCGCGATCCGCGCGGAAGACCTGTCGCTTCACGCGTCGGAACGCGAGGGGCTGATCCCTGGGCGCACCGTCGCGCAGGAGCCGCTCGGCCCGGAAACGCTCGTCTGGTGCGAGACCCCTCTCGGCCGGCTCTGCTCCCGCATCCGCTCCGACCGGTCCGATCTCGGTGATGCGCCGGTATGGCTCGGCATCGACGCCGCGCGCATCTCGCTCTTCGACGCCGCTTCCGGCGAACGACTCTGATCCCACCAACAGGCCCGACCCCATGACGCAACTTTCCGTGCAGCTCTACAGCCTGCGCAATGCAGGCCCTCTGTCGCATCAGCTCGACCTCGTGCTCGATGCGGGCTTGGCCACCGTTGAGCTGACCTCGTCCAACTTCGACAATCCCGGGGAAACCCGCCGTCTCCTGGGTGAACGCGGGATTGCTAGCCCGAGCGGCCATGTCGGCATCGAAAGGCTGCAGGGCAGCTTCAACGACACCGTACGGGCGGCTGACGAGCTTGGGCTGAAGCTGCTGGTGCTCTGGGGCCTTCCGGAAGATAAGCAGCCGACCGACCGGGACGGCTGGGAACGGGCCGGCCGAGACCTCGGCAAGATCGCAGGTCGGCTAGCCGAGCGGGGCTTGCGCTTCGCATTCCACAATCACGATTGGGAGCTGGCACAGCTTCCCGACGGAAGCGTCGCGCTCGACGTGCTTTTCGCGGCAGCAAGAGGAACGCCGCTGGAATGGCAGGCGGACCTCGCATGGCTGGCGCGCGGCGGGGCCGATCCCAGGTTCTGGTTCGAGAAGCCGGGCCTCACGCTCCGCTCCGTCCACGTCAAGGACCTCGCTCCAGCCGGAGAGGCGGCGGACGAAGACGGATGGGCCGACCTCGGCACCGGGCGCCTGGAATGGAAGGCTTGGTGGCCAATCCTTCAGCGGCGCGGCGTCGAGCTCTTCGTTCTGGAACACGACGAGCCGAGCAACGCCGCGCGCTTCCTGGCGCGCAGTGCCAGCGCTGCGCGACGGCTGGGCGAAGACAGCGCCGGAGCGTGACATGACCACGGAACCGTTTCGGATCGGCCTGATCGGCTGCGGCGACATTAGCGCCACCTATCTGCGCAACGCTCAGCTCTTTCCGCATACCCTGCGCTTGGTCGCCTGCGCCGACATCGTTCCTGATGCGGCAAACCGCGTGGCGCAGGCCTGGAACCTTCGCGCTCTTCCGCCCGCAGAGCTGCTGGCCGACCCCGGGATCGACATCGTTCTCAACCTCACGGTACCGGCCGTGCATGCCGAGATATCGGAAAAAGCACTGCTTGCCGGGAAGCACGTCTATTCCGAGAAACCGATTGCTACGCTGTCTTCCGCCCTGGCGCGGTTGGAGACGGCCAGCGCAAAGGCGGGCAGGCATCTTGCCTGTGCTCCAGACACGATCCTCGGCGCGGCGCATCAGGCGGCGCGCGCCGCAGTCGATACAGGGCTTATCGGGCGCCCCGTCAGCGTCCACGCGGCGATCATGGATCGCGGGATGGAAGCTTGGCATCCGAATCCGCAAACCTTCTTTCGCGCTGACGGCGGTCCCGTGGTCGACATGGGCCCATACTATCTCGCGGCAATGGCGAGCCTGCTCGGCCCTGTGGAAAGTGTCGCCGTGCATCGATCCCGAGGCCTTGGCAGCCGGGCCGTGGCAAAGGGGGCGAAGGCGGGTCAAGCGCTTGCCATCGAGGTGGACACCACCGTTCACGCCCTCCTGAAGTTCCGCAACGGCTGCAACGGGATGTTCTCCGCGAGCTGGGATGTCTGGAGCCACTCGCTGCCTCATCTCGAAATCTGCGGCACGGAAGGCACACTCCGCCTGCCCGACCCTAACTGGTTCGGCGACGCGCCGACGATCAGCCGCCCAGGCGCCGAGCCGGAGGGGCTAGACATCCGCCGCTTCGCCTTCGGCAAACCGAACCGCACTTTGGGCGACGGCGCGCAAGTGGCCGACTACCGCATTGTCGGGCTTGTCGACCTATGCCGCGCGATCATTGAGAAGCGGCGGCCCCGGCTGGACCTGAGTTTCGCGAAATCGGTGTTCGCCCTATCGGCCTCGATCGCCGGCGATGCGCCGTTGCACGCCGCAACGGGCGGAGAGGACGCTCGACCTGCACCGCTTTCGCGCGAGGAAGCGGAAAGCTGGACCTGAAGGCTTGCCTGCGACGACTGGCTGCCGTCGGCCCGAAACGCTGTTCAGCGTCCGAACGTCGCGGTCGAGCGTGGCGTGGCGAGGAGAAGGTTCGTTTCGGTGTTCGCGATCCCCGGTATCTGTCTGACCCGTCGCAGCACGGCGTCAAATTCGGCGAGTGAACCGGTGCCGAGCTCCACCACGAGATCCCAGCGCCCGTTGGTGGTGTGGACCGCGAAAACCTCGGCCATGCCCGAGAGCTTGCGCACCACCTTATCCGCCGCAATCCCCTCCACCTCGATCAACATGATGCCGCGCACCGGCCGCTCCGCCTCGACGCCGAGGACCACGGTGTAGCCGAGCACGACGCCGGTCTCCTCAAGACGCCGCAGCCGCGAGCGCACGGTAGCCCGGCTTAGGCCTAGCGTGCCTGCGAGTTCGGAGATTCCCCGGCGCGCATCATGGCGCAGCAGGGCCAGGAGCTGTTCGTCCGTCGCGTCCATTGATCGCCCGTTTTGGTAATCGATGCCTTCCAGTCTGGTAAATGATCTCAGTGGCTCGGCCAAGGTGGCCGCTTTTCTTCACCGGCCGCGACGGCAAGGATGCCGCGGTCGGGGAGGAAAGAGAACTTGCGCTGCAACCTGCTTGGACTGCCGGTCGAGGAGGGCTCGGGCCGCATGGGCTGCGAGATGGGACCGAGCGCGCTGCGCGCGGCGGGCCTGGTTTCCAACCTGCGAGAACTGGGCCACGATCTTCACGACCTCGGCTCGCTCGCCCGCCCGGCGCCGGTCACCCAAAGTGCTGCCCATCCCAACCCGGCGCTCAAGGCCCTGCCGCAGGTTGCCGCTTGGACTGCGGCGATTGCAGAAGCCGCTTACGCCGCAGGCGACGGTGCGATGCCGATCTTTCTTGGCGGCGACCACAGCGTTTCGGCCGGCACGCTGGCCGGCATGGCGCGCCGCGCGGCGGAGGCCGGACGGCCGCTGTTCGTGCTGTGGCTCGATGCCCATTCAGACTTCCACACGCTCGACTCGACCCGCAGCGGCCACCTCCACGGCGTTCCGCTCGCCTATGCCTGCGGCCGCGAGGGCTTTGCCGGCTGGTTCCCAACATTCGCCGCTCCGATCGAGCCAGCGCGGCTCTGCCTGATAGGACTCCGCAGCGTCGATCCCGCCGAGCGTGCTAGCCTCCGGGAATGCGGCGCCACGGTCCACGACATGCGGGCCATCGATGAGGCGGGTGTGGCGCCGCTTCTGCGTGGCTTCCTCGCACGCGTCGCCGCCGAGGATGGTCTCCTCCATGTCAGCCTGGACGTGGACTTCCTGGATCCCGTCATCGCGCCGGCCGTCGGCACGACCGTGCCGGGGGGCGCAACCTTCCGTGAAGCGCATCTCGTCATGGAGATGCTGCATGACAGCGGCCTCGTCGCCTCGCTCGACCTCGTCGAGCTCAATCCCTTCCTCGACGATCGCGGCCGCACCGCGATCCTGATGGCCGATCTCTGTGCCAGCCTGATGGGCCGTCAAGTGCTCGACCGCCCGACACGGAGCTTCTGAGATGCTTGCGCCGAAACTCAACATTGTGCCGTTCGTCAGCGTCGACAACATGATGAAGCTGGTGCTCGCCACCGGCATCGAGCACTTCCTGGTGGAGCTTGCGGCCACGATCGAGGCGGATTTCCTGCGCTGGGAGGAGTTCACCAAGACGCCGCGTCTCGCTTCCCATAGCGCGGAAGGCGTGATCGAGCTGATGCCCGCCAGCGACGGCACGCTCTACGGCTTCAAATACGTCAACGGCCATCCGCTCAATACGCGCAGCGGCCGCCAGACCGTAACGGCCTTCGGCGTGCTCGCAGATGTCGGCAGCGGCTATCCCCTATTGTTCGCCGAAATGACCCTGCTCACCGCGCTGCGCACAGCCGCGACCTCGGCGCTCGCCGCCCGATACCTTGCGCCGCCGGGGGCGCGCTGCATGGCGCTGATCGGCAACGGAGCGCAGTCGGAGTTCCAGGCACTCGCCTTCAAGGCCCTCGCCGACATCCGCGAGGTCAGGCTCTTCGACATCGATCCCGCGGCGACTCGCCGATGTGCTCAAAACCTGGAAGGTTTCGGCCTCAACGTCACGACATGCGGCAGCGCGCAGGAGGCGGTGGAGGGCGCCCGCATCATCACCACCGCGACGGCCGACAAGCAGTTCGCAACTGTTCTGTCCGACAACATGGTCGGCGAAGGCGTCCACATCAACGCGGTCGGCGGCGATTGCCCCGGCAAGACGGAGCTGCAGCGCGACATCCTCCTGCGCTCGTCGATCACCGTGGAATACACGCCCCAAACCCGCGTCGAGGGCGAGATCCAGCAGCTCGCTTCCGACCATCCGGTGTCCGAACTCTGGGAGGTGATCGCCGGCCGCCGCCCCGGCCGCGTCGACGCGCGCGAAGTCACCCTTTTCGATTCCGTCGGCTTCGCCATCGAGGACTTTGCGGCACTCCGTTATGTCCGCGCCCGCCTGCAGCAGGCTCCGTTCTACGAGGAACTCGATCTGCTCGCTGATCCCGACGAGCCGCGCGACCTCTTCGGCATGCTGCTGCGCGCCGACGTCCAGCGTCGACATGTTCTAACTACAGCAGTTTGATAGTGCTGCAGATGAAGGTAGCAGATTGTTGCGCAACACACATTCCTGCTCAATCTTGGAAAAAGGTCCTTAATGGCTGTTTCTGAAAGTCAAAGAATCTGAACGCTGGTTCAGATCTACTGGTGAAAGCAGAGGCCGAGACCCAGACTCGTTCCACTTCACCACTAGAGAAGTTTAGTTCTCGGTCCCTTCCCTCCAACAAACGTAGCGTTTTTTGTTGG
>CAXTCF010000114.1:0-12776 GCA_964242945.1 uncultured Rhizobiaceae bacterium | reverse complement strand
ACCTCATGCAAGAGCAATCTCGGTGTCCACAAAACCGGGGCAATCCCAATCCCACGCTTCAGCCAGTTGACCGCCGTGCTGGGCGCAACCCCAAACCGCGCCGCTGCCTTCCGCCGCGACAAGCCCTCCACCCCAACCGCACAAACAACGCGCTCACGAAGATCCATCGAATAGGCTTTGCTCATCCCGACAGGCCTCCAACCCCGCCAGAACCAAGAAACACACAACAGCCCTTGCCGCAGCACAGGCGATTCCTTCAAATCCCACCATGCTCTAGCGCATCCACCCGGCACCGTCTTCTTCCCACGAACCCGCCGTCGCGAACCGCGTCCCGCATGGAAAAAGCCAGCGGAAGGTAGCCGAGGGCGCAAAGGGTGTGGATCAATTTTTTTCGCCCCCCGATCGAACGGAAGCCCCATTGCGCAAAGAGTCGCGCCCCGGCGCAATCGTGCGGGGCCGATCCCAACTCAGGTCGATGGCATTGATCTTCGTGTTCGGCACGCTGAAGCGCGGCTTCCCTATGGCAGACAAGTTGAAGAATACACAGTTCCACGGGCTGGCGCAGACTGCGCAGGCCTTTCCGATGTTCGTGGCCGGCGGCATTTTCGGGCCGATGATGCTGGACAGCCCCGGCCGCGGCTTGCGCGTGCGCGGCGAGCTTTACGACGTGTCGCCGGAAGCGCTGGCGGTGGTGGATAAAAGCGAGGAAGTTGGTTCACCCGGCAATTTCCGCCGGATGATCGATGTCGTCAAAGCGGATGGCGCAACGGTTCCCGCGCTTGCCTTCTTCAAGCACCCGCGCCTCGCGCGGCCGCGCCACAGCGGCTACCTCGCGGACTACCATGACGGACGCTTCAAGCCCAAAGGCAGGCGCCCGATCTCGCAGCCGCCGCTGAAACTGCTTTCGGAGGTTTCGCCGCAGCAGGGATGAAATGGCTGGGATACGGAGCGGGCGGCCTGCTCGGTTCAGTCGTGAAGCATGGCGAGGAAGCCCGTGAAGTTTGCCGCCAGCGGGACCATTCCAGTGTCCACGCTCCAGAACACGACGCTCGGCGCGTCGTAGTCCTCGCGGTAGTTGAAGCAGAACAGGTCGCCCCCGACATCACGCGCGAACGGTATGACGCCTTTGGGCAGCACCTTCAACACCGGGAAACGAGCCGCGAGGATGTTGCTGACGAAAGGCGAGTCCTCGAAGTGCAGGAGACAGTCCACATCGGTCCTGAAACCGTTCGGCAGGTCCACCCCGGCCGGCTCCGGCGCCGCGCCCTGACGGGTGCGCGCGACCGCCAGGAAGTCGGCGGGAAGCGGCACGCGCAGCGCCTTTTCCGCGTTCCGTACCGCGTCGTCCGAGGCCGCACGAGGATTGGGGATTGCGCCGTCGCGCCAAGTGACCATGCGTTCTCTCCAAGCGATGGAACCGGCCGGCTGCATCTCCGAAGCCGCGCCTCGCGAATCGCACGGGCCGGTTCGGCTGCTTTGGCGAAGGGATTTATTCTATCCGCCGTTGACCAGCGCAAGCACGAATTGTTGCACGGTGCCGCCCGCGCGCAGCTCGCTCCGGTCGAAGTCGCGGCTCCGCTGCCGCTGTTCCAGGGAAAGCGCCGACAGCCGCTCGGTCATCGCTTGCCGGATTTTCCGGCAAGCCGGGTCTTCGGGCACGGACAAGCCGACCGTTGCCGCCTCGATTTTTTCGACCATCTCGACGATGAACCGCGCATGCACCTTCTCATGCGCCCGCACGCGAGCGGCGAACACATCCCAGTTGCGGCGCACCTGCGGCGGCAGCTTGGCCGAAGGCTTCGGCAGGCGGGTGGTGATCGTGAGCTTCGGCTTGGCCGAAGCCAGCACGCAGGCGCCGTCGCGCACCTGATAGGCGCGCGTCCAGGTGAGCTGGAAGTCCGTGAAGGCGATGGCCCGGCCGACGCCGACTTTCGGCCCGCGCTCGCCGATGGAGGCGTAGAGTTCCGGTCCGGTGCTGCCGGTGATCGCATAGAACTCCTCGCGCTCTGCCGCTTTCCATCCGGCCCGTGCGGTGCCGGGGAGGGCAGCCCAGAGCAGCAGGCAGCAAATCACCTTTGCGCTGCGTGCGCCCCCTCCACCGCCTTCGGCGGTTCCCTTCCCCCGCTCCGCAGGGGAGGAGCCAGCGTCGCGGCTTGTACATCCGTTGATCCTCCCCCGTTTACGGGGGGTGAGAAGCGACGGGTGGAAGCCGGCAAGAAGCCATAGGGATGGCTTCTTGAGCTTCGAACGCCCGGAGCCATGCGGAGGGCCGGCAGGAACCGCCGAAGGCGGTGGAGGGGGCGCACGCACAATCTGACGGAGCAGTTCCAGAGTTCTATGAATGTTCCCCTTCTTCAACGTTTCGGCATCCAGACGCGCGGCGTTGCGGCGTCCCGCTCCACCACCACGAACTGATCCGCGGAAACGGCAAAGGGCGGGCTGCGCGTGCCGTCCGGCCAGATCACGCTGATCTCCGCTTGCTTCGCGCCGCCCAGGCCGAAATGGCGCCAGCCCAGCTGGCCGCCGGCATGGCCGCCGCCGACCGTGATCTCGCGCCGCTCGGTGATCCCGCCGCGCTTCACCTCGATCCAGCCGCCGACCGCATCGCGGTTCGAACCGGCCTGCTCCGGCTTCACTTCGATCCAATGGCCGGCACTGGAGGTGGCGTTGCGCCAGAGTCCCGCTTCTTTCCCGCGGTTGACCACAACGAGGTCGATCAGCCCATCCAGGTTGAAGTCCGCCAGCGCCGCGCCCCGCGCCGTTTGCATGCTCGCCACGCCGGCTTCAGCGCCCACCTCGCGGAATTTGCCGTCTTTTTCCTGCAGGAGAAGGTTGTTCGGGTCGCGCATGGCGAAGTCCGGCATTTCCGAAACGTTGCCCTTCGCCACGAAGAGGTCGGCCAGCCCGTCGTTGTTGACGTCCTCGAACTGCGCGTGCCAGGCGGTGCTCGGCTTGACCTCGCCGCCCGTATAGGGCCGGGCCGCGGCGACGCCCTTGGCGAAGGCCAGATCGTTGTAGGCGGGTTTCCGCGCGGTGCTGCTAGCGTCGGCCAGCGTCTGGAGCTTGTTGTCGGCCATGCTGGTCAGGAAGTATTCGGGAAAGCCGTCGAAGTTCAGGTCGTAGCTGGCGATCCCCATCCCCCAGATGCGCAGGTACTTCCAGCCCTCGGCTGCCGTGTAGAGCGTCGGCGCCTGGCCCGGCTCCACGCGCCAGAGTTGCTCCTGCCCGCCTTTGTAGTATTCGCGGTCGTTGGACACGCGCAAAGCGGGCGTGCCGGAGCGGTTCCAATCGGTGAACAGCATGGAAAGCGCGCAGAAGCTGGGTTTTAGCGCCAGCGGCGGGGCGAAACGGCGGGTTTTCGCGTCCGGGCGGTGCAGCCAGTTGTCCGTGCAGGTGCCCCACGGAAACATATCCTGCCTGCGGTCGATGTAGTTGCCGACCGCGACCGTGGGCCAGTCCGCGCCCTTTTCCCAGGTGGCGGCCAGCGCGACGGACCAGGCGTCGCCTCCGTCAAAGTTCCACGCCTCGTTGGCGCGCTCGAAGCGGCATGCGCCTAAGCCCTTCATCGCCATGTTCTCGCCGACGCGCAGGAGCAAAAGATCGGTGATGCCGTCGCCGTCCACATCGAGTGGATAGGCGCCCGTTACGCCGTCAAGCTCCAGCCCGCTTGCCTGCGCGGGAGCGAAGCGCAGCGGCCCGCCGCGTTCCGACGCGTTGCGGTAGAGCGTGGAGCGCCCGTCGCCGCCCGACAAAAAGAGTTCGGGAAAGCCGTCGCCGTTGCAGTCGAAGCTCGCGGCCCCGCCGCCCACCATGTATTCCCAGCCGCCGGAATACACGCTGTGGATGCCCGCGCTCGCCCCTTCCTCGATGAACTTCGGAATCGGCGCATCCTGCGCTGCGGCCGGGCGAATAACGGCAAGGAGGCTGGAAAGCATGAGTCCGGCGAGGCTGAAGAAACGCAAGGTTCTAAGGGTGCCCGACAAACCCCCCTTGATCCGCGCGTGCCAAGCGCCCTCGTGGTTCGACAGGCTCGCCATGAGGGCTGCTGTGAGGCAGGCGCCTGTTGCCGCGTTGCAGAAAGCGTCGGCGTTCCAACAGCCCTCATGGTGAGCTTGTCGAACCACGAGGGCGCTTGGCGCCGATCCTACGGTTTTGTTCGGCACTCTAAGCCCTCGTCTGGAGCTTGACGGCATAGGCACCGACGCAGCGCCCCTGCTCCAGGCCGCGGTCGATCGCTTCGCGAAAATGGATGCCGCCGTAGAGCCGCGAAATGCCGGCTTCCTCCGCCGCCTCCCAGAAATTCCTGTAGCGGCGCGGGGTCAGTCCGTCGGCCTCGTGGGTGTGGTCCTCGAAGGAGAAATCTTCGCCGAACAGCGCGGCCAGCACGACTGCCGCAGCGCCCGACTGCGTGCTGTGCCCGCTGGGGTATTCAGGGAAGGGCGGGGTGATCAGCAGCGCTTCCCATTTCGGGTCGATCAGGTGCTTGATGTAGGTGACGGGGCGGATCGCGTTGTAGATGTATTTCGCGTTCCAGCAGGCGATGAACGCATCGGCGAGCACGAGCCCCAAGCGCGCCAGCACATCGACGCTCCGCTCCAGGTCGGCTTTTTGCGCGTCGAGCACCTGAAGCGCGATGGAGAGCCAGTGGCCCGGCGGGGTGGGTGAGAGCATCGGATCGTCCGACCAGAAACGCGCGATCGCCCGCTGGTCGGGCGTCAAGCTGTTCACGGTCTCATAGACTTCTGCCGCCTGTTTGAAGAAGGTGGTGTATTCCATCGGCGGGGGCAGGGGGCAGGTCGCGCCGTCCGGGGTGGCGAAAGTGCGGTTTTCTCCCCACGCGGGCAGGAGCGGCGCCTGCTGCTGCGCGATGGTGCTCGTGGGAACCCAATGCCCTGGGCCTTCGGCCAGCTTGTAGGCGAGCGGAAAACCCATGTTCTCCACGAAGGCCCCGCCATCCCCGCTGGACCAGCCCAGGATATGGTTTGCGACCACGCGCCCATAAGTCTCGCTGGCCGTCGCCACGTCGTCCGGCACGCCTGCGGCAGCTTTTGCGCGCAGCTTCTTTTCGGCGGCGGCGATGGCGCGCTGGCCGGTCGGGCCGGTGTTGCCGAAGAAGTTGCGCACGGTCGCCGCCAGCGCTGCCTGGAGGATCACGCCCTCGTCGAGGGCCTGGTCCTTCGGGCGCTGCGGCACCGGCTCCAGCCCGTGCAGCTGACCCGCCAGCGAGCGCAGCCTGGCGCTGCCGGAAGCCGCCGTTTCAAAGGCGGTCACGCCGAGATAGGCGAAGGCGCGGCTTGCCACGGGCGGCGAATAGGTTGGCGTGTGACGCACCAGTTCCAGCACCAGCCGATACCAGGTGCGCAAGACAGCTTCCGCGCGCGCCGTCTCGCCTTCCGCCGCCGGTGCCGCCTGGGGCAGAGCGGGCCAGACACAAGCAGCCAGCAGGCTTTTGGTTATCGCGCGTCGGGATAGGTGCACGCTTGCTTCCTTTCAGGCAATCTGCCGCTTCCGCGCAGAGGAGGCGAGCGCTCCCGGCACGGCTGTGATTTCGTCTGCCGCTTGGAGCGCGCGGGCAGCGCATCCCGCCCGGATGAGGGGCATCTCGTCAAGCTCCGTGCTGAAGCGCAAGGACTCCGCTCCCGCGCCGCCGGCAGTGGCGCCAAGCGCCTCGCGCAGGCTGGGCTCGATCAGGCCGAAGGCGGTGGCGCCGGCGCCCGCGAAGGCGACGGGCGTTGGATCGACAAGCGCGAACACGCTGCCCAGCGCGAAGCCCAGCGCTTCGCCGGCTCGTGCGAAGGCGGCATGCGCTTGGGCCTCGCCCCCGCGCGCGCGCTCCGCCAGCGCCTCCATCTCGCCCGGCTGCATCGCCACGGGCGCGGCGGTGTTCTCGTCCTCGCCGCGCGCCCGGCGGCGGATCGCATAGTCGCCGGCATAGGCTTCCACGCAGCCCCGCCGCCCGCAGCGGCACAGCGCGCCGTGCGGCTGAAACACCATGTGGCCGAACTCCGCGCCGGAGGAGCGCACGCCCGCGAACAGCTTTCCGTCCAGCACCAGCCCCATGCCGATGCCGTGCGAAAGCAGGACGGCCAGGAAATTCTCGCCGAATCGTTCCGGGGCGCTGGCGTGCAGCGCTGCGGCGATCACGTTGCAGTCGTTCTCGACCGTCGCGGGCAGCCCGGTTTCCGCCTCGATCGCTTCCGCGAAAGGCATGTCGTGCCACGGCGTGATCGGCGACCACAGCATGCCGCGCCCTTTCCGGTCCACCACGCCCTGCACGGCGAGCACGACCCGCAGGATTTTTTCGCGGTCGCCCTGCTCCCCCATGACCTGCCGCACGATTGCAACGACCGCCCGAAGCAGTTCGGAGCGGGTCGCGCGCTGCGTCAGGATTTCGGTTTCCGCTTGCCCGACGACCGCGCCGGAATAGTCGATGAGGGCCGCCGAAAGGTGGTCGAGCGCCAGCGTCACGGCCACGATGCCGGCGGCAGTGGGGTCGAGTTCGACCGAGACCTGGGGGCGGCCGCGCTTGGCCGCACCGCCTTCGCCGCCGGCCTGCTCCCGCAGGATGCGCTCCGCCAGAAGGTCCGACGCGATGGCCGAGATGGTGGACGCGCTCAGGCCCGTGGCTTGGGCGAGCTCGGTGCGGGAGGGCCGCGCCAAGCGCCGCACCGCGGCGATGACCAGCCCGCGGTTGCGCCGGCGCAGGTCAAACATGGGCCACGCCGGAAGTCGCCCGGACGAAGGCGGCGAACTGCATCAGATTTCCTCCCGCAAAGGCGCCGCCGAGGTCCTCCAACCCCTGAAACTCTTTTGCAACGCCCTGCCTAGGGCAACTTGACAGAAGCAGGGGCTTCCGTCATTCATTTTTTCCGAAGCTCGAAAAAAAGAGCTTTCGCTTGGGGCCTTTAGGAGAAGGCCGCAACACATCACGCGCATCGCGTTTGCGCGCAGGGAGGAAATCATGAAGAAGTTTGCAGCGGCTGCTTGTGCCGGTGTCGCGCTGTCGTTCGCGTTCGGTGCGACGGCGTTTGCCAAGGACAAGACGATCGGCGTTTCCTGGTCGAACTTCCAGGAAGAGCGCTGGAAGACCGACGAAGCCGCGATGAAGGCGGCGATCGAGGCGGCCGGCGACAAGTACATCTCGGCCGACGCGCAGTCCTCGGCCTCCAAGCAGCTGACCGACGTGGAAAGCCTTATCTCCCAGGGCGCCAACGCGCTGATCATCCTGGCGCAGGACTCTTCCGCTATCGGTCCGGCCGTCCAGCGCGCGCTGGACGAAGGCATTCCGGTGGTCGGCTACGACCGCCTGATCGAGAACAAGGACGTCTTCTACCTCACCTTCGACAACAAGGAAGTGGGCCGCATGGAAGCCCGCGAGGTGTTCAAGGTGAAGCCGGAAGGCAACTACGTCTTCATCAAGGGCTCCGGCGCCGACCCGAACGCCGACTTCCTGTTCTCCGGCCAGATGGAAGTGCTCAAGGAAGCCATCGACTCCGGCAAGGTCAAGAATGTCGGCGAGGCCTACACGGACGGCTGGCTGCCGGCCAACGCCCAGAAGAACATGGAGCAGTTCCTGACCGCCAACAACAACAAGGTGGACGCGGTGGTCGCCTCCAACGACGGCACGGCCGGCGGCGCGATCGCCGCACTTGAGGCGCAGGGCTTGGCCGGCACCGTGCCGGTTTCCGGCCAGGACGCCGATCAGGCCGCGCTGAACCGCGTGGCGCTCGGCACCCAGACCGTGACCGTGTGGAAGGACGCGCGCGAACTCGGCAAGAACGCCGCTACGATCGCTTCGCAGCTGGCCGGCGGCACGACGCTGGACAAGGTGCCGAACGCGGTGAAGTTCACCACGCCCGGCGGCAACGAGGTCAACTCGATTTTCCTGACCCCCGTCCCCGTCACCAAGGACAACCTCCAGGCCCCGATCGAGGCCGGCTGGGTGTCCAAGGACGTGGTCTGCCAGGGCGTGAAGGCGGGCTCCGTCGCGGCCTGCAACTAAAAAATTCGCGTGAAAAGTCCGCTTCGGCGGCCGTCTGGCGGCACCGTCTGCGCTTACCTAGGCTCACGTACCCTGAGGTACGCTCCGCTCCGGTTCTCGACGGTACCGCCAGCCGACTCGCCGGAGCGGCTTTTGACGCGAATTTGGCTAACCGCCTAAGGACCAAAAAGAAGAAAGAAGCGCCGCGGTTTGACGAAAGCCGCGGCGTTTTTCTAGAGTAAGCCTGCCCTTGGCTGCCGGGAGCCGGCGCAAGGCACGCCGCTGGGAGGCTGCGATGAGCGAGTTGACATCCAATTCCGCGGCGCCGGGGGCACCGGCGGGCGGCATGCAGGCCAGCGCGCCGGCGGTTGATCGCGCGCGCGCGGCGGAGCTTGGGGCCATCGCCCGCTTCTTCAAGGCGACCGAGCTCGACACGCGCATGCTCGGCATGATCGCGGCGCTGCTGGTCATCTGGATCGTCTTCAACGTCCTGTCCAACGGACTCTTTCTGACGCCCCGCAACCTTTGGAACCTGTCGGTTCAGTCCTCTTCGATCTCCATCATGGCGACCGGCATGGTGCTGGTGATCGTCACGCGCAACATCGACCTGTCGGTGGGCTCGATCCTCGGTTTCGTCGGCATGATCATGGGCGTGCTCCAGGCCGAAATTTTTCCGCGCACGTTCGGCATCGCACTCGGCAGCCCGGTGATCTGGATCGGCGCATTGGGCGTCGGCCTCCTGCTGGGGACGCTGATCGGCGCCTTTCAGGGGTTTCTCATCGCCTACGGCCGCATCCCCTCCTTCATCGTCACGCTCGGCGGCCTGCTGGTCTGGCGCGGTGCGGCATGGTGGGTGACGACCGGGCGCACGGTGGCACCGATGGACGCCACCTTCCGCTTGATGGGCGGCGGGCCGGAAGGCGCGGTCGGCGCGGTTGCTTCCTGGGTCGTCGGCCTTCTCGCCTGCGCGGCGGTGGTCTTCATGCTCGTCAACGAGCGCCGCCAGCGGCTGCGCTTCAAGTTCCCGCTGCGTCCCCTCTGGGCCGAAACCTTTCTCGGCGTTGTCGCCTGCGTTGTGATCCTCGGCGCCGTGATGGTCGCCAACGCCTATTACTGGCCGGCTGCCATTGCCAACCGCTACGCTCAGGCCAACAGCATCCCGGTTCCCGACGGCGGGCTCAAGATTTCGCATGGCATCGCTATTCCCGTGCTGATGGCGATCGTGGTCGGCATCGTGATGACCTTCCTGTCGAACCGCACGCGCTTCGGCCGCTATGTTTTCGCCATCGGCGGCAACCCGGAAGCGGCCGACCTAGCGGGCATCCGCACCCGCTGGATCACGGTGAAGATCTTTGCCCTCATGGGCCTGCTCGCGGCAATCGCCTCCGCCGTTTCCACCGCGCGCCTCAACGCCGCCACCAACGCGCAGGGCACGCTGGACGAACTGCTCACCATCGCCGCGGCGGTGATCGGCGGCACGTCGCTCGCGGGCGGCTCCGGCACCATCGCCGGCGCCATGCTCGGCGCGGTGCTGATGCAGTCTCTGTCGTCGGGCATGACGCTGCTCGGCGTGGAATCGACGCTGCAAAGCATCGCGGTCGGCATCGTGCTGGTGCTCGCGGTGTGGGTGGATACGATCTACCGCCGCCGAGTCGGGTGAGGGGCAACGATCATGGACGCGATCCGCACGCCGCTTGTGGACATGCAGAACATCTCCATCGCCTTCGGCGGCATCCGCGCCGTGGACGATGCCTCGGTCAACCTGTTTCCCGGCGAGGTCGTGGCGCTGCTCGGCCACAACGGCGCGGGCAAATCCACGCTGATCAAGGCGCTGTCCGGCGCCTACAAGCGCGATGCAGGCAGGATCTTCGTCAATGGGGAAGAGGCGCAGATCGCCAATCCGCGCGACGCCAAGCGCTACGGCATCGAGACGATCTACCAGACCCTGGCGCTGGCCGACAATGTGGACGCCGCCGCGAACCTCTTTCTCGGCCGAGAGTTGATGACGCCCTGGGGAACGCTGGACGACGTCGCCATGGAGGCGGAAGCGCGCAAGGTGATGGGCCGGCTCAACCCGCGCTTCCAGCGCTTCAAGGACCCGGTGAAGGGCCTGTCAGGCGGGCAGCGGCAGTCCGTGGCGATCGCCCGCGCCATCCTGTTCAACGCGCGCATCCTGATCATGGACGAGCCGACTGCGGCGCTCGGTCCGCAGGAAACGGCGCAGGTCGGCGAGTTGACCAAGCAGCTGAAGGCCGACGGCATCGGCATCTTCCTGATTTCCCACGACATCCACGACGTGTTCGACCTGGCCGACCGCGTTTGCGTGATGAAGAACGGTCGCGTGGTCGGCACCGCCTACACCCGCGACGTGACGCAGGACGAGGTGCTCGGCATGATCATCCTGGGCAAATGCCCGCCCGGCGCCATTCCCGGTCCCGGCGCCATGCAGATCGCGGCCTGATCGGTTTTCGACAGAGCGCTTCGGCTTCGTCTTAGATCGATGAGGAGCCGGGGTTCTTCTCAGGCGTTGACTTGTAGCCTCAGCTGAAGACGTCGCGAAGATTGACTGACCGGCTGTTGGCTCGATCGCCATGCATCGTTGAGTCTGAAAGCATAGAAGATTGCATCAAAACAAAAGGGCCCCGACAAAGGGCCCTTTTTTCTTAGACTGCGAGCTGGCTGGTCAGCACTGATAGGGGCGGCCGTAAGGACGGCCCGTCCGCCGGTCATATTGCTGGCAATAGCCCGGACGATCATCGATCGCGCGGCCGATCAGGTATCCGCCGATCGCACCGGCACCAGCACCGATCAGCGTGCTCTTGGTATCGCCGCCGGCAAGCTGGCCGACGGCCGCGCCGCCGAGGCCGCCGACCACGGCGCCCTGCTCGGCGGTGGTGCATCCGGCCCCTGCCAGGGATGCCACCGTTGCCAGGGCAAGCATTGTCTTCTTCATAGGCTGTTTTCCTCTCGCTTTAGGATGTCGTCCCCTTCTACCCAATTAGCATCCGGAAACACGTGGTCCAGAGCTAATTCGGCTACTTACCTTACACTGGCCTTTCAAAAAGCCGGTAATCTCTAGTCTTTCTATCGACCCAAAAAGCGGCGGATCAGCCGACCTTCAGACCCGCAACACCGCGCCAAACCATGAAGAATGCAATGCACTTTGTGGTGAACCAACGCAGAAGGGCGGGGCTTGCAGGAGCACTCTCTCCGTCGAAAAGCAGAGCATCAGCCGTGGCGATCCTTGCCGCGTTCTCGAAATTCTGGATCTCGGTGATCATCTTCCCTCCCCTGCGCCGCTATCTTGCCGTAGCGTATCCCGCTTTGAAGAAGAACGTTGCCGATTATCTGCGGTTCCGCCAGGCCCGCCGGATTTTTTTCACCGAAAGTGGAACATTTGGTTTCTCCGCCTGTTCTGGCCCCCAGTGACGCGGTTGCTGCTTCCCCTCAACCCCACCCCTTGCGGCAACCGTCACCTTGGAGAATGACGAATCCCCCTCCGTCTCTCCTTTTCTTCAAGCCGGCCGCGAGGCCGGCTTTTTTCTTGCTGCCGTTTTGACGGCCGACTCAACTACGGCGTCGGCTTCTCCGAAAGCCGCTGCGCGCTATCGGGGCTGATGCTCTAGTCGAGCCCGGCAGTGCCTGCCGGCACGATCAACGTGTATTGCAAGCGGCCTGAGCCGATTTCCAGGTGGGCTTCGCCCTTGAGCGAGGCCGGCACGACGCGCTCCAGCGCCACGCTGCCGAAGCGCTTTTCGATCTTTTCGTCGGCGGGAGCAGGGATCGGTTCCCGCCAGTTCAACCGCAATACCTTCTGCCCTTCGGCATTGAGGCTGTGGGCAGCCTCGATCTCGATTGAGCCGCCGGGTTGCGAGAGCGCGCCATAGCTCACCGAGTTCACGGCGAGCTCATGCAATGCCAGGCCGACGTGAAGCGCGGCGTTCGGGTTCAGGTATGGGTTGGCGCCGCTGAAGTGGACGGCGTTGCGCGGGTCGGCGGCATAGCGGCCGACCTGATTGGAGATCAGTTCCCGGAGATCCGCGCCGCGCCAGTTGGAAAGCGTCACCAGGTCCTGCGAGGCCGCAAGCGACTGCAGGCGGCCGCGAAACCGGGACAGGAAAACCTCGATCGAGCCGGAATAGCGGCCCGTCTGCGTGGCGATGCTCTGGATGATGGCGAGCAGGTTCTTGGAACGGTGGCTCACCTCGCGCAGCAGGGTTTTCAGCGTCTGCTCCCGATGCTTGTGCTCGGTGGTTTCCACGGCCGTGGTGAGCACGCAGTCGTGTCCGGTTCCGCCTTTGGGTTCAAGGTCGATCCAGACATCGAACCAGTGGGTGCCGTCGGCATCCTCGATGGAGATCTCGCAGTTTTCGCCGCGCGCGGAGGCGATCACGCGCTCCTTGACGCTTGCGAGGCGCCCGGCCTCGGCAGGGGACAGGAAGTCTTCGTCCTTCAGCCCGACGATGCGCCCGGCAGCCCAGAAGGAGGGGATGTTCTGCGCCCAGAGGATCGTGCGGTCGCGATCCTGGCAATAGACCGAGATGCCGGCGTGGTGGATCGCCCGAAGCAGACTCGGGCTGACATCCAGGCTTCTCTCTTGCGCTGGAGGGGACTCAGAACCGGAAAGAGGAAGATGCTGGGGAAGCATGACGAACCATGAGGCCGGGGGAGCCACGCCGCCTGGGGCTCGATAAGATTATGTTATCTCAAGCTTAAGTTCAGATCCCGTCCTTTGGTTCCTCTAAGACCCCGTTTCATAATTGTCTGGCGATGCGTTGGACGAGGACCATTGCGG
>CAXTCF010000113.1:0-13533 GCA_964242945.1 uncultured Rhizobiaceae bacterium | reverse complement strand
TTCCCCAAGTCCCAGTGCAGGCCGACCCTCGCCGCGGGCCTGCGGATCGGCGTCGCACGGGGTTACTTCGGCGCGCCGCTCGATGCCGACGCCAGGGGCGCGGTGGAGGCGGCAGCGGCGCTGCTCGGCGCGCGGGAAACCGTGGAACTGCCTGAAGCCGGCCGCGCTCGGGCCGCCGGCTTCCTGATCACCAATGCGGAAGCCGGCAACCTGCATCGCCACCAGCTGGCCGCAGACCCTTTCGCGGTTGGCCCGCTCATTCGCGACCGCCTGTTCGCCGGCGCCCTGCTCCCCGCCCACTGGTACCTGCAGGCGCAGCGCTTCCGCCGATGGTTTGCCGGCGCGATGGCCCCGATCTTGAACCGGTACGACCTGATCGTTTTCCCGGCGACGCCCTGCATCGCTCCGCCCGTCGGAGCCGAAAGCCTGAAGGTCGAAGACAGCGAACTGCCGGCCCGGCTCGCGCTCGGGCTGTTCGTGCAGCCTCTGACCATCCTCGGCACGCCGATCGCGGTCGCGCCGCGCCGCGGGGCGTCGGGCATGCCGGTCGGCGTGCAGCTCATGGCGCGTGCAGGCCGCGAAGACCTGGTTCTCGATGCCGTGCTGCATCTTGAGCAGAACGGGTTCAGCGACGGGCTCGGCCTGGGCGGGGAGCAGGGCGATGCCTGAGGTGAACCGGCCGGAGATCGTCTCGGAGGTCCGCGCGGTCTTCGACCGCTACGAGGCGGCGCTGCTCGCCAACGACGTGCCGGTCCTGGAGGAGCTGTTCTGGCAATCGCCGCACGCCGTGCGCTTCGGCGTCGGCGAAGACCTCTACGGCTGGCAGGCGATCGCCGATTTCCGCCGCGCCCGCCGCACCGGCCCTTTCAAGCGGCGGCTCGAGAACACCGTCATCACGACGTTCGGCACGGCGTTCGCCACCGCGAGTTCCGAATACTGGCGCGAGGGGCACGAACGCGTCGGCCGCGAGATGAAGAGCCTCGTCCACATGCCGGAGGGCTGGCGCATCGTCGCGGCGCATGTGAGCCTGATCGGAGAAACGGTTTGACCCCCGCCACCGCCACGCAGCCGACGACGTACACGCTTTCAGCCTGGGGGCTTTCCTCCGCGACCGGCGTCCTGCGCGACGTGCTGCTGTGCCACCCCGAGCATTACCGCTGGAACCCGGTCAACCGCGCGTCGCGGGAAACCCTGGACAACCGGGTCGAGTTGAACATCGACGATATCCGGGCCCAGCACCGCGAGTTCGAGGACGCTCTCGACCAGGCGGGCGTCCGCCGCCACTATCTCGCAGCGGAACCCCACCTGCCCTACCAATGCTACACGCGCGATTCCAGCCAGATGACCCCGTGGGGCGTCGCGCATCTCATGCTGCAGGCGGAGACGCGACGCGGCGAATACGCCTCCGTCATCACCTTCTACCAAGAGGCCGGCGTTCCGGTGTGGCGCTGGTGCACGAAGGGCAAGCTCGAAGGCGGCGACATCCACGTCATCCGGCCCGGGCTGCTGCTGATCGGCTATTCGGGCGTGCGCACCGACCTCGACGGCGCCCGCACCTTCGCGGGGTGGTTCGAGGCGGAGGGCTGGGAGACCCGGCTCGTCCCCTTCTCCGACCACTTCCTTCACTACGACACGTTGTTCTCGATGGTTTCGGACGGCATCGCCGCGGCCTGCCTCGACGTCATGGACGATGGCACGCAGGCCTGGCTTCGCGGTCACGGGATCGAGCTCGTCCCGGTGAGTTTCAAGAACGCGTCGCAGGCCGGCTGCAACCTGCTGTCGCTGGGCGGCGACCGGGTCGTCTCGCCGCGCGAGAACGGCGAGCTGAACGAGCGCCTGCGCGCGAACGGCATCGAGGTCTACGACCCCAGCTACCGCCTCTTCACGATGGGCGGCGGGAGCGTGCGCTGCACGTCGATGGAGCTTTTTCGGGAATCCTGAACTTCGCTTGGACGTATAACAAAAAGGTGGGAACAGATGACTGCTGAAATGGATCGGCGCCGGTTTCTTGAGCGCCTTGCCTTGTCCACCGCTGCCCTCATGGGCGGCTCCCTGACGCTTCACGCTTCCTCCGCCTCGGCAAAGGCCGGCGGAACGCTGCGGATCGGCGTGCCGGAGAACTTCTCCAGCCTCGACCCGTATAAGAAGATCGGCCGCCTCGACTACAACGCCGTGATCAACATCTTCGACACGCTGGTGACCTACGGGCCGGATTTCGTGCCGGCGCCCGCCTTGGCGGAAAGTTGGGAACAGGTCGACGACAAGACCTGGCGCTTCCGCCTGCGCCGGGGCGTCGTCTTCAGCGACGGCACGGCCTTCGACGCCGAGGCGGCGAAATACGCGATCGAGAAGATGAAAACCTCGAATTTCGGCAGCCAGTTCGAGCCGATCTCGAGTGTGGTCGTCATCGACCCCGACACGGTGGAGGTTCGCTGCTCGACCGCGTTCCCGACCATCCTCGTCCAGTTCACCCAGCAATATGCGTCGGTCGTCTCGCCGAAGGCCTACGCCGCTTCCGCCGACGCGTTCGGGCGCATGCCGGTCGGCAGCGGCCCGTTCAAGGTGGAGAGCTTCGATCCCGGCCGCGAGCTGGTGTTGGCGAAAAACCCCGACTACTGGCGCAAGGACGAAGCCGGCGTCCTGCTTCCCTACCTGGACAAGGTCGTGTGGAGCGTGCTGCCGGACAACGAAACCGCGTCGCTGGCCTTGCAGAACGGGGAAATCGACTTCCTCTACGAGGCGCCGATCGCCCTGGCGACCGCCCTGGCGAAAACCGCCGGGCTGAGCGTCGTGGAAACGCCGACGCTCGGCTGGAACTACATCATGTTCCAATGCCAGATGAAGCCGTTCGACAATCCGCACCTGCGCCGCGCCGTCCAGCTCGGCATCGATCGGCAAACCATCATCGACACCGTCACCTTCGGCCACGGGGCCGCAGCGCTCGGTCCGATCGCTCCCGGATCCTGGGCGTACGATGCCTCCATCGGGACGAGCGGCTTCGCCGGCAGCGCGGCGCGGATCGACGCGGCCAAGAAAGAGCTGGCCGACGGCGGCATGGCCGACGGTTTCGAGTTCAGCCTCACCTATCCGGCGGAGTCGCCCTTCGACGGCATGGCTCAAGCGATGCAGGCGCAGCTCGGCGCCATCGGCATCCGCGTGAATCTCGACGGGAAGGACATCGGCGCCGTCCTCGACCAGCTCTTCGCCGGCAAGTTCACCGCCCTGCTCATCGATTGGTCCGGGCGCATCGACGAGGCGCTTGCCATGCCGAGCTTCTTCACCAGCAGCGGCGGCAACAACTTCGGCAAATACGCCAACCCGCAGGTCGACGATCTCCTCGCGAAGGCCGGCACGGCTCAGGGCATCGACGGGCGCAAGGCGCTCTATGCGGAGGCGCAGAAGCTGATCGTCGCGGACTCGCCGCATGTCTGGATCAGCGTCCCCACGGAGATACGCGCGATGCGCGACACGGTGAAAGGCTTCGTGAATTACGGGGACGTCCGCCTCCGCGCGGCGACGGTCTCCGTCGAGTGAGATGAGGAGCGGCCGGCACTGGTCCCCCTATGCCCGGCGCCTGGGGCGCCGGGCGGTCGATCTCGTCGCCGTGCTTTTCGGGGTGGCGACGATCGTATTCGTGCTGCTGCGCGTCATTCCGGGCGATCCCGTGCTCATCCTCGGAGGCCTGGACATCCTCGATCCCGCGCAGATCGCCCGCAGCCGCGCCGCCCTGGGCCTCGATCGCCCCGTCGTCGAACAGTACGGCATCTGGCTCAGCCATGCCCTGGTCGGCGATCTCGGCGTGAGCCTGCGGACCGGCCTGCCGGTCACCGGCATGATCGCCCGCGCCTTCCCGGTCACCGCCGAGCTCGCCGTGTTCGCGCTCGCGATCGGCCTCCTCGTGAGCGTTCCCGCCGGCATCGCCGCCGCGCGGCGGGCCGGACGGCTCGGCGACATCGGCATCACGCTCCTGTCGATCGTCGGCATCTCGACCCCGCCTTTCGTGCTGGCGATCGCGCTCATCTACGTGTTCGCCGTGACGCTGCATGTGCTGCCGACCACCGGCTTCGTGCCGATCGGCGAGAACCCGCTGGCGCATCTCCGATCGCTTGCTCTTCCAAGCCTGACGCTCGGTCTCGTTTCGGCCGGCGTGCTGGTGCGCGTCATGCGCCGCAGCGTGCTCGACGAGCTCGGGCATGACTATATCCGCGCCGCCCGCGCCAAGGGCATCGCCGAAGGACGCGTCGTCTACCGGCACGCGGCCCGCAACGCCCTCATCCCCTTCGTCACGATCGCCGGCATCGAGGCCGGAATCCTGCTTTCCGGCGCGGTGATCGTGGAGACGATCTTCGCCATCCCTGGGCTGGGCCGGCTGATGATCGACAACATCAACCAGCGCGACTATCCGGTCGTGCAGGGCGCCGTGCTCGTCACGTCCCTGATCTACGTTCTGATCAACGCGCTCACGGACGTCCTCTATGCGGCGCTCGACCCTCGCATCCGCGCGGAGCGGATCGGGTAGCATGCGTCGTTTCCTCGCTCTGCTTGCGGGCACCGCCCGGCTGCCCATGGGTGCGGCCGGCATCGTCCTGCTCGGGCTGGTGACCGCCTGCGCGGTGCTGGCCTGGCGGTTCGCCCCCTACGACCCGCTGGCGCAGCAGCTGACGCCCGCGACCATTCTCCAGCCTCCGACGGCCGGGCACCCGTTCGGCACCGACAATCTCGGCCGCGACGTGCTGAGCCGGGTGCTGTTCGGCCTTCGCATCTCGCTCGGCCTGGCGGTCGGCGCGGTGGCGCTTGGCGGATCGCTCGGCGTGGTCGTCGGCGCGACGGCCGCGATGGCCGGCGGCTGGTGGGACCGCATCGCCATGCGCGTGATCGACGCGCTGCTCGCCTTTCCCGTGCTTGTCCTCGCGATAGCCATCGCCGTCGCCTTCGGACGCGGCGCGACGGGAATCGTCTTCGCGGTGGCCTTCGCCAACGTGCCGATCTTCGCGCGTCTGGCGCGCGCGCAAGGAATGCGGCTATGCGGGCTGCCGTTCATGGCCGCCACCGAGATCATGGGCTGCGGCTTCGGCCGCCGGCTGTTCCGGCACCTGCTGCCCAACATGGTCAACAGCCTCGTGGTGCAGGCCTCGGTCTCGCTTTCCTTCGCCGTGCTGATCGAGGCCGGGCTCTCCTTCCTCGGACTGGGCGTGCAGCCGCCGCGGCCGGCTCTCGGCCTGATGATCGCCGAAGCGAAGGCCTATATCGGCATGGCGCCCTTCCTCGTGCTCTTCCCGTCGCTGGCGATCGTGCTGACGGTCGTCGGGTTCAACCTGCTCGGCGACGCCCTCGCGGAAGCCGCCGACCCGCGGCGGAGCGTGGTTTGAGCGGCGGGCCAGAAGCGATCGCGGTCGACGGGCTGCGCGTCGTTCGTCGCGTCGGAGGCCGCGACTTGGGCGTCGTCCACGGCATAGGCTTCACCATTCGCGCCGGCGGACGCCTGGCGATCGTCGGCGAGTCTGGGTCCGGCAAGTCGATCACCGCCCTGGCCCTTCTCGGCCTGCTGCCGCCCGGCTTCCGGATCGCCGGGGGAAGCATCCGCCTCGGCGGCGCGACGATCGATCCCACGGCTCCGGCGATGCGAGCCGTCCGCGGCCGCGACGTGGCGATCGTCTTTCAGGATCCGATGACGGCGCTCGACCCGGTCATGCGGATCGGGGCCCAGATGACGGAGGCGATCCGCGCCCACGCGCGCATCAGTGACGCCGAGGCGCGGCGGCGTGCGGTCGAGTTGCTCGACCAGGTCCGGATTCACGACGCCAGGTCGCGGCTCGGCGCCTATCCGCATGAGTTTTCGGGCGGCATGCGCCAGCGCGTCACCATCGCCATGGCCCTTGCCCACCAACCGAAGGTGCTGATCGCCGACGAGCCCTCGACGGCTCTCGACGTGACGACCCAGGTGACGATCCTCAACCTCCTCGACGAGTTGTGTCGCGAGAACCGGACCGCGCTGCTGCTCATCAGCCACGACCTGGAGATCGTGCGGGGACTTTGCGACGACGTTCTGGTGATGCGGCAAGGAAGCGTCGTCGAAAGCGGCGCGGTGGCGGCGGTCCTCGACGCGCCCACCCACCCCTACACGCTTGCTCTGCTGCGCTCGGTTCCGCCGATCGATCGCGATGTCGAATGGCTGGAAACCACGGTTTCCGGCGGCGACGCCGGTTCGCCGCAATGACCGCCGGCATGTCGTCCGACGCCGTTCTCGACGTGCGGCAGCTCAGCGTCGCCTTTCCCGGCTCCGGCAGGTCGGTGGGCGTGCTCGATCGCGTCGATCTGCGGATCGGCCGGGGCGAGTCCCTCGGCCTAGTGGGAGAGTCGGGATCGGGCAAGACCACCCTGGCGCGCACGATCCTTGGGCTGGCCCGTCCGACCGGGGGCAGCATCCGGCTTTTCGGCGTCGATCCGGCGATGCTGGACGCGAGAGCGCGCAAACAGTTGAAGAAACGCGCCCAGATGGTGTTCCAAGACCCTTATTCGTCGCTCAACCCGAGCATGAGCGTGATTGCCGCTGTCATGGAGCCGATGATCGTGCACGGCCTCGGCACGCCGCGAACCCGCCAGGCACGCGCGGCAGAGCTGCTCGATCGCGTCGGGCTCGATCCCCCGCTGGCGAAGCGCTTTCCGGCCCAGCTCTCCGGCGGCCAGCGCCAGCGGGTTGCCATCGCCCGCGCTCTGGCCTGCGAGCCGGAGCTGCTGATCTGCGACGAGGCGGTTTCGGCGCTCGACGTGTCGGTTCAGGCCCAGATCCTCAACCTTCTGAAGCGCCTGCGCATCGAGCTTGGGCTCTCCATCCTGTTCGTTTCGCACGATCTCGCGGTGGTGCGCTTCATCGCCGACCGCATCGCGGTGATGCAGGCCGGGCGCATCGTTGAAGAAGGCGCAAAGGCGGCGATATTTGCGGCGGCGCAGCATCCCTATACGCGAGAATTGCTGGATGCGGCCGCCAAGCGCGGCAGCCGGCGTGCCGAATGAGCGCTGCGCCCCTCTTGTCCCGCGGCCGTCCCGCCGATGAGGCGGCCGCCCTCCCCTCGCTGGCAATCGGAACCTCGGCAGAACTCGGCTGCCGGCCACCGGATGCGGCTTGGCGGCGTCCGCCAGCGGACGGTCAGAAGGCGAAAAGCCGGCCCCAGCGCGTCACGCCTGACGGGTCCACGCCCGCAGCGGAGAGTGCGCCCCAGAGCGCGGTTGCGACCGTGTCGAGAACGGGGATGTCCAGTTCGCGCTCAAGCGTTTCAGCGAGCGGCGCACCCCACATGTTGGTGCAGAAGACGATGACGGCATCTGGCCGGGATGCGGCCACGCGGCGGATCTCGGCCGCGATCCGCTCCTGGCTGAGTTCTGCGAAGGCGAAGTTCACCTGCTCGCGCGCGTGGCTTTCGGCCACGCAGTCGTAGCCTTCGGCCGTGAAATTGGCGAGGATGCGGTCCTGAACCGCGTCGAGATAGGGCGTGACTAAGGCGATGCGGCGAAGTCCCGCCCGGCGCAGAAGCGCGTCGAGGGCCAGCACCGAGGAGGTGGCGGCAATGCCGGTGCGCCGCTCAATGGCCGCACACAAGGCGCGGTCCCGCGCAAAGCCGAGCCAGCCGGCGGACGTGCCGTTCCAGCAGATGTTGTGGACACGCGCATCGGCCAGAAGGTTTGCTGCGGCGAGCATCGGCTCGTCGTCGAACTGAGCCAGCGCCCGGTCGCTCAGCGCGATCTCGGTGACGGGGAAGCGGCCGAAGTGGATGCTGACTTCCGGCAGGCCCGCCGCCATTCTGGTGATCACGGGTTCGAGCACGGTGTTGGAGGATGGCGTCAGCATGCCGAGCCGTATGCGCTGGGCCGGGCTCGTTTGTCCGAAGGGGACCGGTGACACAGCGCCTGCAACCGCATCGGTTGCGCCGAAGGGTTCGCGGCGCGGGGTCGTCGCTTCTGACTGGTCGGCCCGATGCCCCATTTGACGCTGCCGCCTGTTCGATCGTATGACGGATTGTATTAATCGGCCCTGAAGTACATGTCCAGCACGGAAGCCTTCACCATCCAAAATGTCCGCGCCCTGCGCGGCGCGGACTTCCGGACCGATCTGGTCGATCTCTTCATCGAAGGCGGGACCATCAAGGCCGTAACGGCGCCAGCCGCGCGGGCGCCGGAGGGCGTGGTCCTCGACGGGCGGCACAGGCTCGCCGTGCCGGGGTTCATCAACGGACACCAGCACTCGCACGAGCTTTTCTTCCGCGGCCGCAGCGAAAAGCGTTTCCTGGAAGCCTGGATGACCTCGGTCCGGCCTGCGCGGGGGCTGCCGCTGACGCCGGACGACGTTTATTGGCGTACGCTGGCGGTGGCCGCCGAGGCGCTGGCCAGCGGCACCACGACCATCGTCGACGATGTCGGCATCGATCCGCTGCGCGAGGCGGAGCATCTCGACGCCGCCGTTCAGGCTTACCGGGATTCCGGCATCAGGGCCCTGATCGGTCCGACCCTGTTCGACATCCCCTTTGCCGAGGCCCTGCCCTTCGCGAGGGAAGAGCTTCCCGCCGATCTCTTCGGCGGCGTGGAAACGTCCGGCGATCGGCCGACGATCGAAGACAAGCTCGCGGCGTTCCGCGATTTCGCGCGGCGGCTCGGCACCGGCCGCGTGCGTGCGGTCGCCTGCCCCTCGGCCCCGCAGCGCTGCACGCCGGACCTCCTGCGCATGGTGCGCCGCTGCGCGGACGATCTCGGCCTGCCCGTCCTGATCCACGTCCAGGAAACCCGGCTCCAGGCGGCCGACGCGCGGCTGCGCTTCGGCGGCAGCATGGTGGGCCATCTCGACCGGCTGGATTTCCTCAAGCCCGGGACCACGCTGATCCACGCGGTCTGGCTGGACGACCGCGAGATCGCCCTGCTCGCCCGCACCGGCGCCGGGGTCCAGCACAATCCCTGGAGCAACCTCAAGCTCGGCTCGGGCGCCGCGCCCGTGCGCGCGCTGCTCGATTCCGGCGTCAATGTGAGCCTCGGCTCGGACGGCTGCGGTTCGGTGGAGACCGTCTCGTTGCAGCCGAGCTTGGCGGCGGCGCCCCTGCTTTCGGCGCTCCGTGGCCTGCCCGAAACCTGGCTGTCCGCCCGCGAGGCGCTGGGCATGGCGACGACGGCCGGCGCCCGCGCCTTCGGGCTGGAGCGCGAGATCGGCGCCATCGAGCCCGGCCGCTCCGCCGATCTGGTGCTTTACCGATCGGACCGTCCGCCCTTCGTCCCGCTCAACGATCCGGTCCGCCAGCTCGTGTTCGGCGACGCGCGCGGGGCGGTCGACCTGGTGATCGTGGAAGGACGCGTCGTGGTGGCGGGCGGACGGCTTCAAACGATCGACGAAGACCGCCTGGCCGCTGAAAATGCGGCCAGGCACGCTCGGCTCCTGCCCGCGATCGAAGCGGCGGAAGCCGAAGCCGCCCGGCTCGAGCCCGCCATGCGGCGCATCTTCTGCCGCTGCCTGGCCGTGCCCCTGCCCGGCGTGCACGCGGCGCGCTTCGAGGCGCGGCCGGCCGGACCGGCGGCGGGTGAGACGCCGTGAGGGGCGGACGCTTCAAAGCCGCAGTGGCGCATGCCCTGCGCCATCCGAGCCCGTGGCCGCGCGATCTTCGCGCCGTCATCGAAGGCGAAACCTTCGACCCGTCGCCCTGGAATGTCGTGAAGGGGCCGCTGCGCCCGCGTGGAGAACCCGCCGGGGTGATCGTGGTCGGGGACGAGATCCTCGCGGCTTGGGGAGATCGGGACCGCGCCGACATGGTCTTCAGCGTGACCAAGAGCTATGTCGGCCTTCTCGCCGCGCTGGCGCTCGATGAAGGCCTGATCGGCAGCCTTGACGAGGCGGTGGCGGCTCGCATCGACCATCCCGCCTTCGCTTCGGCTGCGAACCGCGCGGTCACCTGGCGGCAGCTCCTCCAGCACACGAGCGAGTGGCAGGGCGCGCTCTGGGGGATTCCCGACACGGTGGATCGCGACCGCCAGCTCTCGCCGACCGACGACCCCGCGCGCTTCGGGCGCCTGACGCCCCATCGGCCGCTGGGCACCTACTGGGACTACAACGACATCCGCGTGAATGCGTTGTGCCTCGCGCTGACGCTCCTGTTCCGCCGCGCCCTGCCCGACGTGCTGGCCGAGCGCCTGCCGCCCTTCGCCGACCGCGGCTGCTGGTCCTGGCACGGCTACGGCGAAGAAAGCACGGTGGAGATCGAGGGGCATCGCATCCCCGTGGTGGTCGGCGGCGGCCATTGGGGCGGCGGCCTTGCCGTTCCCGTCGCGCTCGACGCGTTTCTGGGCCGGCTCGTGCTGGGCCGCGGGGCGGTCGAGGGGCAGCGATACCTGTCGGCCGGAGCGCTCGGCCAACTCTTCGGGCCCTGCCGCCTGCAGCCCGTCTATGGCGGGCTTTGGTGGCTCAACACGGAGCGGCGGCTTTTTCCGGCTGCGAGCGCAAGCGCCGTGTTCGCCACGGGCGTCGGCATGAACGCGGTCTGGGTCGAGCCGGACCACGGCCTGGTGGCCGTGGGGGGCTGGATAGACGGACCGGCCGTTGCGCGGTTCGTCGAACTCGTGGCCGACGCCCTTGAGTGATCCTCAAGTTGCCTGATCCTGAAGGCTACGGCTGCTGGGCCTTCTGTTCCTGGTCGGCCTTGTCGAGAAGGTCGCAGAGCTGCTCGGCCGTCATGCCGCCGCTGAGGAAGAGCCCGGTGTTCTGGAGGATGGCGTTGTAGGTGGTTTGGTTGGTGAAGGTGTAGGGGTAGACATAGCCCTTCTGCGCCGCGCCCTGGTAGAGCTTCGCGAGTTCCGGGTCGGTGATCAGCGAGGTGTCGAAGCGCCCGTCGGCGGGGGCGAGCTGCAGCGCCTTGACGAGCTCGTTGACCTCGTCGAGCCCCATCAGGAAGGAGACCCATTTGATCGCCTCCTCCTGCTTCTCGCTGAAGGAAGCGACGTAGACGGCGTCGGGCTCGAGCGGCGAGTGGCCGTAGAGCTTCTTGTCCGAGCGGTAAGCCGGCGGCCGGGAGAAGCCGAGGTTCTCCTTGCCGAAGGATTCGATGATGGCCGCCGAAGCGCCGTCGGACTGGTCGAAATAGACGCTCATGGCGCACTGGCCTCCGCCCATCTGGCGGACATGCTGCTCGTAGGCCACCACGTCGCCGCCTTCCACGAAGAACTTGCGTTCGTAGAGCTCGCGGTAGGCGCCGAGCGCGTCGTAGACGGCTTGATTCTTCCAGGTGCTCCCGCCGGTGTTGATGGCGGCGATCTCGTCGACCGTGTCGAAGCTCTGACCCTCGAAGTTGAAGACGTACCACTCGTTGAAGTAGCCTTCCTTGTTGGCGAACATGAGCGGCGCCACGCCCGACGCCTTGACCTTGTCGCAGACGCCGATGAAGTCGGCCCAGGAGATGGGCTCGGCGTTGGGGGCCGGGAAGATCGCGGGATCAACCCCTGCCTTGCGCAGGAGCTCGCGGTTGTAGATGAGAAAATAAGTGCCGATGGTGCGCGGCGCGGCATAGAGCTTGCCGTTCCAGCGCAGCGCGTCCAGCCCCGCCTTGGCCGCGATCACGTCGGCCGGCAGCTTGCCGTCGAGCGCGATCACGTTGCCGAGGCTCGCCTGGTTGCGCGCGGTCGGGCCCGACCACCAGCACAGGCTGTCGAAGCCCTGCCCGGCATTGGCTGCCGCCGCCACCGCCTGTTCGATGCCTTCGGCGCTCTTGAACTCGACGGCCACATCGATGCCCGACTGCGCCTTGAAGCGCTTCGCCGCCGCTTGATAATACTGGTCGCCGGCCGATCCGGGCGGGCTCTTGTAGTCCCAGAAGACCAGGCCGGCGCCTTGAGCGGCGGTCCGGCCGACCAGCGTGCCTTGCAGCAGCGCGCCGGCGGAAAGCGCCAAACCTCCTTTCAGAATGTCGCGACGGTTCGCCCCAAGCCTGTAGGGCCGTTGTTCGAAGATGCTCATCACCGTTCTCCTCTTTTGATTGCTTTCGTTTCGACGCGGCCGCCCTCCACGTCTTTGACGCTTTCAAGACTGGATCAGGCGATCGCCTGTCCGGTGGCCGGGTCGAACAGGCGGATCGCCGCGGGTGGCACGGCGAGATGAATGGGGTCGTCGAGGCGATGCGGCAGGTCGGGCGGGAGCCGGGCGGTCAGCGTCGCCATGCCCGCGCCGTCCCGCAGCGTCCCCGCCTCGTCCCGTTCCTCCTCGATCTGCGCGAGGTCCGCCGTGCCGGCCGAGAGCGCCGCCGCACCGGCAAGTCCCACCGTGACGAGAAGGTCCGAGCCGATCGACTCCCGGCGGAGCACGGTGCCCGACAGCGTGCGGCCCGGCTCCGGCAGCGCCGCATGCGCGAGGCTCTCGGGGCGGATGCCGAGCACGACCGGACCCTCGCCGCGGAGCTTTGCCGCGTGAGAAAGATGCGGCATGCCGATGCGCTGGTCCCCAAGCGCCAGTTCCGGCGCCCCGTTCGTCGCCAGCACCGCGGCTTCAACGATGTTCATGGCCGGGGAGCCGATGAAGGCTGCCACGAAGAGGTTCGCCGGCGCGTTGTAGAGCGTCTGGGGGTCGGCCACCTGCTGGAGCACCCCGCCGCGCATGATGGCGATGCGGTGGCCCATGGTCAGCGCCTCCACCTGGTCGTGCGTGACGTAGATCGTGGTGATGCCGAGCCGCCGCTGGAGCGAGGCGATCTCGCCGCGCATATGAACCCGGAGCTTGGCGTCGAGGTTGGAAAGCGGCTCGTCCATGAGAAACACCTGCGGCTCGCGCACGAGCGCCCGGCCCATGGCGACGCGCTGGCGCTGGCCGCCTGAAAGCGTTCCGGGGCGGCGGTCGAGATGCGCCTCGATGCCGAGCGCGCGGGCCGTCGTGCGGATGCGCTCCGCGCGCGCGGACCGGCTCATGCCCGCCAATTTCAGGGGAAAATCGAGGTTGGCGCGCACGCTCATATGGGGGTAGAGCGCGTAGTTCTGGAACACCATGGCGATGTCGCGCTCGCCGCAGTCGAGGTCGTTGACCACCTGCCCGCCGATGCGGATCGCGCCTCGGCTGACATCCTCGAGCCCCGCGACCATGCGCAGCGCCGTCGTCTTGCCGCAGCCCGAGGGGCCGACCAGCACCATGAACTCGCCGTCGGCGACCGCGAGGTCGAGCCCGTCCAAGGCGACGGTTCCGTCACTGTAGACTTTTGAGGCGGCCTCGAAGCTTACGGCGCTCATCGCCCGGCGGCCTCCCGCGTCATCGAAAGGCTCCGGCGGAGAGGCCGCGCACGAAGAAGCGCTGCGCCAGTCCGTAGACGACCAGCATCGGCAGGGCCGAAAGCAGCAGGCCGGCGAAGATCATCTGGGGGTCGGTCGAGAACTTCTGCTGGAAGGTCACGACATTGGTGGTGATCGGCACCACGTCGGGGCTCGACAGGAAGAGCAGGCCGACGAGCAGGTCGTTCCAGACGCCGAGCATCACGAAAAGGGCGGTTGCCGCGAGGCCCGGCGCGGCCATCGGCAGCACGATTACGA
>CAXTCF010000112.1:0-13810 GCA_964242945.1 uncultured Rhizobiaceae bacterium | reverse complement strand
GGTGCACGCGGGTCCGCGCCCGGGGGGGGGGGGGGTTGGGGCGGAGGGGTGGAGGCCAAGCGGATGAGGGGTGTTCATGAGTGATAACCCCGTTCGATTTGTCGCCGTCATCGACATCGGCAAGACCAACGCCAAGCTGGCGCTGGTGGACCTCGACACGGGTGCGGAGGTTGCGGTCCGCAAGGCGCCGAACGTGCCGCGGAACGGCGCTCCCTACCCGCACCATGACACGGAAGCGCTTTGGCGTTTTATCCTCGAAGCGCTGACCGATCTCGGCAAGGGACACGCCGTTCACGCAATATCGATCACCACGCATGGCGCGACGGCGGCGCTGATCGACGAAAGCGGTGCATTGGCGCTGCCCGTTCTGGACTACGAATTCGCCGGACCGAACGGCTTGCGGGGCGATTACGAAAAAGTCCGGCCCTCGTTCGCCGAGACCGGCTCGCCGCCGCTGCCCAGCGGCCTCAATCTCGGCGCGCAGCTTTTCTGGCAGGCTCGGAACTTTCCGGATGCGTTCGCGCGGGCGAAAAGCATCCTGATGTACCCGCAATACTGGGCGTTCCGCCTGTGCGGCGTGGCGGCGGGGGAGGCCACGTCGCTGGGGTGCCACACCGACCTGTGGAACCCGCAGGCCAAGACCTATTCGCCGCTCGTAGGGGAAATGGGCTGGGACAGGCTGATGCCGCCTGTGCGCTTAGCATCGGAGCGGCTGGGAACGCTGCTGCCGGAACTGGCGGCGCGAACGGGACTGCCGCGCGAAACGCCCGTCTTTTGCGGCATCCACGACTCCAACGCTTCGCTCCTGCCGCATGTGCTCGGCCGGCCCGCGCCCTTTGCGGTGGTGTCGAGCGGCACCTGGGTTGTGGTGATGGCGGTCGGCGCGGAGGCGAAAGAACTTGATCCGGCGCGCGACACGCTGGTCAACGTCAATGCGCTCGGCGACCCCGTGCCCTCGGCGCGCTTCATGGGCGGGCGCGAGTTTTCGCTGCTCACGGAGGGGCTGGCGGAAGCCTGGACCGAAGCTGACCTGCGGGCGGTGCTAGAGAGGCCGCTCATGCTCCTGCCGGCCGTTGAAAGGAACAGCGGGCCGTTCCAGGGGCGGGCAGCCTCCTGGATCGGCGGCGAACCTGCGAGCGGAGAGCAGCGGGTCGCGGCCTCGTTCTATCTCGTCATGATGACGGCGACGTGCCTGGACCTGATCGGCGCAGCAGGCGAGACGATCGTGGAAGGCCCGCTCGCCGGCAACGAACTGTTCTGCCGGATGCTGGCTGCCGCGACCGGCCGGCGCGTACGGCCAAGCGAAGGCGCGACGGGAACTTCGCTGGGCGCCGCGTTGCTGGCCGATCCCAGGCGTGACATCAGGCTGGAAGGCCGCGCCATGCCGGCGCCCGGTGAAGCGTGGGTCAGGTATGCGGCGCACTGGCGAGAGGCCGTCGCGGCGGGGGAGAAGCTGACGTGACAAGCCTGGAAAAAGTGCTGACCACCGACGAGATGAAGGTTTTGGCGCGCCGCCGCGTGCCAAAACAGTTCTTCGACTATGCCGACTCCGGCTCGTGGACGGAGAGCACCTACGAGGCCAACCGGGCCGACTTCGCCAAGATTTTTCTTCGGCAGAAGGTGGCGGTGAACCTGGAAGGGCGCAGCCTCGCCACGACGATGATCGGCCAGCCCGTTTCCATGCCGGTGGCGCTCGCGCCAACCGGCCTGACCGGCATGCAGCACGCAGACGGTGAAATTCATGCGGCCCGCGCGGCAGGCAAGGCGGGCGTGCCGTTCACGCTTTCGACCATGTCGATCTGCTCGATCGAGGATGTCGCGGAGAACACGGACAAGCCGTTCTGGTTTCAACTCTACGTCATGCGCGACCGGAAGTTCATCGAGCGGCTGATCGATCGGGCGAAGGCAGCGCGTTGCCCCGCGCTGGTGCTGACGATGGACCTACAGATCCTCGGCCAGCGCCATAAGGACATCCGCAACGGCATGGCGGCGCCCCCAAAATTCACGCCGCGCTTCCTGTTCGAGATGGCGCGGAAACCCCGTTGGGCCTGGAACATGCTCCACACGGAACGGCGCACCTTCCGCAACATCGCGGGCCATGCCGAGAATACCGGCGACCTGTCCTCCCTGTCGAAGTGGACCGCCAGTCAGTTCGACCCGACGCTGTCTTGGAAAGACGTTTCCTGGGTCAAAAACCGTTTCGACGGTCCGGTGATCGTCAAGGGCGTGCTGGACGCCGAGGACGCGCGCCAAGCCGTGGCGCACGGCGCGGATGCGGTGATCGTCTCGAACCACGGCGGCCGCCAGCTGGACGGCGCCCCTTCCTCCATCCGCGTGCTGCCGGAGATCGTGGACGCCGTGGGCAACACGGCGGAAGTCTATCTCGACGGCGGCGTCGGCTCCGGCCAGAACGTTGTGAAAGCGCTGGCGCTGGGGGCCAAATCCACCTTCATCGGCCGCGCCTTCTTGTGGGGCCTAGGCGCGGGCGGCGAGGCGGGCGTGGCCCGCGTGCTCGACATCCTCCGGCGGGAGATGGACACCACCATGGCGCTGTGCGGCGAGCGCAACATACAAAATGTCGGCCCGCACAACATCTACAGCAACGACAATCGCGCCAACCCCCTGCCGCACGGGACGTGAAAGCGCCGGCTCTGAACGTCTAACAGAACTGCTGAATCAGCACCAAGCGCCCTCGTGGCTCAAACGGCTCAGGGTGATTTGTCAGGCCTTCTAAGCGGCTGCCGGCTCCTGGCGGTATTCAGCGTCAGTAACCGCTTCCTGAAATTCGACGCCGCCTTCCTGGATGGCGACATAGGTCATTGCGCCATCGGGCGCAGCGCCCTCCCAGTGCCTCTGCCCCGGTGGAAACCAGATCAGGTCGCCGGCGCGGATCTCGACGATTCCCTCGCCTTCGCTCTGCGCCCAGCCGGTGCCGGCCGTCACGATCAGCGTCTGGCCGAGCGGATTCACCTTCCAGGGCGTGCGCGAGCCCGGCGCGAAGGTGGCCGCCGCGCCGGAAAGCCGGCTTGGGCTTTCGCGCTGAAAATAGCCGCTGATCCGGACGTCGCCTGTGAAGGTCGCTTCGGGAGCCTTGGTTGTTGGCGAAGAGCCGTTGCGGGTGAGTTGCATGGTCATCTCCATTTCCTGAGGTTTTGCCGAAACGTTCAGCCGTAGTAGTCCGGCCGCTCGATATCCGCGATGAGGCCCGTTTCTCCAGGCTCCCATCCGAGCGCCGTCCTGGTGCGCTCGCTGGAGGCGGGGCCGTTGCCCGTCACCCACATCGCAAGGCCGCCGAAATGCATCTCGGCTTCGTCGGGCGTCAGGGATTTCGCGGGCACGCCGAGCCCCCGCCCGATCGCCTCGGCGATCAGCCTGAAAGGTATTCCCGCTTCAGCGACGGCATGAAAGGCTTCGCCCCCCGCTCCCCGCTCAAGCGCAAGGCGATAAACGCGCGCGGCATCCAGATGGTGCACGGACGGCCAAAAATTCTGCCCATCTCCGACATAAGCCGAAACGCCCTTCTCGCGGGCCTTCGCCGCCAGCATCGGAACGAAGCCGTGCCGCTCTCCCAGCCCGTGGACCGAGCGCGGCAGGCGGACCACCGATGCGTGCAGCCCGCGCTCGGCCAGCGCAAACGCCGTCTGCTCCGACGCGCGGGGAAAGCCGGGGATCATGGGCGGTCTCGAATCTTCCGTGAACGTCTCGCCGGGAGGCAGCAGGCCGAGGCCGCCCGTCACGAGGATCGGCCGATCCGAGCCGGCAAATACCTCGCCGAACGTTTCGATCGCCTCGCGATCCTCGTCGGCCAATTCGTCGATCTTCGAGTGGTCGAGGCCGAAGGCCGTGTGGACGACGCTGTCGGCGTCTGCGGCCGCGGCCCGCAGCACGTCCAAGTCGCGCAACGAGCCGACGAGCGGCGTGCCGCCAGCAGCGGCGAGCGCTTCGCCCTTCTCTTGCGAGCGCACAAGGCCCACGACCGAGTGGCCAGCGTCGAGCAGGTCGCGAGCGACCACCGATCCGACCCAGCCATTCGCTCCCGTCAGGAACACACGCATGCTAACCTCCTTATGTCGGCAGGAGCCGTGGCGGCTCCATTTCGTCAGTGACTGACATATGCTTTGTGTCAGTCACTGACAATGGGACGAAAGGTTTTATGGCAAGAAAAAGCGAGGACGACGTGCGCGGCCGCTTGCAACAGGCGGGGTTGGAGCTTTTCCGCGAGCGCGGCTACGATCAGACCACGGCTGCCGCCATCGCCGCGCGGGCCGGCGTGACGGAGCGGACCTTTTTCCGCCACTTCCCGGACAAGCGGGAGGTGCTGTTCGAGGGCGAGGCCGTCTTGCGCACGCTCCTGACGGCTTCGATAAGGCAAGCACCCGGCGGGCTCGGACCGCTCGACACGCTGTTCCGGGCGTTCCGCTCGGTTCAGCCGGCGCTTGAAGCCAACCGGCCTTTCGCTGAGCCGCGCCACGAGGTCATCTCAAACACGCCCGCGCTCCAAGAGCGCGAACTGGCAAAAACGACGGCACTTGCCGATTCCTTGGCGGCTGAGCTGAAAGCGCGCGGCGTTGCGGATGTGCGGGCGGCGCTCGCAGCACGGGTCGGCATGGCTGCGTTCGTGTATGGCGTGATCGCCTGGCTCAACGATCCAAGCCAAAATCTCGGCGCGCGTCTCGATGTTGCTTTCAGCGAGTTGAAGGCGCTGTTGGCCAAGACCGATGGCTGACTTGCCGTCTCTGTTTGCGCATCGGATTTCCCGGAAACCGCTGCGCACTTTTGGGTCCGATGCTTAGAAAGGCAGCTTCATCCCCGGAGGCAGGGGCAGGCCGGCGGTGAGCGCCTGCGTCTTCTCCTGCATGGCGGCTTCGACCTTGCCGCGGGCGTCGTTGTGGGCGGCGAGGATCAGGTCTTCCAGGATCTCGCCCTCGCCTTCCCTAAGCAACGACGGGTCGAGCGCCAGCTTCTTCAGTTCAAACTTGCCGGAAAGCGTCACGGCGACGAGGCCGCCGCCGGACTGGCCCGTGGCTTCGAGGGTGGCGATCTCGTCCTGCATGGCCTGGAACTTGGCCTGCATCTCCTTGGCCTTGCCCATCAGGCCCAAAAGGTCTTTCACGGCTTGAACTCCTTTTAGTCTTCGTCGGGATCGGCAGTGGAGGATAGTTCTGCACCTGCCGACAGGGACGTGTCGAGCGTGCCGGCTTCCTCCACGGCGTCGGGAATGCGCACGTCGATGATCTTGGCGCCGGGGAAGCGCTGGAGGATTTCGGCCACGGCCGGGTCGTTGCGGGCATCCGTCAGCGCGTCCTCGCGGCGGCCCGCCTCCTCTTCGCCAAGCGTCCTGCCGCCCTCCGCGCGGGATACGGAAACCAGCCAGGGGCGGTTCGTCCACTTCTTCAGGCGGTTGGCGAGGTCGGTCGCAAGCGTGGCCGGCGCGTCCGCCGTGAGGCTGACCTCCAGCCTGCCCGGCTCGACCTTCACCGGCCGCACGCAGCGCTTCAGGAGGACCTTGAAGGCAAGGTCGCGGTTGGCTTCGGCAAGCTGCACCACGTCGGCAAGCGAGCGCACGGCTGGCCCAGCTTCCGGCGCAGCCTCGGAGGGGGCCGGTTCGGGAGCGGCGCGCATGGCCGGCGCGGTCTCCGTCATCAAGCGCATCGTTGCGCCGGAAGGGGACGAGGTGACGCCCGAAGCACTCCTCATTTCCGCGGGAGCGGCCCGAAAGGAAGCGGCTGACGGCGCGGCGGCAGGCCGCGATGGAAGGCTTGCGGAAACCGGCAGCGCGCCATCCTTCAGCGCGTTCAGCGCCTCGTCCAGCGTCGGCAGGTGCGCGGCGTGCGCGATGCGGATCAGGACCATCTCGGCGGCACTCGCCGGGCGCGCCGCCGTCTGCGTTTCGGAAATGCCTTTGAGCAGCATCTGCCAGGCGCGCGACAGCACGGCCATCGACAGGTCTTTTGCGAAGGCGCCGCCACGCTGGCGCTCGTCCGGCGACAGCGAGGCGTCGTTCGCGGCATCCGGCACGAAGCGGAAGCGGGTGACGAGGTGGGTGAACTCGGCCAGGTCGGTCAGCACGGCGACCGGGTCGGCGCCTGCGTCGTATTGCGCGCGGAAACCGGCCAGAGCGGCAGCGATGTCGCCGCGCATCAGGTGCTCGAACAAGTCCACCACGCGGGCGCGGTCGGCCAGCCCCAGCATCGTGCGAACGGCCTCGCCCGAAACGGCGCCGGCGCCATGCGCGATCGCCTGGTCGAGGATGGAAAGCGCGTCGCGCACCGAGCCTTCGGCTGCCCGCGCGACCATCGCCAGAGCATCGTCCTCGACGGGAATCCCTTCCTTCTCGGCGATGCCGGCAAGGTGTTTTACCAGCATGGCCGCTTCCACGCGGCGCAGGTCAAAACGCTGGCAGCGCGACAGGACGGTGATCGGCACCTTGCGGATTTCGGTCGTGGCGAAGATGAATTTGACGTGCGGCGGCGGCTCTTCCAGCGTCTTCAGCAGGCCGTTGAAGGCCTGCGTGGAAAGCATGTGAACCTCGTCGATGATGAACACCTTGTAGCGCGCCGAAACCGGAGCGTAACGCACCTGCTCGATGATCTCGCGGACGTCGTCGATGCCGGTGTGGGAGGCCGCGTCCATCTCGACCACATCGACATGCCGGCCTTCCATGATGGCTTTGCAGTGCTCGCCGGGCACGGACAGGTCGATGGAAGGCGCGTTCTTCTCAGCGGTCTTGTAGTTCAAGGCACGCGCCAGGATGCGCGCCGTGGTGGTCTTGCCGACTCCGCGCACCCCGGTCAGCATCCAGGCCTGGGCGATGCGGCCGCTGCCGAACGCATTCGTCAGCGTGCGGACCATCGGCTCCTGGCCGATCAGCGCGGAAAAATCCGCCGGGCGGTATTTGCGCGCCAGCACCCGGTAAGGACCGGCGCCCTTGCCTTCGGTCGCGTTGAAGCCGGTTTCGGCCATTCCTTCGAGCGCTCCTGCTCCTTGAACCCTGAGTGTGAATGTATGCGCCCCGAAGCGTCAATTCCAACTGAACAAACGGTGTCGGCTGCCGGCGAAAGCCGGCATGGCGCATTGCCCGAACGAAGAGGAAAAGGTGGGAGGCTGGCGCGGTGACCCGCGCCTGGCTCGTTAGGGCTGCTTCCTTCCGGACCTGACCCGGTTGGCGAGTGGCTCGTCCACCACCAACCTCCCGTGATCGATATCGGCAATCGGCGCTGGGAATGCAAGGGCTTTCTGGCGTGAGCGCGGGCACGAAAAAGGGAGCCGAGACGGCATCGCACCCTTGCTCGCAAAGCTCCGACGCCCTAGCCTCCCTCCAGAGCCTGTTTCATAATCCGAACGGGTCGGTCCAGCGGTTCTTTTCAGCCCTGGCTTTGTCGCCGTACTCGCCGATGCAACCAGCACCGGCTGCGTTCGGCTTCTCGCCAGGGCATGAAAGCACCTCGCTGGCCCTCCTCCGCCGGATCATGAAACAGGCTCTCACACAATAAAATCCGAGGGAACGCCGATGCTGCCGGACCTTAAAACGGGGTTCGAGCTTGACCGCCGGCTTGAAGGCGACAGCGAGCCGGTGATGTGGCTCGGCCTGTGCGAGCTGCGCATCATGGATGACAGGCGCTGGCCGTGGCTGGTGCTGGTGCCGCAGCGGCCAGGCATCGAGGAGGTGCACGACCTCACCCCGCTCGACCAGGCGATGTTGACCTTCGAAACCAACATGGTGGCGCAGGCGCTCAAGCGCGTCACCGGATGCCACAAGATCAACACGGGCGCGCTCGGCAACATCGTGCGCCAGCTTCACATGCATGTCATAGCGCGCAACGAGAACGACGCGGGCTGGCCCGGTCCGGTCTGGGGGTTTGGGCCGCGCGAGCCCTACCGTAGGGAAGAGCTGCACAGCATGGCGTCCCGCGTGCGCGCGGGCCTTTGATTTGAGCCGCTTTCCGCTGTTTGACCAACCGCTGCCTGAGCCGAGCGCGGCGACGGGCTTTGCCGGCAACCGTCTCGACCGCCGCTCGGAGCACCGCAGCGACGATTCGGCCGCGCAGGCGCTGCGCGATTCCGGCGCCCGCCTGCTGCTGATCGGAGAAGGCCGGGTGTGGACCCGGCCCGGAGGGGAATTTCTCCAACCTTTCTTCTCGGTGGCTGAAGCGGAGTCGGCAGGGGCTCTCCCTGCGGATGCCGTGCTGCTCGGCTGGGACGAGACGGGGCCGGTGCTCGCCGCGGCCATTTCAGTTGACACCGTTCCGCCGGAGGGGACGCAGGCGACGGAAATCCGCGGCATCCACTCGCAAGGGCTGCTTGGCGCGGATGCCGCCGGCGCGCTGGCGCAAGGGGCCGGCCTGCTCTCCTGGCACCGGACGCACCGCTTCTGCGGGCGCTGCGGCAACGCAACGGACATGCGGAACGGCGGCGCGAAGCGCGTCTGCCCGATCTGCGGCGCGGAGCACTTCCCCCGCACCGACCCGGTGGCGATCATGCTGGCTGTGCTGCCGCCCAAGGGAAAGAATGGCGAGCGCTGCCTGCTCGGACGCGGACGGCACTTCCCGCCCGGCATGGTTTCCTGCCTCGCCGGCTTCATCGAGGGGGGCGAGACAGTCGAGGACGCGGTCCGGCGCGAAACCTTTGAAGAATCCGGCATCCGGCTCGGCCGCGTTTCCTACCACGCGAGCCAGCCCTGGCCGTTCCCCCACTCGCTGATGATCGGCTGCTTCGGCGAAGCGCTGAACGAGGATGTTACGCGAGACGAAGCGGAGCTTGAAGACTGCCGCTGGTTTTCCCGCGACGAGGTTCGGCTCATGCTGGAGCGCCGCCACCCGGACGGCCTCCTCGCGCCGCCCGATGGAGCGATCGCCACGCACCTCATCCGCGCCTGGGCGGAAGGGGACCGATGAGTCGCAGGACACCCGGCTGATCTCTTCGGGTCGGCGTCGCCACCCCACCCGCCCCCTGCGGCGCGGCCTCCCATGGAGGGGAGGTCGCCCCATAGGCGCGGGTGGGGTGAGCGGGGCGCCTGGCAGAGAGGCAGCCCTACTCGGAGCGGACAGGTTCGGCCGTCTGCTGTCCGCGAAAGGCCTGATCCACTTCTTCCATCAGCATTTCCTCGCTTCCCTTGTAGCGGGGAGAAAAGTGAAACGGCTCGACGCGCCGCACGCCGGCCGCGCGGGCGATCTCGCCGGCCGCTTTCGTGGTCAGGTGCCCGCGCGATTGCGCCAGCGCGGCATCGGCCGCGGCGAAGCTCGCATCGATGAACAGCGTATCCGCGTTCCGGCACAGCGCGGCGACGACGGCGCGGTTTGCTTCCGTGTCGCGGATGTCGGTGACGTAGCCGATCTTCTGCCCCGGTTCGACGCTGACGAGGTCGCGCAGGGTTCCAAGCGGCCGGCTCGTTCCATCCGGCAGGACGACAGGTGTGTCGTCGCTCGACCCGGCACGCACCGCATCCTTCAGGATCTTCAGCCAAGGCCCGACCGGAAGACCCCGGTCCTTCACCTTGTTTGCCCAGACGTTCAGATGCAGCGGCTCGGAAAGCGCGAACCCGAGACAGGCCCCGTGGTGCTCCAGAATTGCCGCCTCGACGGAGAACAGCGGCGCTTCCGCAAGGATGCCGCCTTCGATGGCGGAGGTTCCAAGCTTTTCCTCGGCAAAGCCGGACAGGAAACGGAAGCGCGATCGACGCATGCTGTCGGGGGCAAGCATTTCGGCAACATCCAGCACGAGATCGTCCCTGTAGCGCTCGGCCAGATCCCAGGTGTAGCTTGCCAGCCGGTGCCCGATGCTGGCAATGAGCCCGTCCGGCCCGGTGATTTCGATCCGCTTTTCGCGCCCGACATGCACCCGCAGCAGCGTGTCGAAGCCGATGAGGTGGTCGACGTGCATGTGGGAAACGAAGACATGGCCGACCCGCAGCAGGTCGCGGGCGCCCACGGCGCTGAGGTCGCCGAGGTCGAACAGGACGGCGCCGCGCTCGAAGGCGAGTTCGACGAACAGGGCTGGGTCGCCCCAGCGGCCGTTGACGAGTGAAGGGCGGAGAGTTGGTGTCATAAGGGGAGAATGGTTCGGCAATCCGGCAACCGCAATCTCAAGCGTTGCCTGAAGCGTTGAAGGAGAAGCAAGATGGACGACAGGGAACACCGCATCCGCCAGCGGGCGCACGAGATTTGGGAAACTTCTGGCCGCCCGCACGGCCGCGAGCGCGAGCACTGGGAGCAGGCGACGCGCGACGTGCACGAGAGCGGGTCGGGCACTGCGGCAGCCGTGACTTTGGAGGAGGCCGCCAAGCCAGGCAAGAAAGCTGCAAAGGCGTTGAAGAAGCAGACGGCGGCCTCCGCTGCGGCAACGGAAGCGGAAACCGCGAAGGCGGCCGAGAAAGCGGCAAAGGAGCCGAAGAAGACAAAGGCCGCAAGCTCGACGGCGGCTGAAGCCGCTGCGACAGAAACCGAAACGGCAGCCGCCAAGCCGCGCCGGACGGCGAAGAAGACCAGCACGCCGGCCTGACGGGAGGCAAGTCTTTTCGGGACGGCCTTGCAGCGGGCAATCCGCTAAGAACTTCTAATGAAACCGGGGGCGCTTCGGGCGCAAGGCTCAAGGCATATTGTCAGGTACTTTAAATATCCGTCTCCTTCCCGCACCAATCAGGATGCGCGAAGCGGAAGCGTTCCGCCGCCATCTGGAGGGCGCTGCTTACCGTCGGATAGGGCTGGATCACGGAGGCAAGCTGGCCCAAACCGATGCCGAGCGTCATCGCGATGTTGACGCCGGCCAGGATGTCGCCGGCATGCCGCCCGACCGCGGTGGCGCCGACGATCCGCTCGGTGCCGTCTTGGACATGCACCTTGAGAAAGCCCTCGGCTTCGCCCTCGATGATGGCGCGGTCCACCTCGTGCAGCATCACCGTGACGGTGGTGATCGGGATCGACTGCCGCCGCGCCGCCGCGGCCAGCAGGCCGACATGGGCGATCTCCGGATCGGTATAGGTGCAGCGCGGGATCACCAGCGCGCTTTGCCGTCCCTCGGCGGGGCCGAGCGCATTGCGCAGCGCCAGCCGGCCATAGGCGTGGGCGGCATTGGCGTAGTTGAACTTCATGCAGACATCGCCGGCAGCATAGATGTCGGGATTGGTGGTCTGGAGAAAGTCGTTGACCTCGATGCCGCGCTTCGGGTCGTACTGGATCCCGGCAGCCTCCAGGTTCAGGCCGTCGATCACCGGCAGACGTCCGACGCAGGTGAGGATCGCATCGACCTCGATCCAGTCGGTTTCAGGCCTGTCGAGATAGCGGAGTTCCACCGCCTTGCGCCCGTTTTCCGCGCGCACGCAGGCAACGGTGGCCTCCAAATGGACCTCGACCCCGTAGCGGGCGATGGCGCGCGACAGCGTCTGCGCGGCGTCGCGCTCGTCGTCGCCCAGAAAATCGACCTCCCGCTCGACGAGGAGCACGTCGGCGCCGAGTTGCTGGAAGGCCTGCGCCAGCTCGCAGCCGATCGGGCCGCCGCCGACCACCAGGAGCTTTTTCGGGCACTCCGCGATCCCGAAGATCGACTCGCTGGTGTAGCTTTCGCCCGGCGGCAGGCCGGGGACGGAAAGCTCGCGCGGCTTGGCCCCCGTGGCGACCAGCGCCTTGCGGAAGCGCACGGTTTCGCCGCCCACAAGGAGGCTGCCGCCGTCGATGAAGCGGGCTTGGCCGGAAAACACGTCGATGCCGTAGTCTGCGAGATGCGTCGCGGCGTAGCGCCCGACGATTGCATCGCGCACGGTGCGCATGCGCTTCAGCGCGGCGGGAAAGTCCGGTGCGATCGCGCCGCAGTCCACCGCGCCGAGCCGCTTGCCGTCGTGCAGATCGCCATACCAGCGGGCAATGCGCAGCAGGGACTTGGAGGGAACCGAGCCCGTGTTGAAGGAAACACCGCCGAGCGGCCCGCGCTCGATGAGCGCCACGCTTTTTTTCGCCCGGTTCGCTTCCAGGGCGGCCGTCAGCCCGGTCGGGCCGGAGCCGATCACGGCGAGGTCGTAGATCTCGCGCGGATGCGGATTAGGATGGTTGGGTGTCGCGTCGCCCATCAGCCGGCCTCGCCGCCAAGCCAGCCGCCCCGGAAATCCGCCTTCTCCAGCCCCGCGCGGATGAACGGGCAGGAGCGCGTGAGTTCCCAAATCAGGCCGGAGCGGGCGTTCTCGATCGCCATGACCAGAAGCCCCTGGTCCAGGCCGTAGAGATGCGCCGACCGCCAGGGCTTGTCGCCATCCCTGATGGAAGGATTGAAGCCGGAGGCGAACACGCCGTCGGGCACCGCATGGGAAAAGTTCGCAAGCAGATTTTTCGTCCCGGCAAGCGCGGCATCGCGGCAGAACGGCAGCGCGGCCGGCATCGCCCAAGGCGAGATCGTGCCGTCGTCCGGCCCGAACGGGATGCCGCGCGCGACATAGCCGTAAACCCGACGGTCGCGCTCGTCCTCGCGCAAGGATTCGGCGCCCGGCCCGTCGCCGGCCGAGACCCCCCAGAAGTCAGCGCCGTAGCCCTCATAGCCGAAAGGGTTGCGCCGGCAGTATTCCCGCTGGACGTTGACCGCGCAGTGCGTGTTGTGAAAATAGTCGCTGTTCTTTGCCCGCATGAAGGGATCGCGGATGCCGCGGAAGTCGATCCAGGCCTGCGGGAAGTAGTGGATGAACAGCGGCCCGGCGAAGAGGACTTCGATCCCGTAGATCTGCTCCCACTGGAAGGTCATGGTCCAGTTGGCATAGCTAGCCGCGCGCAGCGGGAAGGTGGGCGAGCCGAGCGCCAGGACGAAGAGCAGCAGCGCCTCGTTGTAGCCTTCCCAGTCGCTGCCGAGAAAGCCGGCTTCCGGCTTCCACCCTTGCGTCAGCGTGGCCTTGCAGTCCTGCGCCCAAAGCCAGTCGGCCTTGCGGAAAAGAAGTTCGGCGCGTTCCCGGATCTCACGCTCCTCCGCGCGGTCGCCCGTGAAGAAGGCCGCCGCCGTCAGAATGCCGGCGAAGAGCAGCGCCGAGTCGACCAGGGAAAGCTCGCAGCGCCAGAAGCGCTTGCCGCCCGCCATGTCGAGGAAGTGGTAGTAGAAGCCTTTGAAGCCGGACGCATCGGGCGCCTCGCTCTGCTCGCTCTCTGCAAGGAAGCGCAAGCTGGCGAGCGTCAGGGCGACCGCTTCGCTGCGCTTCATCCAGCCGCGCTCCACCGCGACGGGATAGGCGGAAAGCGCGAAGCCCACGCAGGCGATGCTGCACGGCGAGCCCTTGCTGGAATTGTCGCGCACCAGCCCGTTTTCGGGATTGGTGTTCTCCCGGAAATAGCGGAACGCGGCGCGCGCGAGCCGCTCCAGCAGCGCATCGTCCGAGGCATCGACGGATCGCTGCAAAGGATCAGGCGCCCTTCCGCTTGTGCAAGGCAGGCCCCGCCGTCAGCGCGGCGCGAGGATGCTTCGGTGCAACAGGTGGGCGCAAGCTCGAACTCCCGTATCGGCGCAGCGCCAGATATTGACGCGGCCGCCAAGCCTTCCAGTGCTTCTGCCGATTAACCTAGAGCATCGGACGGTTAATCGCACGCAGTCTGCCGGCTGGGGGCGGGTGCAGGCGTTGTTGTTGGCCTCGGCCGGGCAACAGCCCGACGCTCGCCCACCGCCTAGCCTGCATCCCACCCCCAACCACCAGCCTGCATCCGATTAACCGTCCGATGCTCTAGCCTTGGAAGCTGCGGCGGATCGCAGCTTCCGCCAGGAGGCATTGTCGCCATCGCTTAGTGCGCAGCGGCCGCCCCGCCCTTGTTCCTATCGACGTTGCGCAGGATCAAGGCGAGCGGGACCGCCG
>CAXTCF010000111.1:0-14190 GCA_964242945.1 uncultured Rhizobiaceae bacterium | reverse complement strand
GGCATAGAGTTTGAAGGCGACCATGACCGGGTTGCCTTGCGCGAGCGCCTGCTTGATCGCATCGAGATCGCGCCGGGTCGCATGCGGCGCTTGTTTCGTGGCCAGAAAGGCAACGCCCCAGTTCTTGATCGAGAAAGCGTTCTTGGGCAAATCGGAAGAGGAGGCGCCGGCCGTGCAGATGGCGTCGATCGGGACATCCGCCTTGGTAGGGGCGCCGAAGTTCTTGAGGTATATCAGCGCCAGTGCGGCATTGCTGCCGCTCTTCTCGCACTGCTGATCGCCTCCGACAAGTTGGCTCTGGAGACTGATGAGTTTGGTGTGCAGAAAGGCCGGGCTGGGCGTGTGGCGGTCGTCCCCAGGCGTGGTTCCCTGCTCCAGGGCAGAGTAATAGCCCCGTGCGGCATAACCCACCGCATGCGACACGCAGGAGCCGCGCTTCTGTTCGACCGGCGGCGGCATCAGCGGAGACAGATCCACCGCATCCGGTATGTAGGCGCGTGTCAGGGAAACGCGGGGCTGGCCCTCGACAAGCGCGGGATCGATCGGCGTGGCGCCGAACAACCCGTCGAGGCTGCGCGGATCGAAGCCGTCCTGCGCTGCGGCGACCGGCACAAAGCCGAGCAGCGCGGCGATTGCAGCCACCACAGGCGTCATGCGTGCCCTGAAAAGGCCGCGGCACTTCATCAGACGTCCCCACACCCGAGCCGGTCGGCGACCGGCCGGAGTATGTAACCCTACGTTAATCGTTACTGCAACTGTCAGTTCGCAAAAATCAGCGTTCCGTCAGCTTCAGCTCGATGCGGCGGTTGCGGGCGCGGGCTTGGTCGGTGTCGATTGTGTCGAGCGGCTGGAACTCGCCGAAGCCGGCGGCGACAAGCCGGTTGGCCGGCACGCCCTGGCTGATCAGGAATTTCACAACGGAAGTGGCGCGGGCGGTGGAAAGGTCCCAGTTGTCGCGGTAGCGGGGGCTTCCCGTTATCGGCTTGTTGTCGGTGTGGCCGTCCACGCGCAGCACCCAGTTGATCTCCGGCGGGATCTCCTTGTTCAACTCGACGATCGCCGCGGCGAGTTTCTTCATCTCCTCCTCGCCGGCCGGGTTTATTTCATCCGCGCCGGTCGGGAACAGGACTTCGGATTGGAACACGAAGCGGTCGCCGACGATGCGGATGTTCTCGCGGTCCGCAAGGATCTCGCGCAGGCGCCCGAAGAAGTCGGAACGGTAGCGGTTGAGTTCCTGCACGCGCTGGGCCAGCGCGACGTTGAGCCTTTTGCCTAAGTCGGCGATCTTGGCGTTGGAGTCCTGGTCGCGCTGCTCGGAGACGTCAAGGGCGGCTTCCAGCGCGCCGATCTGCTTGCGCAGGGCGTCGATCTGCTGGTTCAAGAGTTCCACCTGGGAAAGCGCGCGCTGGCTGACCTCGCGTTGCGCATCCAGTTCGCCGTTGAGCTTGCCGACCTGTGCCTGAGCCGCCTCGCCTGCCCCGGCGCCCTGGTCGAGCAGCGTTTGGAGGCGCGAGCGCTCGCCTTCCGCTGAATTCAGCGAGGCCCGCAGGCTGGCAAGCTGGTCCTCGCTGTCCTGGGCGTTGGAGCGCTCCAGCGCCAGAAGCTGCGTCAGCTCGTTGATCTGGCCGTTCAGGCGGTCGAGCACCTCGTCCTTGCCGGCGACCTCGCGGGAGAGCAGGAATTGCGCCAGGACGAAGACGGACAGGAGGAACATGATGGCCATGAGCAGCGTCGAAAGCGCATCGACGAAGCCCGGCCAGTAGTCGATCCGCCGGTCGCGGCGGGCACGGCCCAAAGCCATGAGGCTCAGTTCCCCTGCCGGCGCAACGCTTCGGACAGGCGGTCCAGCGTGGCGCGCATGGCGCGCTGCTCTTCCGACTGCGCTTCCACCCAGTCGCGCATCATCTGCTGCTCCGAGCGCATGTTGCGCACGAGGCCGGAGATGCCGTCGGCGAGGTTCGCCATGGCCGTGGCGACGCGCTGGTTGGAGCCGCCGGTTTCCTGCACGGCGCGCAGGCGGTCGGCAAGCTCGCGCATGCCATCGCTCGCATCAGTGCTGTTGCGGGTGTCCGGTATCACGATGTCGGAGGAAAGATCGGCGACGGAGGACAGCCAGTTTTCCAGCTCGACGTAGAAGCGGTTCTGGGCGCGGCCCGCCTGAAGGTCGAGAAAACCCAGGACGAGCGAACCGGACAGGCCGAACAGCGAGGCGGAGAAGGCCGTGCCCATGCCGGCCAGCGGCGCGGACAGGCCCTGCTTCAGCGCGTCGAGCACGGCGTTGGTGTCGCCCGCAGCACCCGCGTCGAGCCCCTGGATCGTGTCGCCGATGGAGCGGATGGTGCCGAGCAGGCCCCAGAACGTGCCGAGCAGGCCGAGGAACACCAGCAGCCCGGTGAGGTAGCGCAGGATGTCGCGGCTCTCGTCCAGGCGCGTCGCGATGGAGTCGAGCATGGTGCGCATCGAACTGGTGGACAACGCGAAGGAGGAGGAGCGCGACAGCAGCGCCTTCATGGGCGCCAAGAGGATCGGTTCGGTGGTTTCGGATCCAGCGCGGAACGAGTTGACCCAGCGCACCTCGCGGAACAGCCGGATCACGGACGCGAAGGCGAGCAGGATGCCGATCCCCAGCACGCCGATGATGAGCCCGTTCAGGCCGGGATTGGAGGAGAATGCCTGGGAAATCTGCCGGGCGAGGATCGCGGCGACGAAGCCGGCGATGGCCAGGAAGATCACCATGGAAAGCAGGAAGACCTGCGGGCTGGAAAGCTTTCGCGGGTCGCGCCGGGCCTCACGCTCGGCCTCGCCCTCGAACATCGTCGCCAGTGACATCTTTCCGCACGCCCTTCAAAGCGATCCGACAGGCGTCAGAACCGCAAACACGATAGCTGCTGCGACTTTAGCGGAAATTGTGGTGAAATTGGAAAAGCTTCGCGCGCACCGTTAACGCGGGAGCAGCCCGGCTCCCGCCTTTTCGATCGCGGGCCGCAAAGCGCTGCATGTCACGCCGCGCTCAGGCGGTCCAGCGTCTCGGCGTCCACCTCGAAGTTGGCATAGACGTTCTGCACGTCGTCGTCGTCTTCCAGCACGCTGACCAGCTTCATCAACGAGTTCGCGCGCTCCTCGTCCACGGGCACGTTGCTGGCGGGCTGCCAGATGACCTTGACGGACTCCGCCTCGCCCAGGCCTGCTTCCAGCGCCCTGGCGACCTCGCCGACCTCCTCGAAGGCGGAGTAAACGGTGTGGCCGTCCTCGTCGGACTCCACGTCCTCCGCGCCGGCCTCGATCGCCGCTTCCATGACCTTGTCGGCGCTGCCTGCGGAAGCGGGATAGAAGATCTCGCCCGCGCGCTTCCAGAGGTAGGACACGGAGCCGGTTTCGCCGAGCGCCCCGCCGGCCTTGGTGAAGGCGGCGCGCACGTTCGCCGCGGTGCGGTTGCGGTTGTCGGTCAGCGTTTCCACGATCAAGGCCACGCCGCCCGGCCCATAGCCCTCGTAGCGCACCGCCTCATAGGCGTCGCCCTCGCCGCCGGCCGCCTTGTTGATGGCGCGCTGGATGTTGTCCTTGGGCATCGACTGCGCCTTGGCGTTCTGGATGGCGAGCCGGAGCCGGGCGTTCATGTCGGGGTCGGGAACGCCGGTCTTGGCGGCGACCGTGATTTCGCGCGCCAGCTTGGAGAACATCTTGGACTTCATCGCATCCTGGCGGCCCTTGCGATGCATGATGTTCTTGAACTGTGAATGGCCGGCCATGACGCCTCCGCTCCCTGTGATCTTATTCGGCTTTTGAAGATGGCGGTTCTATAGATAGTCGCGGAACAACCGTCGAGACAAGGGTTTGCGCCATGCCGGAAGCTGTCGCGATGCCGGCCTTGCCGCTCACCGGCGGATGCCAGTGCGGGCAGGTGCGCTATGCGATCGCGGGCGTGCCGGCGGTGTTCTATCTCTGCCACTGCCGGGAATGCCAGCGCCAGACGTCGAGCGCGTACGGCGAGTCGCTGCGCGTCCGGTGCGAAGACCTTTCCATTGAAGGCGAACTGGCGAAGACGACCCGCAACGCCGACTCCGGAAGCACGCGCGAGGGCTGGTTCTGCCCCCGCTGCGGCGTGCGCATCTTTCACGGCACGCCCGGTCGGCCGCAAGGCAATATAAAGGCCGGCACGCTGGACGATGCGACGTGGCTGGTGCCGGCGGGGCATATCTGGACGGCATCGAAGCAGCGCTTCGTGGCGATCGGCGGCGATGAGTTGGCGTATCCCGGCGAGCCCGAAAATCTCGATGCCTTGGCCGCGCGCTGGCGGGCGATGCTGGCTGCCGGAAAAGTCTCGGAAACGTGAGGCGGCATTCCCGCGTGGCCGGGCCATAGTCCGGGCGGATCAGCCAGCCGGAGGCCGCATGAACCGCCTGCTTTTCGTTCTGCTGCTTGTGCTCTTCGCCGGGCCCGTTTGGGCCCAAGACGACGGGCAGCCGCCAAGGCCCAGCTCCTGCATCGCCATGGCGCAGAACATTCCAAGCGCCACCTTCGTCCGCTTCAGCCCGGCAGGCCCAGGCGCGGCGCTGCCGGCGGCCGCGGCGGAGAAAGGCACCGTGACCATCACCTATGCCGGCCATTCCACCTACCTCATCGAGACGCCGGCCGGCGTGCGTATCGCCACCGACTTCTCCGGCGTTTACGGCGCCAGCCCGACGCCGGATGTGGTGACGATGAACCACGCGCACCGCACACACTACACCGACCATCCCGACCCCGCGATCAAGCACGTGCTGCGCGGCTGGAACCCGGACGGGAACGGCCCTGCGCACCACGCGCTGACGGTCGAGGACGTCACTATCCGCAACGTGCCGACCGACATCCGAACGTTCGGCGGCGGCATGGAAAAGGACGGCAACTCGATCTTCCTCTTCGAGGTGGCGGGCCTGTGCATCGGCCATCTCGGCCACCTGCATACCGGGCTGACCGACGCGCAATACGCCGCGATCGGCCGGCTCGACGTGCTGATGGTGCCGGTGGACGGCGGCTACACCTCGTCGCTCAGCAACATGAGTGAAATCGCCGAGCGTCTCTATTCCTCGCTGATCCTGCCGATGCACCGCAATGCGACGCCGATGGCGGAATTTTTGGCTCTGATGGGCAAGGACTATGCGGTGGAATATCGGCACGGGCGTTCGCTGGCAGTATCGCTAGGCACGCTGCCGCAGCAGCCGACGATTGTTATCCTGGACGGGGTTTGAAGAAGTTTTGGCACGCCATCGTCGGAACGCACGGAGGCTTCTCGTCTTTTCCCTGCGCCAACAGGATTAGAGGAGAACCCCGATGGCTTATGTCGATGGATTCCTGCTTCCCGTGCCGAAGGACCGGCTTGACGAGTACAAGAAGCTCGCAGCGCAGGCGATGCCGATCTTCCGCGAGTTTGGCGCGATCGATTATGTCGAGTGCGTCGGCGGCGACGTGCCTTACGGCGAACTCACATCGTTTCCCCGCGCCGTGCAGGCGACGGACGACGAAACGGTCGTGTTCTCCTGGGTGGTTTATCCCTCGAAGGAAGTGCGCGACGCCGCCAACGCGAAGATCATGAAGGACGAACGGCTGGCCGAGGCGATGAAGGACATGCCGGTGGACGGCAAGCGCATGATCTTCGGCGGCTTCGTGCCTTTCCTGGGACTCTGAACGGCTGCTTCAAGCCACTTTGATCGCGGCTTGAAGCGCTCTCGCGGTCATCTCCGGTTCCTGAGCGATCACGCTGAGATAGGATAGAACAGTGCGCTCCGGCGTGGCTTTGCCCGTCTCCCACTCCCGCAACGTGTCCAGCGGGATGGCATAGCGTTCTGCGAACTCCTCTTGGCTGAGCCGCAACGAGCGCCGCAGCACTTTCACACGCGGCACGGGCTCCAGCATCTTCAGGCGCGCATCCGTGATCGGGGGATTGTCGGGGTCGGCAAGAGCATTTGCTTCTGCTTCCTCATCCGTCATGGAGCGGAGGCGGTCCCAGTCGGTCTCACCAGAAGGATTGCTGTTCCTCGTAGATGCGCCGTTCATGTCTCGTGGCCCTTCTGGCGGAGATCAGCCGAATGCGGTCCCCGCGCTCGGTATGTGTGACGATAAGTGTAACCCCACCGACGACGCCAGTCACGCTCAGCCGCTCTTCTTGGTAGTCCGTAGAGCGCTCGATCAAGAACAGGGCAAGAGGATCATCGAAGACAAGTCTGGCGGTCTCGAAAGATACCCCGTGTTTTCGAAGGTTCGAGGCAGCTTTCGCCTCGTCCCATTCGAATGCCAGCATAGCTCGCCACAGCCCGTCAGCGCGTTTCCCGAACCGCCGGAACCACCTTCTCAGCCACGCCTGCCGCAGCGGGCGTTGAGACCGAGGCCGGAGACTTCCTGCGCCGGTCCTTCCGGCGGCGCGCGAGCATGTTGAGGCCCTCCACCAGGGCTGAAAAACCCATCGCGGCGTAGATGTAGCCCTTGGGCACGTGGTAGCCCATGCCGTCGGCGATCAGCGTCATGCCGATCATCAGGAGGAAGCCCAGCGCCAGCATGACGATGGTGGGGTTCTTCTCGATGAAGCGCGACAGCGGGTTGACCGCGATCAGCATCACCGTCACCGCGACGATCACCGCGACATACATGATGGCCAAATGGTCGGTCATGCCGACGGCGGTGATGATCGAATCGATGGAAAAGACGAGGTCGAGCAGCAGGATCTGAAACACCGCGCCGGCCATGGAAAGCTGGAGCGTTTCACCGACCATGTTGCCCTTGTCGTCTTGCGTGTCCACCGTGTGGTGGATCTCCTTCGTCGCCTTCCAGACGAGGAAGAGGCCGCCGGCGATCAGGATCAGGTCGCGCCAGGAAAAGGCGTGGTTGAAGGCGGTGAAGACCGGCGCGGTCAGGCCGACGATCCAGGAGATCGTGGCGAGCAGCCCCAAGCGCATGACGAGGGCGGCACCGATGCCGAGGCGGCGGGCTGTCGGGCGCTGCTGTTCAGGCAGCTTGTTGGTCAGGATGGAGATGAAGATCAGGTTGTCGATGCCGAGCACGACTTCCAGGACGACGAGGGTGAAAAGGGCGACCCAGGCGGTCGGGTCGTTCACGAAGGTGAAGTGCTGCGCCAGGAAATCCATGGTGAGCCGACAAGCCCCTTCTTCCGTTCACGTCGGCGTGACAGGTAAGCCCGCCTCCAACGAACAACAAGGTCAAAGCCAGAAAGGCGGTACCGTTTCTTCGAGCCGCGGGCCTAAACGGAGCGGCGCGATGCGTTCGGCCAAGCCCGTGCGGTCGGATATCTCCACGCCGACGCCGCAGACCGTGGCGGGACCGTTGGCCGCCTCGAAGCGCCCGCGCGGCACTTTCGAGAGGAAACGGTTCAGCGGCTCCTCCTTGTCCATGCCGAGCGAGGAGTCGTAGTCGCCGCACATGCCGGCATCCGACAGGTAGGCCGTGCCGCCGTTGAGGATCTGGTGGTCGCCGGTCGGGCAGTGCGTGTGCGTGCCGACGACAAGGCTGGCGCGGCCGTCCACGAAATGGCCGAAGCACATCTTTTCCGAGGTGGCTTCCGCATGGAAGTCGATCAGCACGGCGTCGGCCTGCTCGCCCAGGGGACAGGCTGCAAGCTCACGCTCGGCGGCGGAAAAGGGGTCGTCGAGGTCGGGGCTCATGAAGACGCGGCCCATGATGTTCACCGCGAGCACGCGCGCGCCGTTCTTTGCGAGGAAAAGGCTCGCCCCGCGGCCCGGCGTCCCCTTGGGAAAGTTGGCAGGGCGCAAAAAACGCTCCTCGCGGTCCGCCCATTCCAGCGCCTCGCGCTGATCCCAAACATGGTTGCCAGTGGTCACGACATCGGCGCCCGCTTCCAGCGTGCGGTGCAGGATCTCGTTCGTGATGCCGAAACCACCGGCCGCGTTCTCGCCGTTCACCGCGACGAAGTCGAGCTTGAGGTCGGCCCGCAAACCGGGCAACCGCTCCCACACCGCCGTGCGGCCGGAGCGTCCGACCATGTCGCCGAGGAAAAGCAGCCTCATGCCGATGCATCCAGCGGGAAGCGGCGCACACCGCTTTCCGTCAGGATCTCAGGCAGCGGCACGTCGTGCGGTTCATTCGGCACGCTGGCGACTTCCTGGCAGTCGAAGGCGATGCCGAGCAGGCGCGGGGCGAGGCCCTTGGCTTCGAGTTTAGCGATGGCCCGATCGTAGTAGCCCGCGCCATAGCCTAAACGATGGCCGCGCGCGTCGAAGGCGGCGAGCGGCACCAGCATCAGCGCGGGATCGAGCACCTCCGCCGCCTCGCCGGGGCCGTGCGTGCCGAAGCCCATGTCGATCATCGGGGCGCCGTGAACGAGTTCGCGGAAGACGATCGTGGTCTTGTCGAGAATCGCGGGCAGGCAGAGACGCGCGCCCTTCTCCCGCAAGGCGAACATCATCGGGCGCACGTCCACTTCCGAGCGCATCGGCCAGAAGCCGGACACCACCGTGCCGGGCGCGAAGTCGAGCGCCGCCTTGGCGCGCTCGGCCATCTCCATGGCCGCTTCGACGCGCCAAAACTCGTCCAGCGCATCGCGCCGGCCGAGCGCTTCGATCCGCAGCGCTTTCTTCCATGCCTTGATGTCGGTCGTCATGCCGGCTTTATGGAGCGCGGGCCGGCCCTTGGCCAGATGACCGGAAGCGAAAGGGAAGTGCGATCCACGACAACCGGTGAAGCAGTCGATCCCGGGTGCCTACAGCGTAGGTGGGCGCCGTGTGAAAGGACCCAGGGGTCCAACCAGGGACAGCTCCCTAAGGATCGATAAGGCCCCGGGAATTAAGTCGCTCCTGCCGCGAAGCGCAGACCGCCTCATTCATATAACCCCTGCCGGAAGGTTCGGCCAGGGCTCCAGCGCGTTTTCCCTGCGATCCGCGCCTGCCAAAGCGTCAGGAGCGGCGCGGCCATCACTTCGACGGTGAGGCCGAAGAGGTGGCCGGCGGAAGGTTTTCCGACGAGGGATCGGGAAAGGAGCCGCGCAAGCCGCCGGTCAAGGTCAGCGCGGCAAGCACGCGGAAGCGCTCGGCCTTGCGCTCGATGGCGGGCACGCCACTCCACCAGCCCAAGCCCATCATGAACAATACGCCGGAGAGATAGCGGAAGCGGCTGTCGAGGTCGCGCGGCCAGGGCGGATCAAGCTGGAGGAAGTCGGGGCCGATCAGCAGGCCGGCCAAGCCGGCGGCGACCGGGGTGATCGCCAGCACCGCGACGGCGATCTGCAACGCGCGCTTCTCGGTGTCCACGTGCCCGTGCTCTCCCTTTCCAAGTGGAAACGAGAGGGCAGGAGCCGTGATTTCGGCCTGTCGCGCCAAAACGAGTCAGAGCAGCGCCGCAAAGCCGTCCCAAACCAGCTTCACCGCCACCACCGCCACGGTGGCGTAGGTGAAAGGATAGAAGATCTCCGGGCGCATGCGCCGCACGAGCCAGGCGCCGGCCAGCGTCGAGAGCGGTGCCAGCGGCATCAGCACGGCGGCTGCGCGGAGGTTTGCGGCGTCGAACTGGCCGAGCAGGAAATAGGGGACCAGCTTGATCGCGTTGGTGATGGCGAAGAAGACGACCGACGTGCCGGTGAACAGCGCCGGGCTCATGCGCAGCGGCAGCGTATAGACCTGAAAGGGCGGGCCGCCGACATGGGCGACAAAGCTCGTGAAGCCGGCAACCGCCCCCCAGAGGGAACCGGCTATCGCATTGGGCTGCGCGGTCGGTTCCGCGCCGTGGCGGAAGCGCGTCCAAAGCCAGCGCGTCACGAAGGCGATCGCCACCGCTCCGACGACGAGGCGGATCGCATCCTCCGTCACGACTGCTGCGAGCCACCAGCCAAGCGCTATGCCGACCAGCCCGCCGGGCAGCATGATGCCAAGCGTCTGGCGGTCGAAGATGCCGCGCCACGTCCAGAGCGAAACGATGTCCATCAGGACGAGGATGGGCAGAAGGATTGCCGCGGCCTGGACCGGCGGGATGACCAGCGCCATCAGCGGCACGCCGACAAAGCCCATCGCGCCGCCGAAGCCGCCCTTCGAGAGGCCAACCAGGATCACCGCGGGAACGGCCGCGAGGTAGAAAAAGGGATCGAGGAGAAGCTGCATGGCAGGCCTTTCCGGCGGCGACCGCTCCCACAGCATCAGCCCGGACATTTTATTCGGGCCGATGCTGTAGGTTCCTGTTTTCAGATCGGCTTTTCCGAAAACCGCTGCGCACTTTTCAGGCCGATGCTGTAGCCCGAAGCGCAAGGCTTGGCGAGGCTCGGCTTTTCGGGATAGGTCCGGCACAGAACTGCCCCGCCCCCAAAACCGACAAGATCGGAGGGGTAGAGGCAGTTTGTTCCGTTTGCCGTCCGGTCGTTCCGCTATGTCCTCTCCCGTTCCCAACCGCTGCCGGATCGTTTTGATCGCCCCGCCGGGCTGGGACGAGCCCGGCTTTCCCGCGCAATGCCGAGCGGCGCTGGAGGGCGGCGACGTCGCCTCGCTGATCCTGCCGCAGGCAAATTTAAGCGAAGACGCTTTCCAGGCCGCCGCCGCGCCACTGGTCAAACTCGCGCAGGAGCGGGATGTGGCGGCGATCCTGGCCGGCGACACGCGCGTGGCCGGGCGGCTTGGCGCCGACGGAATCCATGTGGAGGGCAACGCGGAAGCGCTGGCCGACGCGGTGGAGCGATTCCAGGCGAAAATGACGGTCGGCACCGGAAACGTAAAGACGCGCGACGAGGCTCTGGACCTTGGCGAGCAGCGCCCGGACTACATGCTGTTCGGCCGCTTCGGCTACGACACGAAGCCGGAGGCGCACCCGCGCAACCTGCAACTCGGCGCATGGTGGGCGGAGGTGGTGGAGATCCCCTGCATCGTCATGGCCGGCTCAGACCTCGCTTCCGTCGAGGTGGTTGCACAAACCGGGGCGGAATTTGTGGCGTTGTCCGCGGCGGTGTTCTCGGAAGGCAGCGATCCGCGCGAGCGGGTGGCGGAAGCCAACGCCCTTCTCGATCGCGTTGCGCCGCGTTGGGGCGGGGGGGCAGCGTGACTGCGCCGCGTTTCATCTCGATACTCGCCGCAGGTTTCATCTCAGGCGTCACGGTGCCGGCCGGCGCGACGGACGGCGGGCGGCCCAGCGCGGCGGAAAGTGTGGATCCCAACCGCTTCGGCGGCGAGCATCCGGCGGATCAGGCCTACGGCGCCTTTCAGCGCGGCCTCTACAAGACGGCATACGACCTGGCCCTGCCGCGCGCCGAGAACGGCGACCCGAACGCGCAGACCCTGGTGGCCGAGATTCTTGCGCGCGGCCTGGGGCTGCCGCGCAACGACGCGGAAGCCGCCAAGTGGTTCGGCAAGGCGGCCGCCCAAAAAATTCCCGACGCGCAGTTCCAATACGCTCTGCTGCTCCTGGACGGGCGGGTGGTGCCGAAGGACAGGAAGGCAGCCTTCGGGCTGATGCAGGAGGCCGCGGATGCCGGGAACCGGCTGGCGCAGTTCAACTTCGCGCAGCTGATCGTGTCGGAGGAGTTGGGCGAACCGGGGCTCGCCAAGGCGGCGCCCTACTATCGCAAGGCTGCCGAAGGGGGGCTGGCCGACGCGCAATACGCCTATGCGCAACTGCTGGCCAACGGCACGGGAGGCGTCGCGCGCGACGAAGCGGCGGCGCGGCGCTGGCTGCTGCTCGGCGCGCGCCAGAACTACGACACGGCCGAACTCGACCTCGGTACCTGGATGGTGGAAGGCCGCGGCGGGCCTAAGGAGGAGAAGAAGGGTTACGAATGGCTCCTGCGCGCGGCAGAGGGCGGAAACGTCGCGGCGCAGGCCCGCACCGCCAAGCTCTTGATGAGCGGCATCGGCACCGACCCCGACAACATCCAGGCCGCCGCCTGGTATTTCACGGCCCGTCGCGCGGGCTTACGCGACCCCGACCTGGAAGACCTCCTCAACGGGCTGACCGACGACGAGCAGAAGCAGGCGCTGGACCGGGCCAACAAGCTGCGCTGACCCAAGTTCAGTCTATCCTCAGCGTAAACGGCACGCCCTCGAATGCATCGGCGCCGCGGCCTATCGCCCGGATAGCTGCGATCATCCGGCCCTCACGGCCCAGAAGCGCGTCGGCAAGGGCGACGATGCGTGGGTTGGGCGTGGCCATCGGCGAAAGGCGGCGCAGTTCGCGGGCCAGTTCCGCCTCGTTGCGTTCCGGCTGCAAGGCGGCAGCGATGCAAAAGGCTGCTGCGGTGGAGCGGCTGATGCCGGCATAGCAGTGGACGGCGAGCGGCGTTTGCCTGTCCCAATTGCCGGCAAAATCGAGGAGGGCGGCAACGTGCTCGCGCGCCGGCGCGATGAAACCGTCCCGCTCCTCCGCGATGTCGTGCAGGACAAGGTGCAGGCAGCGTTCCGCTTCGAGATGCGAGGGACGCGAGAACGCAGCCCCGACGGAGAGCAGGGAGACGAGGTGCCGCGCCCCGCTTTGCGCCAGGGTCTCGTCCAGCCGGGAAAGCGGAGACACGAGGATTACCGGCACGGTCAAATGCTGCCCTTTGCCAGCGCGGCATCCAGCCGGGCAAGGCCCAAGTCGTCGCCGGGCAGCCCGAAGCGCAGGGCATGGGGGTCGGCGGCAAAGGCGCGGACCAGGATGCCCTCGCGGCCCAGCGCCTGGAAGAGGCTTTGCGCCCTTTCTGTCCGAAGGAAGCGGAACAGGCTGGTTCCGCCGGCGACCGCGAGGCCGTACCGAGCGAGAAGCGCATCCAGCCGCGCGGCCGACGCCGCCAGCCGGGCGCGCTCGGCTTCCTGCCAGGTGTGGTCGGACAAGGCGGCGATGCCCGCCTCCAGCGCCGGGCCGGAAACCGCCCAGGGACCGAGCCTCGCCCGCAAAATTCCTACCGTTTCAGGCGCACTGAGCGCGAAGCCCAGCCGCAGGCCCGCCAGGCCGAAGAACTTGCCGAAGGAACGCAGCACCACGAAACCGCCTTCCGCCGCATCCCCGGCCAGGCTCGCGCCGCGCGGCCCGACATCCATGAAGGCTTCGTCCACGACCAGCAAGCCGCCCTTCCTCTGCATCCGCTCGGCCAAGCGCAGAAGGTCGGCGCGCTGGATCAGCCGGCCGTCGGGGTTGTTGGGATTGACCAGCACGGCGAGGTCGGCGTCCGCCAGCCGCTCCCACTCGCGCACTTCCGATACCTGGTGGCCGGCAAGGGCGGCGGCGCGGCGGTGCTCGGCATAGGTCGGCGACAGCACGGCGGCCCTGCCCGCCGGCACGAGCGCGGCGACAAGCGGCAGAAGGATCTGCGTTCCCGGCGCGGCCACGACGTGCTGTGCGTCCGGCGCGCCGTAGGCTAGGGCTGCTGCGTCCAGTAGGTCGCGCAGGCGCCCTTCCTCCGGCAGGCGCGTGAAAGCGCTGGCAGGCAGGATTGGGAGCGGGTAGGCGTGCGGGTTGATGCCGGTGGAAAGATCGAGCCACGGCTCCGGCGCATGGGGGAACAGTTTTCGCGCGGCTCCCAGGCTGCCGCCGTGATCGGTCACTTCGTCCCGCAGGATTTCCGTTTCCGCCGCCATGTCAGTGCTGCTCGCCGTTTTGGCGCTCGCCCTCGAATTTCTGTTCGGCTACCCCGACCGCCTGTTTCGCGCGATCGGCCATCCCGTTTCCTGGATTGGAAGACTGATCGCCTGGTGCGACCGGACGCTCAACCGGGAAAGCCGGAGCGATGCCGGGCGGCGCGGCGGCGGTGTCGTGACGCTGCTGCTCCTGCTGATCGTCGCCGGAGGGTCCGGCTTGCTCGTTGAGAAACTGCTCGGCGACGGCTGGCTCGGCCTCGGGTTGACGGCGCTGCTGGGGAGCAGCCTGCTCGCGCAGCGCAGCCTGGCTTCCCACGTCGCGGCGGTTGCCGCGGCGCTCGAAGCCGAAGGACTGAGCGGCGGGCGGCGCGAGGTGGGAAAAATCGTCGGACGCGACCCGCAAAGCCTGGACGAGGCGGGCGTTTCGCGCGCCGCGATCGAGAGCCTGGCGGAGAATTTTTCGGACGGCGTGGTGGCGCCGGCCGTCTGGCTGGCAGTCGGGGGCCTGGGCGGCGGCGCGGCCTACAAGGCGGTCAACACGGCGGACAGCATGATCGGCCACCGCACACTGCGCTTTGAGGCGTTCGGCTGGGCGGCGGCACGCTTCGACGATCTGGTGAATCTGCCTGCTTCGCGCTTGACGGCGCTGCTGCTGGTC
>CAXTCF010000110.1:11236-14206 GCA_964242945.1 uncultured Rhizobiaceae bacterium | reverse complement strand
GCACGGGACGGGGATAGACGCCGCGGTCGTGGATGGAAGGGCGCGAATGCCCTTCCCACGTCACGCGCTCATTGTCGCGGATCGCCAGCAGAAGGTCGAGCTTTTCGGCGAAGAGCTCGTCGTAGTCGCCAAGGTCGTAGCCGAACAGCGGAAAGGACTCGATGAACGAGCCGCGGCCCGCCATGATCTCCGCACGGCCGTTCGACAGGAGATCAAGCGTGGCGAACTGCTGGAACACGCGGACGGGATCGTCGGAGGAAAGCACGGTCACGGCGGAGGTCAGCCGGATGTTTTTGGTGCGCTCGGCCGCCGCGGCAAGCGCCACGACGGGGGCGGACGCCGCATAGTCCGGACGGTGGTGCTCGCCCAGGCCGAACACGTCGAGCCCGACCTGGTCGGCAAGCTCGATTTCCTCCATCAGGTCGCGCATGCGGGTGCGGGGATCGATGCCGGGGGAGCCAGGGGCGGGACTGACGTCCGCGAAGGTGTAAAGGCCGAGTTCCATCAGGGCGGCTCCTTGCAAATTTCCTGCTTCAAGCTATGTCCGGCTCACGCGCCTCGCCAGGGTGCGGAGATGTGAACAGTCCATCTTCCGCGTCAGTGCAGCGTCTGCACCACAGCTTCGGGAAAACCGCTTGAGAGCAACGGTTTCGAAGCCAGCTGGCGCTTGAATCCATAGGCGTCTTGCGTATGTAAGCAGCGCCCATACGACCTTCAGGAAACACCATTGCCAATCTACAGGGAAAAGACTTTCGCGGAGCGGCGCGACTCCGCCAACGAAGCAAAGCGGGCGCTGCTGGAGCGTTTCAAGTCCAAGCCGGCGGCGGACGACCCGGCCGTGCAGGCAAAGGCCGCCGAGCGCAAGGCGATCCTGGAAGCCCGCGAAAAGCGCAACATCGAAAAGGAAAAGCTCCGGAAGGAGCGTGAGGCCCGCGAAGCGGCCGAACGCGCCGAGCGCGAAGCCCGCGAAGCCGAGGAGCGCCGCATCGCCGAGGAGAAGGCCGCCGAGGAGGCACGCCTTCGCGCCTTGGAGGAAGAAGCGCGCCTGGCGGCGGAGCTTGCGGACGAAGCCGAACAGAAGGCCAAGCGCGACGCGCGCTATGCCGCGCGCAAGGCCCGCAACGGCCGGCGCATGCCGCCCCCGCCGCGGCCCTGACTTTCCCGCTTCATCCCGCGCTCAAGGCTCCCCTTCAGGATTCTTGCTGTTTTGGGTCATGCGTTCAGCGGGCGGACGGAGCAGACTTCGACTCTGCCGGCGTGAACGCTTCCGCGCGTCACTTGTCCTTGTTCTTGGCGCGGATCGCCTCCACGGCCGGCGCCTTCAGCGGAGGGGCCGCCGTAGTGGCGGGCTTCTTGTCATCCTTCTTCGGCTTGCGCACTTCCTTGCCGGGTCGCATCGAACCTTTTGCCATCTACGTTGCCTCCTGATTGATGGAAGGTTTGAGTCAAACGGATCGGGCTCGCCTTGGCAAGCCTGATTGAAAGGATCAGCCTTCTTCTTCCACGAGCCTGAGCTGTCGCGGCGCACGGCTCTGGCCGGCAGCAACTGGCAGAGGCGCGGCAGCGTCAGGTGCCGCGAGGTCCATCGCTTCGATCCTCTGGCCGCGCTTGGCGACGCGCGCTGTGGAAACGAGGATGTCGTCGATGTCCTTCGTGGCCTGCCCGAAATGCGCCTGGAGCTTGCGCACGCGCTCGTCCAGCCGCGCGATGTCCTCGCCGAGGCGCGCAACCTCGCCCTGGATCAGATGCGCCTGCTCACGCATGCGCGCATCCTTGAGCAGGCCCTGCACCACCTGGATCGAAAGCATCAGCAGCGACGGCGAGACGATCACCACGCGGACCCGGTGCGCCTTTTCCACCAGCGCCGGAAAGCTTTCGTGGATCTCGGCGAACACGGACTCCGAAGGCACGAACAGGAAGGCCGTGTCCTGCGTTTCGCCCGGCAGCAGGTATTTTCCCGCGATGTCCCGGATGTGCGCCGCGATGTCGCGCTGAAAGCTCTGGGCGGCTTGGCGCTTGGCTTCCGGATTTTCTGCCGCGCGGATGGCGTTCCAGGCTTCCAGCGGGAACTTTGCGTCGATCGCCAGCGCCGGCTGGCCGGCGGGCATGCGGATCAGGCAGTCCGGCCGGCTGCCGTTGGACAGCGTTGCCTGAAACTGAAAGGCGCCCGGGGGCAGGCTGTCGGCGACGATGGCTTCCATGCGCCCCTGCCCGAAGGCGCCGCGCGCCTGCTTGTTGGAAAGGATCGCCTGAAGCTCCACCACGCGGCCGGCGAGCGACTGGATGTTGTTCTGCGCCGCATCGATGACGCCGAGCCGCTCCTGGAGCTTCGCCAGGTTGTGGTGCGTGGCGCGCGCCTGCTCGGCCAAAGTCTGGCCGATGCGGCCCGTCATGGCGTCGAGACGCGAGCTTAAGCCCTCGTTCATCTGCGCCTGGCCGCGGCCGAGCAGCTGCGCCATCGCGCCGAGCTTGCCACCGAGTTCGGCCTGGGCGCGGAAAAGCTCGCCTAACTGCTCGTCTCCAAAGCCGCCTGCGCTTGCCCGCCGCCCCGCGCGCCAGGCAAGCACGGCAATCAGGCTTAAGAGCGCCAGTGCCAGCGCTAAAGCGTAAAACAACGCGTCGCCCACGGTGATCACGCTCGCCCCAACGCGCATCCAGGGTTCGGCGAGAAGGGAGGAGGCTTGCATGCCGCCAGTCTGCGGTGATTCGCGTTAAGGCTACGCCAAGCCAGCAAGTGCCGGCACTTGTGGAGGAGCATGCGGATCCTTGCCACCAGCGCACCTGCCGGCATTGAGGTGTTCCCGATGGGAAGGCTTGCAGCCCTGGCGCTGACATTCTGGATGTTGTTTCCGCTCGGCAGCCGAGGCCGGCGCGCGCGTGGCGCTGGTGGTCGGCAACGGTTCGTACGACCAGTCGGCACGCCGCTCGCGCTGGATGCCATCGTCAAGACGAAGGCGGACTGGTTCGCGC
>CAXTCF010000110.1:0-11136 GCA_964242945.1 uncultured Rhizobiaceae bacterium | reverse complement strand
GGCCGGGCCAAGGTGTCGCTCGGCCTCAACAGGCAGCCCCAGGGATGGCGCATCGTGTCCGAGACGTCGGAAGCTTTGAACTGAAAGTTGACGCCTTCCCGGCGACGAATTACCTCAAACGCATGGCCATCCTTCCGCTTGTCATCCTGCCCGACCCGATCCTGCGCCAGGCTTCCAAGCCGGTGGAGCGGGTGGATGCGCCGTTGAAAAAACTCATCGCCGACATGGTGGAAACGATGCACGACGCGCCGGGCATCGGGCTTGCGGCGGTGCAGATCGGCGAGCCGCTGCGCCTTCTCGTGGTGGACCTCGCGGGCAAGGACGAGCCGCCGGACCCAAAAGCCTTCATCAACCCGGCAATCGTCCAGTCATCGGACGAGAGGGCGACCTACGAGGAAGGCTGCCTGTCGATCCCCGACTACTACGCCGAGGTGCAGCGCCCGGCTTCCGTTCGGGTGACCTACACCGATGAAAGCGGCGCGCCCAAGGAAGTGCAGGCCGACGGGCTGCTCGCTACCGTGCTCCAGCACGAGATCGACCACCTGAACGGCGTGCTGTTCATCGACCACATCTCCAAGCTCAAGCGCGACATGGTGGTGCGCCGCTTCAAGAAGCTTAGCCGGGACAAGCCGGCGCCCTCGCGCCTCGCGTCCTGATTTTTTTTGATATGCCCCTGCGCCTAGCCTTCATGGGCACACCGGAGTTTTCCGTGCCGACGCTGCGCGCACTGCATGAAGCGGGGTACGAAATCGCCGCAGTCTATACGCAGCCGCCGCGCCCAGCCGGGCGGCGCGGGCTGGAGCTTGTGCCCTCCCCCGTGCAGCACGAGGCCGAACGCTTAGGGTTTCCCGTGCGGACACCGCGCAACCTGAAGGGGGAGGAGGACAGGCAGGCGTTCCGCGCGCTCGGCCTCGATGCGGCCGTGGTGGTCGCCTATGGGCTGATCCTGCCCCAGGCCGTATTAGACGCGCCGCGGCTCGGCTGCCTCAACGGCCACGCTTCGCTGCTGCCGCGCTGGCGCGGCGCGGCACCGATCCAGCGCGCGGTGATGTCCGGCGACGCGCAGACCGGCATGATGGTCATGCGCATGGAGGCCGGCCTGGACACCGGCCCGGTCGGCCTGAGCGAAGCGCTTCCTATCAGCCCGTATGAGACCGCGGGCGAACTGCACGACCGCCTGGCGCCGCTCTGCGCTTCCCTGATGGTCGAAGCCGTGCAGAAGCTGGAAGCGGGCACGCTCCGTTTCACGCCGCAACCAGCGGAGGGCGTGACCTATGCTGCCAAGATCGACAAGGCGGAGACGCGGATCGACTGGACGCTGCCGGCACAAGCCGTTCACGACCGCATCCGCGGGCTGTCGCCGTTTCCGGGCGCGTGGTGTCCTCTGCCCGGCGGCGGGCAAGGGGAGCGCCTGAAGCTCCTGCGCAGCGCGCCCGCACCTGGCACCGGCCAGCCCGGCGAGATCCTGGACGAGCGGCTGACGATCGCCTGCGGCACGGGCGCGGTGCAGCTTGGCGCAGTGCAGCGCGCCGGAGGCAAACCGTCCAAGGCGGCAGAGTTTTTGCGGGGCGCGCGCTTGGCCGTGGGAACCATCCTCGCCTGATGCCGCGCTTCCGCCTTCTCATCGAGTATGACGGCCGCGCTTACGCCGGCTGGCAGCGCCAAGCCAATCTGCCTACCGTGCAAGGGGCGCTGGAAGCGGCGATCCAAAAATTTTCGGGCGAAGCGGTGACGCTGCGGGGCGCCGGCCGCACCGACGCGGGCGTGCACGCTTCGGGCCAGGTCGCGCATTTCGACCTTTCCGGCGGATGGACGGAAAAGACGGCTCGCGACGCCACCAACGCGCATCTTACGCAGGCAGGCGAGGCCGTCTCCGTGCTGGCGGCGGAGTTGGTGCCGGAAAGCTTCGACGCGCGCTTTTCCGCGCTGGCCCGGCACTACCGCTACACGATCCTCAACCGCCGCGCTCCCCCGGCGCTCGAACGGGGCTTCGTCTGGTGGGTGCCGAAGCCGCTTGACGCGGACGCGATGGCCGAAGCGGCGAAATGCCTGCTTGGCCGGCACGACTTCACCACCTTCCGCTCGGTGCAATGCCAGGCGAACAGCCCCGTGCGCACGCTGGACCGGCTCGACGTCGTGCGCCAGGGCGACCGCATCGCGTTCATCACGTCGGCCCGCTCCTTCCTGCACAACCAGGTGCGCTCCATGGTGGGCAGCCTGAGGCGGGTAGGCGAAGGCGGCTGGACGCCCGGCGACCTCAAATCCGCTCTGCAAGCGCAGGACCGCAAACGCTGCGCCGGTCTGGCGCCGCCGGAAGGGCTCTGCCTGGAACGGGTGGACTATCCGCCGGACGGTCCTCTGCCCTGAGCAAGGTGTGCGCCACAGGAAGTGCAACGTCAGGCCCGGCATCTGCGGCGCAAGCGGATCGTGGTTAACCGAATTCTAAGGAGAATGGTGAACTATCGGCTTCGACGCAGCTTGGCTCAGGGGCAACAGCATGTCGAACACCGCATTTCGGGTCCTCCCCTTCGCTGCGCTGCTGCTGGCGCTGATCGGTCCGGCAGCGGCGGCGGACCTGCCGGAGGACGACATCATCCCTGCGCCGCAGCCCGAAGCGGTTCCGCTTGCGCCTGCGTCGAACTGGTATCTCCGCGGCGACGTGGCCTACAGTGTCACGGCCCGCGGCGACGGCCACTACAAGGGATTCCACACCGATCCGTCCGAGTTCGACTACGACGAATGGAAGCTGCGCTGGCGCGGCGACGCCGATCTCGGCCTCGGCTACCGGTTCGACGACCATTTCCGCGCTGATGCGACGATCGGCTATTGGGAGCGCGACGTGGACGGCCGGGCCTCCTCGCCCTTCCACTGCCTGGACAGCGAACCGGACAGCCATTCCTGCAGCTTCGACGACGACGCCAAGCTGCGGGCCTGGGAAGTGATGGCCAATGCCTATTACGACTTCTTCCACTATGGCCGCTTCACGCCCTATGGCGGCGGCGGCATCGGGTTCGCACGCCTGAAATACAGCGGGTTGACCAACAATGCGACCTGTGTGGACGAGAACGGCGCGGACGTGGCGGACTGCGGCTATGTCGGCCACCACTCCGGCCGCTCCTCGACCCGCTTCGCCTGGGCGCTGATGGCAGGCACCGCGGTGGACCTGACGGAGCGGCTGAAGCTCGACGTCGGCTATCGCTTCTCCCACTTCGAAGGCGGCGACGCGTTCGGCTGGGACGAGGACGACTCCGCCGCCGGGGCGTCGGGCACGCAGACCTACGACCACGGCTTCTCCGTGCACCAGATCAGGGCCGGCCTGCGCCTGGGCTTCTAAGCCCTTCAACGAAAGCGCGTCGCCCCAACAGAAACTTGGAGGGCGGCACAGGAAAATGGCCGCTCCTCCCGGCGGTCATTTTTCATTCTACTCGGCGGCGGCGTCGGAAGCCTCGCCCGGAACATCCCTGTCGGGAGTCCCCTCGTCCGGAACATTCCCGTCCGGCGGCGCCTCGTCCTGCGTGCCGCCGCCTTCGATGTCCGGCGGGGCCTTCGGCGCGACGCGCCAAATGATGTTGCCGACATCGTCGGCCACGAGCAACGCGCCGGTTCTGTCCGCCGCCACGCCGACCGGGCGGCCATGCGCCTTGCCCGCCGCGTCCACGAAGCCGGTCAGAACATCCTTCGGCGCGCCGTTCGGCTTTCCCGCCTGGAACGGCACGAAGATCACCTTGTAGCCGGACAGCGGGCGGCGGTTCCAGGACCCGTGCTGCCCGACAAAGGCGCCGTTCCAGTATTCCGCGGGAAACAGCCCGCCCTCGTAGAAGGCAAGGCCCAGCGAAGCGGTGTGCGGCCCCAGCGCGTAGTCCGGCTTGATCGCCTTGGCGACGAGATCGGGCCGCGGCTTTTCCACACGCACGTCCACGTTCTGGCCGTAGTAGCTGTAGGGCCAGCCGTAGAAGCCGCCGTCCTGCACCGATGTCATGTAGTCTGGGACGAGGTCGGAGCCGAGTTCGTCGCGCTCGTTGACGGCCACCCAGAGCCGCCCGTCTTCCGGGTTCCAGGAAAGGCCGTTCGGGTTGCGCAGGCCCGACGCGAACACGCGCGTCGCCTTCGTCGCGAGATCGACCTCCAGCACGGCGGCGCGGTTTTCCTCCTCCGCCATGCCGTTCTCGCCGACATTGGAGTTGGAGCCGACGGTGACGAAGAGCTTCGCGCCGTCCTTCGACGCCAGCACGTCCTTGGTCCAGTGGTGGTTGCGCCCGGCGGGCAGGTCCACGATCTTTTCCGGCGGAGCCGTGATTGATGTGTCGCCCTCGGTATAGGGAAAAGCGACGATTGCGTCGGCGTTGGCGACATAGAGCTTGCCGTTCGCCAGCGTCATGCCGAAGGGCGAAAACAGGTTTTGCAGGAACACCGACTTCAGTTCGGCCACGCCGTCGCCGTCGGCATCGCGCAGCAGGGTGATGCGGTTGGCGGAATGGGTCTCGGCGCCTGCCTTCTCGATGAAGCGGTTCTGGAACCAGCCGCGGATGGAAAAGCCTTCTTCCGGCTGGGGCGGGCGGTTGGTTTCGGCCACCAGCACGTCGCCGTTGGGCAGCACGTGGAGCCAGCGCGGATGGTCGAGCCCCTCGGCAAAACGGTTGACGGTGAGGCCTTCCGCCGGTGTCGGCGCTCCGTCAGGCGCCCAGGCAGAGGCTTCGGCGACGTTGACGGTCGGCACCGTCTGCACCTTCGGCGCGGGCAGGGTCGGGTTCGGACCGTAGCCCGCTTCCACGGGCAGGCCGGCGCTTTCCGTTTCCATCTGCTGATGGAGGAAGTACCACGCGCCCCCGCCGGCCAGGAGCACGAGCACGGCCAGAACGATCAGCCCGATCGCCAACTTCTTCATGCGGACGCAAACCTTGGGGAGTGGAGCAACAGCAAATCAGCGGCCCGGCTCGGTCCCCAGCATGCGCTGGAACGAACCCGTGCGGAAGACGAGAAGCTCGGCAAACGCGCCCACGACGTGGAGCACCACGAAGGCGAGCAGGAAATTCTTGGCGATGGCATGGGCGAAAGCCGCCTGCCCGATCCCGCCGAACCACGCCGCGGCGCCGCTGATCGGCATGAAGAACAGAAAGGCGTAGAGCGCGAAATGCGTGGCGTAGGCGAGGCCGCGCAGCACGGCCGGATGGTTTTCCGGCACCCGCGGCGCACCGCGCTTCAAGCGAAGCCCCAAGCGGATCGCGGTGAGCAGCAGGATCGTCAAGCCGATCACGGCATGGATCGTACCGCCGCCCGCCTGCGCTGCGTCGCCGCTCTCACGCCAGGCCCGCCAAGCCTCCTCCATGCGGTCGGCGAAGAGAAACTGAAGCGCGACGAGCACCGCGATCGTCCAATGCAGGGCGATCTGCGGAAAAGAATAATGCTGGGGCGAAGCCATGCCGCAAAAGCCCTCGGGACTGGATCAGCCGCCTCCATGCGGCCCTTGCAGAGGAAATAGGGCGCCACCGCAGGGAGAAACGGCCGGCTTTTGAATTTTGCCGTCAGCCGGCTGCGGGCGGCCGCCCCCCTTCTTGCCTGTGGAGAACGCCTTCGATCAGGGTGATCTTCTGCCAGATTTTTCGCGAGAGGTTGGAGCCCAGGCTTTCGATGTCGTTGACGGCATCGATCACCACGGCGTCGTTCACGGACTGCGCGAACAGTGCGGCAAGCTTGCCGGAAAGCGCCAGCATTTCCGAGCAGTAGTCGAGGTAGCGCGCGAGGTCGGCCGGGTCCGTGATGCGCGCGGGCGAGTGGATCGTCGGCTTGAAGGAAGGCGACAGCGCGGCCGGGTCCTTGGTAAGCTGGTGCATATCGACGACGTGGATCAGCGAGCGCAGCCCATGCAGGGCGCGGAAGGCGCGCTTGCGCTTGATGCGCTCCTCCGTGGTGATCAGCGCGACGAAGCCGACGCCGGCCAGGATCACCGTGTTGATGGAGGCTTCCACGCTCTGCACGGAGTCGAGCGCTGCGTTCGGGGAAAGCTTGTCGAAGTGGAAGATGGTGCCGACGAACAGGAACACCGAAGCGCCGCCGAGGATGGCGAGGCCGATCAGGGCGCGTACCCACCAAATCGGGCCGGCAAGGCTTTTGGCTTCCGCCGCCAGGTCCGTCGCGAGCACCACGAACTCGGACGCGACGCGGGCAAGGCCTGATCCCGAAAAGCGCTCGGACACCCGCAGGGAAAGTTTCGCCGCCGTGTCGATGATCCGCGACGAATCCAGCGCGCGGTAGTGCGCGATGGCCGAGGCTGTGTCAGGCTGGCGCATCGGCTCGGGCGCCATACTGGTTCGGGCCGGGTGTGCCGGGCAGAATGCAGAGCACCACAAAGGCGAGCAGCGACACCACGGGCAGCAGCAGCGACACCGCCACCACGCCGGGCCTGTCGAAGTCGTGCAGGCGCTTCACGCCCAGAGCAAGGGAGTTCCACGTTGCGAGCAGCGCGAAAAAGCCGAACACGGTCGCCCAGGTGTCCGCTTCAACGCTGCCGGGAACGGCCATCACATAGTGGTACGAGGGTATGCAGGTGACGGCGACCAGGAACAAGGTGGCCAGGATGAACACCTGCCGGCCGACACGGCCGTTCAGGCGGAAAAACAGCCAGATCCAGCGGTTGCGCTCGGCCAAGGATCAATCCCGGAGAAGTTCGTTGATGGAGGTCTTCGAGCGCGTCTTCTCATCGACCCGCTTGACGATCACCGCGCAGTAGAGGCTGGGACCGGGGCTGCCGTCCGGCAGCGGCTTGCCGGGCATCGCGCCCGCCACCACGACGGAACGCGCCGGCACCTCGCCGGTGAACACCTCGCCGGTGGCCCGGTCCACGATCTTGGTGGACTTGCCGATGAACACGCCCATGCCCAGCACCGCGCCTTCGCGCACGATGCAGCCTTCCACGACCTCGGAACGGGCGCCGATGAAGCAGTCGTCCTCGATGATGGTCGGCCCGGCTTGCAACGGCTCCAGCACGCCGCCGATGCCCACTCCCCCGGACAGATGCACGTTGCGGCCGATCTGCGCGCAGGAGCCGACGGTGGCCCAGGTGTCCACCATCGTGTTCTCGCCGACATGGGCGCCGAGGTTGAGGAAGCAGGGCATCAGCACCGCGCCCTTGGCGACAAAGGCGGAGCGGCGCACCACGCAGCCGGGCACCGCGCGAAAGCCCGCCTCCCGGAATTTTTGTTCGTCCCAGCCCACGAACTTGGACGGCACCTTGTCCCACCACGCGGCATTGCCCGGCGCGCCGTCTATCAGTTCCATGTCGTTGAGCCGGAAGGACAGCAATACCGCCTTCTTCAGCCACTGGTGCACGGTCCAGCTTCCGTCATCCCCCCGCTCGGCCACGCGCAACTGCCCGCCGTCGAGCATTTCGAGCGCCGTTTCCACGGCGTCGCGCGCTTCGCCTTTCGTGCCGAGCCCGATGCCGTCGCGCCCCTCCCACGCGGCGTCCACCGCGCTTTCCAGGCTCTGGACGTCAGGCTTCGACATCGGATGCGGCTCCATGCTACGGGCTTGCGAGGCCGTAAGGGGTGACCCGCGGCTTTGCGGCCTTTTTCCATGGACGCCGCAAAGGGTCAATCCGAGCACGGCCTCCCCGCGCGAGCTTCGGCCGGAACCGGCGAGAACAGACAGGCATCACCGTGGCAGCTTTGGAAGCGCAAGACGAACCCGGCTGGACGCCGCTCACCCACTCGGACGAGGACCTGGAGCGGGCGAAAAGCGTTCCCGACACGCCGCAGACCCGCGCGCCCACCTACCGGCTGGCCTGGAACGATCCGGAGTTCATGACGCGCCGCGAATTGCGCGCCGTGCGGCTCCAGCTCGAACTGCTGAAGCCCGAAATGGCGCTGGCCGAGCGCGGCATCCGCTCAACGATCGTGCTGTTCGGCGGCGCACGCATCCCGGAGCCCGGCGGCGCGGCCTGGGCGGCCAAGAACGAGGTGCAGCAGAAGAACCTCCTCGCCAACAGCAAGTACTACGACGAGGCGCGTCTCTTCGCGCGGCGCTGCTCCGAGCACTCCGCGGGCTTTCTCTACCGCGAGTTCGTGGTGGTGACGGGCGGCGGCCCCGGCGTGATGGAAGCCGGCAACCGGGGTGCCGCGGAAGTCGGCGCCCCCTCCATCGGGCTCAACGTCGTTTTGCCGCACGAGCAGGCGCCGAATGGCTACGTCACGCCAGACCTCTGCTTCAACTTCCACTATTTCGCGGTGCGCAAGATGCACTTCATCATGCGGGCGAAGGCGGTGGCGGTGTTTCCCGGCGGCTTCGGCACGATGGACGAATTGTTCGAGACGCTGACGCTGATCCAGACCGGCCGCATGGAGCGCGTGCCGGTAATCTTGTTCGGAAAATCGTTCTGGGAGAGTGCAATCAACCTCGACTTCCTGGCGGAGCAGGGCACGATCTCGCCGGGCGACCAGAACATCATCGACTTCGCCGAAACGGCCGCTGACGCCTGGAACGTGATCAGCCGCTTCTACGAATTGTGACCCGCCCCGCGCCAATTCCCTCGCGCAAACCAGCAACGCCAGTTTCCACTCGGCCAAGGGCAGTCGGCATGGGAGTTCTTTCGATGCGTTCCCTGTTTCTCGCCGGCCTCGCCGCGCTCTGCCTTCTCTGCCCGCCCGCAGAAGCCCATGACATGGCCGGCATGGGCGCGGTGCAGGCGACCGGAGGCGAGCAGGCCAAGGCGGGCGATCTCGCGATTTCCGGCGGCTGGGTGCGCGCCACGCTGCCGGGACAGAAGACCGGCGCAGGCTACCTCGCGATCAGCAACAACGGAACGGCGCCCGACCGGCTCCTATCCCTCATGTCGCCTGCCGCCTCGCGGGTGGAAATCCACTCCATGCGGATGGAAAACGACGTGATGATCATGCGCCCGGTCGAAGGCGGGCTGGAGATTGCGCCCGGCAGCACGGTGGAACTTGGCCCCGGCGGTTTGCACCTGATGTTCCTCGCCCTTTCCGCGCCCTTTACGGACGGCAGTTCCGTCGAAGTCGAGTTGCGCTTCGCCCGAGCCGGCGCGGTGCGCCTCAGCCTGCCCGTGCGCAGAAACGGAAGCGGCGGCCAGGGCATGTAACCCTGGAACAAGGAACTCAACCGCTGCCGGCGTCGTTTCACTCCGCCTGTCCGGAGGAGGAACCCGCATGGCCGATCCCAAGACCCCCGACGAGAACAGCTTGCAGACCAAGGCAGGCGCCTTCGACAAGCTGCCCGACAATCTTGGACCGAGCCTGCCGCTCGACGCGGAGACGGCGCCGCGGCCGGTGGACAGGAGCATCGAAGGCGCGCCGACCCACGTCCAGGAAGGCGTCACCGTCAGCAGCACGCTGGACGACAGCCCAGCCGAACGGCGTGATCCCTTTGATCGGCCCGAAACCGAAGCCGGGCGCACCCTGAAGGCAGCCGGCGCCCAGTTGATGCCCGGCAATCGCTGAGCGGAGGATAGTTCGCCATGTCAGGCATAACCAATTCAGACAACGGCATGATGGAAAACCAGCAGGCCAGCGACCTCGGCCACCCGTTGGACGAGGGCGAAACGCCGGCTCTCAAAGGCGCAGAGGTGGAAAGCGCCATCCCGCGCCTGGCCGATGGCGTCGATGCCGACGGGCTGGTGGAAAGCGGTCACGAACCGCCGGAGCCCAGCGCGGAAACGGAAGATGCGCGCAAGGACGCCATCGAGGTGGCGGCGACGCGGCCGATGCCGAGCGACTGACGCGCTTGTCAGCCTCGCATGGCCTATGCGGGCACGACCACCTTTCTGAGGAACCCCGAAAGGTCGTCGGTCACGAAATCCACCTCATCGACAAAGCCGGCATCCCGCTCCCAGACTTCCGAAAAGGTCGGCTCAAAATTGTTCGGCACGACCAGCACCGTGCGCATCCCCAGCGCCTTCGGGACGGTCAGGTTGCGCGCGAGGTCTTCGAACATCGCAGCCTGCGGCCCGACGATCTCATGCAGCGCCACAAACTTCTCATAGGGCGCACGGGCAGGCTTCGGCGTCAGCGCCGCCGCGACGATGTCAAAAATGTCGGTGAAGTGGTCGAGGATGCCGAGCTTGCGCGCGGTGCGCTCGGCGTGTCCCCGGTCGCCGTTGGTGAAGATGAATTTCCGGCCGGGCAGCGCCTTGATCGCTTCCCCTAAGCCGGGGTCCTCTTCGATCGGCGCATAGTCGATGTCGTGCACCTTCGCCAGAAAATCGTCCGGGTCGATCCGGTGCCGCGCCATCAGCCCGGCCAGCGTCGTGCCATACTCCCGGTAAAGCTCCTTCTGCAGCAGCCTGGCTTCACCCTGCTCCATTTGCAGCAGTTCCGCGACATAGGCCGTCATCTTGCCGTCGATCTGCGCGAACAGGTTGGAGCGGTGGGGATAGAGCGTGTTGTCGAGGTCGAACACCCAGGTGTCCACGCCGGCAAATTGTTGAGGGTCGGGCAGGTTGGTCATGCCCGGTCTATCGCATGCGGCGCCGCGCAAAGCGAGAACGGCGCGGGTTGCTCTGTTCTGGTGGCTTGCGTATCGCTCGGCGGCAATTGTCGAGGCAAAACACAGCCGATGGAAATCTGGATACCGATCACGCTTTTTGCAGCCTTTGCGCAGAACCTCCGCTCCGCCCTGCAAAAGCACCTGAAAAGCGTGATGAACACGACGGGCGCGACATTTGCCCGTTTCGGCTTCGGCGTGCCGTTCGCCTGCCTTTTCCTTTTCATAATTCATTCCGGGCTGGGCTACCCCTTCCCGAAAATCAACGCCGCGTTTGCAGGCTGGGCGGCGCTGGGCGCGGTGACGCAGATCGGGGCGACGTTTCTGCTCGTCCACCTGTTCGCGCTGCGCTCCTTCGTGGTGGGCACCGCCTATTCCCGCACGGAGCCGGCGCAGGCGGCACTCTTCGGCTTGGTTTTCTTGGGGGAAACGGTGAGCCCGACGGTGGTGCTGGCGATAGCGGTCAGCATTGCCGGCGTGATCCTGATCTCGGTGGCGAATGCGCCAGGGGGTTTGCGCGGCTTTCTCGCCTCGCTAGGCTCCCGCGCCGCGCTGACGGGGCTGGGATCGGGCGCGCTGTTCGGGATCTCGGCGGTCGCGTTCCGGGCGGCGTCGCTGGCGCTGGGCGGGCCGAACGCGCTG
>CAXTCF010000109.1:0-14274 GCA_964242945.1 uncultured Rhizobiaceae bacterium | reverse complement strand
TCCCAAATCAGGTGCGCTACCAGGCTGCGCTACACTCCGAACGGCACCGGACAAGTTCGGGCGCGTCTGCCTATCCATTTGCAGCAGAGGGCGCAAGCCGGCAAGAGGGCGGATCGGCTTATCCCGGTGCGGATGCGCCGTCAGCGCCTTCCGAATTGTTCAGCAGCGTCGCGGCCAAGGCGCGGGTGACGCGCGACTTTGCTTCCAGCGCCGCCTTGTCGAGGGTATCGACGGCCGTTGCTGCCGCGGCCAGCGAGCGCTCGATGCGCTTTACCACGAATTCGACCACGGCCGGCTCCACCGCCGTCTGCCGGTCGGCGAAAAGCTTGGTGATGACCCCGGCGAGCAGCGCCTCGTCCGGCGGCTGCAGCTCGATGACCACCGCCGTGCGCAGGCGCGAGCGCAGGTCCGGCAAGGCAACTTCCCAGGCGGAAGGCGGCTGCCGGGCCGTCAGCAGAAGGTGGCTGCCGGCGCCGCGCACCGCGTTGAGCAGGTGAAACAGTTCGGCTTCGTCCAGCGCCTGCCTGTCGGCATCGTCTATGAGGAGCGGCGGAACGGCGCCTTCGAACCGCAGGCTGCCGAGTTCTCCTGGCGCCAGGGCGGCAGCGCCGCTCATCTCGCGCCAAGCCTCGGCCAGATGCGTCTTGCCTGAGCCGGAAGGACCGACGATGGCCATGACTGGGGCGGGCCAGTCCGGCCAGCGGTCGATCATTTCGACGGCGGCGCGATTTGCAGGCGAGACGACGAGGTCGTCGCGGCCCTGCGACGAGCGGGCGGAAAGGTCGAAGGCGATCTGGCGCGGCTTTGCCAACCTCAAAGCTCCAGGCTTCGGTCCGTGGCGGCCGGCAGGATCGGCGGCAGGTGCCGGTGCCCCTTGTAGAGCGGCGACTCGAGGTAGCGCGCGATGACGAAGCGCATCAGCACGGCCACTGCCGCGGCGAGCGGCACTGCCAGAAGCAGGCCGACAAAGCCGAACAGCGCGCCAAAGGCGAACAGCGCGAACATCAGCCAGACCGGATGCACGCCGACGCTGCTGCCCACAAGCTTCGGCTGGAGGATGTTGCCTTCCACGAACTGGCCGACAAAGAACACGCAGGCCGTCGCCACGATCCACTGCCATTCCGGCCAGAACTGCACCAGCGCCACGCCGAGAGCCAGCACCAGCCCGATGATCGAGCCGACATAAGGGATGAAGCTGATCAGCCCGGCGAACAGGCCGATCAGGATGCCGAAGTTCAGGCCGACCACCGTCAGACCAATGGCGTACCAGGCGCCGAGGATCAGGCAGAGCGTGCCCTGCCCGCGCACGAAGCCGGCCGTGGCCCGGTTGATGTCGCGGGCGATCTCCCGCACGGTTTCCACATGGTCGCGCGGCACCCAGCCGTCCACGGTGGCGACCATGTGGTCCCAGTCGAGCAGCATGTAGAAGGCGACGACCGGCGTCACCACGAAGAGCCCGGCGATGCTGACCAGCGCCAGGCCGGATTGCCAGAGCGAGGCAAACAGCGAGGTCAGGATGCCGGTGCCGGAGGAAAGCAGCGAGTTGAGCCCCTCGCGCAGTTCGGACGGATCGACGCCGAACCGCTCTTCCAGCCATTGCGGGTCGAAGGAGGTGATCAGCTGCTGGAGGCGGTTGAGGTACTCCGGCAGCTTGGCGGCGAACTCGGTGAACTGCGTCACCAGGAGCGGGATCACGATCACCAGCACCAGGGCCAGCGCGATCACGAAGGCGAGCAGGATCAGGACCGTCGAAAGCAGCCGGGAAAGGCCGAGCGACTGCAGGCGGTCGGCGATGGGGTCCAGGAAATAGGCGAGCACCAGCCCGGCCACGAAGGGCAGCAGGATCTCGCTGAACAGGAAGAGCAGCGCGGTAAAGAGGACGGCGGCGACAAACCAGAAGAGGATCTGCCGCTTCCAGGCGATCGCCGCAGCCGTGTCGGCACCCGGCTGCTCAGCCGCTTGGTTGCTTGCGTTCACCGGCGCCGCCCATGTGCCTCAGCCAGCCCAGGAGATAGGCCGCGGCGGAAGCAACCGTCAAGACGGCACTGGCTGCCACGAAGAGGGGCCGCAGCGGTCCGGCGGTGATGCCGAGTGCCAATTCGAACAGCACGACGGCGACCAGCACGATCTGGACGGCCGTGTTCGCTTTCGAAACGAGGAGCGGCTTGACTTCGATGGGTCGCCCGGCCGCGCCGGCGAGACCGAGGCCGAGCAGGATGGCCATGTCGCGCCCGACGGCTATCGCCGCCAGCCAGAGCGGCAGTTCGCCCAGGGCGGCCAGCGCCAGGAAGGTGGAAACGAGCAGCAGCTTGTCGGCGAGCGGATCGAGCCAGGTGCCGAGCTTCGAGCGCTGGTTGAAGTGGCGCGCGATGAAGCCATCGACGCCGTCGGAGATCCCGGCCACCAGAAAGCCCGCAAGCGCTGCCTCCGTGTGCCCCGTCAGAAGCGCGGCGACCACCGCCGGCACGAGCAGAAGGCGCAGGATCGTGATCAGGTTCGGCAGGGTCAAGGTTTCGCGCCTTTCCGGCTCGCATCGGCTGGATGTGGTCAACGGATGCACCCCGCGCAAGATCGCGGCGCTCCCTTGCAGCCGCGCGCGCAATCGTGCCAAGACGCGCGCACGCGGACGGACACGGGGAAACGGCGGGGATGGCGGAGGAGAGGGCAAACGGCGCCACCTATGCTCAAGCCGGCGTGGACATCGACGCGGGCAACCGGCTGGTGGAACAGATCAAGCCGATCGTGCGCACCACGCTGCGCCCCGGCGCGGGCGAGATCGGCGGCTTCGGCGGCTTGTTCGACCTCAAGGCCGCCGGCTATTCCGACCCCGTGCTGGTGGCCGCCAATGACGGCGTCGGCACGAAGCTCAGGATCGCCATCGACGCCGGCGTCCAGGCGACGATCGGCATCGACCTCGTGGCCATGTGCGTCAACGACCTCGTCGTGCAGGGCGCCGAGCCGCTGTTCTTTCTCGACTATTTCGCGACAGGCAAGCTCGACGTCGAACAGGGCGTTGCGATCATCGAAGGCATCGCGGAGGGCTGCCGGCAGGCCGGCTGCGCGCTGATCGGCGGCGAAACCGCGGAAATGCCCGGCCACTATTCGGGCGGCGACTACGATCTGGCCGGCTTCGCGGTGGGTGCGGCCGAGCGCGGAAAACTGCTGCCGACCGACGACATCACGGAAGGCGACGTGCTGCTCGGCCTCGCCTCTTCCGGCCTCCATTCGAACGGCTTTTCCCTGGTGCGCCACATCGTGGGGAAGACGGGGCTCGGCTGGGATGCGCCCGCGCCCTTTGCTTCCGATATTCCGCTCGGCCGCGCGCTGCTGGAGCCGACGCGCATCTATGTCCGTTCGCTCCTCGGCGCCATCCGCGAGACCCAAGGCATCAAGGCGCTCGCGCACATCACCGGCGGCGGTTTCCCCGACAACATCCCGCGCGTGCTGCCGCCCGACTTTTCCGCGGAACTGGACCTAGACACGATTCGTGTGCCGCCGGTCTTCTCCTGGCTGGCCGAAACCGGCGGTGTGGCTCAGGCCGAGATGATGCGCACCTTCAACTGCGGCATCGGCATGGTCGCCGTCGTGGCGGCAGGCCAGGCCGCGCAGGTGGCAGCCGTGCTCGCCCAGGCCGGCGAGACGGTCGTGCCGATGGGCCGGATCGTGCCGCGACGCGACGCCGGCGTGATCTTTCGCGGGAGCCTCGCTTTATGACCCCATCCACGCCCAAGCCGACGGCGATCCTGCTTTCCGGACGCGGTTCCAACTGTCAGGCCCTAGTCGAGGCCGCCCGCGCGCCCGGCTTCCCCGCCGCGATCAAGCTCGTCCTGTCGGACCATGCCGAAGCTGCCGGAGTGGCCTGGGCGAAGGCGGCGGGCATCCCGACCCGCACGATCGCGCGCGGCGATTACTCCTCGCGGGAAGCGCATGACGAAGGGATCGACGCTGTGCTCAAGCAATCGGGCATCGAGCTGGTCTGCCTCGCCGGATACATGCGGCTGCTCACCCGGCCGTTCGTGGAAGCCTGGGAAGGCCGGATGATCAACATCCACCCTGCCCTGCTGCCGTCCTTCAAGGGCCTCGACACCCATGCCCGCGCCCTGGAGGCCGGCGTGCGCCTGCACGGCTGCACCGTCCACTTCGTCACCTTCGAGACCGACAGCGGCCCGATCGTCGCCCAGGCGGCCGTGCCGGTGCTGGGGAACGACACGGCGGAAACGCTGGCGGCGCGCGTGCTGAAAGCCGAGCACCGCCTGTACCCCCGCGCACTGGAACTGGTCGCATCGGGCCGGGCGAGACTAGCGGATGGGCGCGTTCAGTTCGCCGGTGTGGACGATACGGACGCCAACGCCTCGCTCGCCGCGCCCGGCGCCGCAACCCTGTCCGGCCGCGCGGCGGACCTGGAAAGCCTGGCCCGCCTGACGCCTTAAGCGCACGCAGCCGGGCGCACCCAGACCTTGCTGTCGTGGAACGCCGCGCCGCCATACGGAGCCGCGGGGTCGGCGCCCGTGAGCACGTTGATGCCCTCGCCGCGCTCATGCGCGCCGTTGGGCCAGATGCCTTCCGCGATCACCACGCCGCGGCTTAACCCCTCGAACAATTTTGCGTGCAGCACCACCGCGCCGCGCCTGTTTCCGATCTCGACGCGATCGCCCGCCGCGATGGCAAGCGCAGCCGCGTCCTCCGGGTGGATCAGCAGTTCCGGACGCGCTTCCCTGCTCCGCGAAGTCGGCGTCTCGGTGAAGGTCGAGTTGAGGAAATTGCGGGCGGGCGAGGTCGCCAGCCGGAACGGGTGCTCGGTATCGGCCATCTCGATCAGTTCGACGTGGTCGGGAAACGCCGGCAGTTCGTCGTGCCGGCCTTGCAGGCCCATCGAGCGCGGCGGCTTGTTCGGCGCCGGCGTGTTGGCCCAGTCCGGGCGGAACCGGAACTTTTTATCCGGATGCCCGAAGCCCTCGACGTAATGGGCAGTGTCGAAGTCCGGCTGCATGTCGGCCCAGCGTTCCTCGCGGAACGTGTCGAAGGTCCCCAAGCCCCGGCGCGACAGGATCAGGTCGATGTGCTCGCGCTCCGTCATGCCGAAGCCCGGCATGCTTGCTACGCCGAGCCGCTTTGCCAGTTCCTCAATGACGAAGTGGTTGGTGCGCGGGCCTTCCGGCGGCTCGACCAGCTTTGGGCCGAGCGTGATGTGCTGCTGCCCGCCGCCCTTGTAGATGTCGTCGTGCTCCAGGAACATCGTGGCCGGCAGAACGATGTCGGCTAGTCTTGCCGTATCGGTCATGAACTGCTCGTGCACGACGGTGAAAAGGTCCTCGCGTAAAAGCCCGCGCTTCACCAAGCGCTGCTCCGGCGCGACGTTGGCGGGGTTGGTATTCTGGATCAGCATCGCCGTCACGGGCGGTTCGCCCTGCAGGGCTTCCTCGTCGCCGGTGAGGATGCGGCCGATCTTCGACTGGTCGAGATGGCGGATGCGCGGGTCGGCAAGTCTGTCGCCCTGCAACAGCGACGTGTTCAGCTTGAAGATGCCGGAGTTGGAATGGAAGGCGCCGCCGCCCTCATGGCCCCAGGCGCCCGTCACCGCCGCGATCGACAGCGCCGCGTGCATGTTCACGGCGCCGTTGCGCTGGCGCGAGAAGCCGTAGCCCAACCGGAAGAACGTCCTCTTGGTGGTGCCGACGAGCTTTGCAAAGGCCTCGATCTGCTCCACCGGCAGGCCGGTGATGCCACTCGCCCACTCCGGCGTGCGCGTCTTCAAGTGCGCTTCGAGCCCGTGAGGGTCATCGGTGTAACGGTGCAGAAAATCCCAATCGGCAAAGCCGTCGCGGAACAACACGTGCATGACCGCGCAGGCCAGCGCGCCGTCCGTGCCGGGCTTGAGCACGAGGCCGAGGTCGGCTTGCTTCATCGTGGCGTTGTCGTAGATGTCGATCACCACGATCTTCGCCCCGCGCTCCTTGCGGGCGCGGGTGGCGTGGGTCATCACGTTGACCTGCGTGACCACCGCGTTGGTACCCCAGATCACCACGCAGTCCGATTTCGCCATCTCGCGCGGGTCGGGGCCGGCGAGCCTGCCGGTGCCCATCACGAAGCCGGTCCAGGCCGCGTTGGTGCAAAAGCTGTCGAACAGGTTGGAGTATTTCTTGGCGTGCCGAAGCCGGTTGATGCCGTCGCGCTGCACCAGCCCCATCGTGCCGGCATAGTAGTTCGGCCAGACGGTCTCGCTGCCATACGCTGCCTCCGCTCGGATAAACTTCTCCGCCGCGAGGTCGAGCGCCGCTTCCCAGCTCGCCTCCTTCCAGCCGCCCTCGCCCTTTGCGCCGCCGCGCACCAGAGGCTTCAGCAAGCGATCGGGATGGTGGATGCGCTCGGCATAGCGCGCGACCTTGGCGCAGATCACGCCGGCCGTGTAGGTATTCGCCTTGGCGCCGTGCACGCGGCCGATGCGCTTGCCCTCGATCACCTCGACGTCGAGCGCGCAGGTGGAGGGGCAGTCGTGCGGGCAGGCGGAATGCCTGATCGTAACGGGGACATGGCTGTTCATGGGCTCGAGTCTAGGCGATTTTACGCGCCGCGTGTAGGGCAGATGCCGAACATGCCCGCTTCAAAGCCCAGCCGCCCATGAACTACCGCCACGCCTTCCACGCGGGCAACTTCGCCGACGTGCTGAAGCATGCGGTGCTGGCGCGGATCGTTCGCTACCTCCGGCAAAAGGAAGGCGCGTTCCGGGTGATCGACACCCATGCCGGTCCCGGCGCTTACGACCTCGCTGGGCAACAAGCGCAGAAGACCGGGGAATGGCGGGGCGGCATCGGCAGGCTGGCCGATGCGCCGCTCCCGCAGCATGGCGCCGAACTGCTCGAACCCTACCTCTCGGTCGTGCGCGGCCTCAACCCGGAAGGCCGGATCGCAACCTATCCCGGTTCGCCGCTCCTCGTCCGCCGCCTCTTGCGCACCAGGGACAGGCTGACCGCGATCGAACTGCACCCGGAAGACGCCGAGGAACTGAGGAAGCTGTTTGCGGACGACTTCCAGACACGGGTGATCCACCTTGACGGCTGGCTGGCTCTCGGCGCTCAGGTGCCGCCGAAGGAAAAGCGTGGACTGGTTCTCGTTGACCCGCCTTTCGAGCAGGCAGAGGATTGGGACCGCCTCCTCGCCGGGCTTTTACAGGCTCGCAAGCGCTGGCCGGGCGGGACCTACGCTTTGTGGTACCCGATCAAGGACCGGGCCGCCGTGGCACGCTTTCGCCAGCAGCTTGCGCAAGCGCAGATCGCAAAGATCCTCGACATCAGCCTGGAAGTCGGCATCGCGCCGGGCGAAACGCGGCTCGCCGGCTGCGGGATGGCGATAGTCAATCCGCCCTACACGCTGGAAGCGGAGATGCGCACGCTCCTGCCGGTCCTCTGCGGCCTTCTCGCAACAGGCAGCAGTGCAAGTTACCGCCTGGAATGGCTGGCCGGCGAAGTTGCTTGACCCGTTCCGCCGCCCCGCGCCAAAGATGAACCAAATCTTAATCGCAGCGCCGCGAGGCCCGCTCATGCTCCGTTCCGCCAGCCTCTTCCTTGCCGCAGCGGTTCTAGCCGGCGGCGTAGCGAGCCAGCCGCGCCTCGCCCTTGCAGCCGACGCGATCCAAAACTCCGGCTACTCCGGCGAGTGCTCTAGGGAAAGCTACCTCGGACGCATCAAGTCACGCTTCAGCTACCAGGTGCGCCACGTGCCCGACCTGCCGCACGTAGCCATCGAAGAATTCAACAACATCCGCGAGGTCCGCACCGAACCGGAGGACTGGAAGCACCCGATCGGGCGGCAGTATTGCGAGGCCGACGTGCTGCTTTCCGATGGGGAAAGCCGCAGCATCTGGTATCTCATCGAGACCGACCAGGGCTTTGCCTCCTACGGCAACAGCGTCGAGTTCTGCGTCTCCGGCTTTGACCGCTGGTATGTCTATAACGGCGCCTGCCGCGTCCTGAAGTAGGCCGTCTCGGCCCATGAAGGGGCTCCTCCACGCCGTCGCTTCGGCGCTGATGCTGGCCTGCATCTCCCAGGCGGCGGCTGAGCCTTCTTCGCGCGGCGACAGGCCCGGAGACTTCGACTTCTATGTGCTAGCCCTCTCCTGGTCGCCGAGCTATTGCGAAGCGGAAGGCGGCGACGCCGACCCGCAGCAGTGCCGCGCGGCGAAGCCTCTGGGGTTCGTCGTGCACGGGCTTTGGCCGCAGTTCGAGCGGGGATCGCCCGAACGTTGTGATACGAACCAGCGTGACGTGCCGCGTGCCCTCGCCCGCTCGGTCAGCGACCTGATGCCTTCGACCGGCTTGGTCCGGCACGAATGGCAGGTTCACGGCACCTGCTCCGGCCTGGCGCAGGCCGACTACTTCGCTCTGCTGCGGCAAGCCCGCGAAACGATCGCGATCCCCCCGCCGTTCCGCAACCTGCAAAGCGCCCGGTCGCTGGAGCCGCGGGAAGCCGAGCGCCTGTTCCTGCGCGCCAATCCGGGGCTGGAGCCGGAAGCCGTTGCCGTCACCTGCGACCGCGATTTGCTGCGGGAAGTCCGCATCTGCCTGGACAAGGGCCTGCGCTTCCGCACTTGTCCGGAAGTGGACCGGCGAAGCTGCCGACGGCGTAGCGTGCTGATGCCGCCAATGAGCGGCAACTGAGCGATTGTTGCTCCTGAAGGATCGAGAACGCCGATGATGCGCCTGCTTTTCGCGCCGGCCTCCCCCTACAGCGCGAAAGTGCGCATGGCCGCAGCCGTCGCCGGCCTCCCCTTGGAGGCCGTGCCGACGGACACGAACGCCGCTCCGGCGGAGCTTCTCCAGGCCAACCCGCTGGGCAAGATCCCAGTGCTGGTCATCGAAGGCGAGGACGCCGTCTTCGACAGCCGTGTGATCTTGAAATACCTGGACCGGCTTTCGAGCGGCAGGGTCTTTCCCGCCGAGGCCGACGCGCTGCTGCGGGCGGAAAAGCTCGAAGCGCTGGCGGACGGAATCTGCGACTGCCTGCTCGCGCACGTCTATGAGCGGCGCGCCCGCCCGCCGGAGAAAATCCACCAGCCCTGGCTCGACCGGCAGTGGAGCAAGGCCGCGCGTGCGCTCGACCTGCTCGAAGGCGAAGCCGCGGGTCTCGGCACGGCGCCGAACGGGGGAACGCTCGCGCTGCGGGCCGCGCTTGGCTATCTCGCGCTGCGCTTTGCCGGGGAGTGGGCAGCGGGATGGCAAAGCCTCCATGCCTGGGCGAAAAATTTCGACGGAGCAAATCCGGCGCTGGTGCCCCTCCTGCCCGCCTGAAAACAAAAAGCCGGGCGCACTCGCCCGGCCTTCTTGCTCTTCCGCTGATGCCTGATCAGAAGCCGAAGCCGACGCCCACCATGATGCGGTGGTTCTTGGAGTCGACATCCTGCGAGCCGGATCCCAGGTCGAACTCCTTCGAGCCGAAATCCGTGTAGCGGTATTCGACACGGCCGAACACGTTGTTCGTCAGCTTGATGTCCGTGCCGGCGCCGACCGTGTAGCCGACCATGCCTTTGCTGTCCTCCTCGCCGCCCTGCTCCACGCGAAGCTTCTGCGCGGCAACGCCGCCAGTGCCATAGACCAGAACGTCGGGCGTCACGGAGTAGCCCAGGCGCGCCCTAAGCGAGCCATCGACGCCGCTGCGCGACTCCACGCCGCCGTCGTCGCCGCGCAGGCCGGAATAGTTCACGTCGCCTTCGGCGCCATAGACGATGCTGCCGGACTGGTTCTGGGCGCCGGCGAAGCCGCCGCCGATGAAACCGTCCGTGTTCACCGTCTCGCCGGGCACGCCGTTCGCGCCATCCGTTTCGGTGCGGCCGGCAAAGCCGTAGCCCAGCTGGATGCCGGCATAGGCGCCGGCCCAGGAAGCAACCGGGGGCACGTCCATCGGCGCGGCGGGCGGCTCTTCCATAACGGCATCCGCGGCATAGGCGGGGACGGCGCCGAGCAGAGCGGCAAGGCACAGCGCCGCCGCGGCCGGACGCGCGAAACGCGGCAGGGCTGGAATCTCGTTCGTTCTCTCCATGGGAGACTTCCTTCTCTTGTACTCAACACACGTCGTCTTCGACACGCCGGGGCTGACGTGTGGCAGCGCCGCAAGGGAGGCTGGTCGCAGCGAGGGGGGAAGCTGCGTGCGGACGCCTGACAAGAACTAGGATGGAAGCCGAATGCGGCCAGAGCGCCGCGGAAATCAGGTCATTACCCGGCTGGAATGAGGCAGGGTTTCCCAAGCCTGAACGGCGGCTGGCCTTGGAGCCCGGCCGCGGCTCGCCCTGCTAAACCGCCCTCCGGCCGCCGCTTTTCCTGTCCGGCCGCACGGTGCGGAGGGTTTGGCCTGTTAACTCCTAAGGACGGAGCGTCACGGTCTCGCCCCACAGATGAACAGCGGTTCATGCACCGCCGGGGAAAGCTGCCGAGGCTCGCAATGTCCTGCCTACGCCGCTATCTCTAAAAGTCCGGTCCATGAGCAACCGGGAACGGGGTGCGGCATCCCAGACCCTTGCGCCTTCGAATCGCGTTGTGACAGGCAGAACAGGAATGAAGCAGGAACATCCCTCCGCGCCGTCGCCGATTGAGGCTGCGGACGACGTCGCCGGCTACCTGCCGGGCGGCGAACTGCCGGATGAGGATGACGAAGAGGAAAGCGCGGACGCGGAGGCTCCGCCCGCGGCGGAGGGACCCGAACTGGCTTTCGTTTCGCTCGACTGGACGCCCGACCCCGGCGACATCGACGGCAAGGTGGGCGCCGCCGTCATCCAGACGCTGGTCAAGCGCCTGCCCAACGCGCCCGGCGTCTATCGCATGATGAATGCGGCCGGCGACGTGCTCTATGTCGGCAAAGCAAAAAACCTGAAGAAGCGCGTGACCTCCTACGCGCAGGGGCGGTTCCACTCGAACCGCATCGGCCGCATGGTGCGGGAAACCGCGACGATGGAGTTCGTCGTCACCCGCACCGAAACCGAAGCGCTGCTGCTGGAAGCCAACCTGATCAAGCGCTTGCGGCCGCGCTTCAACGTGCTGCTGCGCGACGACAAGTCGTTTCCCTATATCCTGCTCAACCGCGACCACGCCGCGCCCGGCATCTTCAAGCACCGCGGCGCGCGCTCGCGCAAGGGCGACTACTTCGGGCCGTTCGCCTCCGCCGGCGCGGTCGGGCGCACGATCAACTCGCTCCAGCGCGCCTTTCTCCTGCGCACCTGCACCGATTCCGTCCTCGAAAGCCGCACGCGCCCCTGCCTGCTCTTCCAGATCAAGCGCTGCTCCGCTCCCTGCACCGGCGAGGTGACGCCGGGCGGCTATGCCGAACTCGTTTCCGAAGCCAAGGATTTTCTGGCCGGCCGCTCGCAGAAGGTGAAGGGCGAGATCGCGCTTTCCATGCAGGCGGCCGCCGAGAACCTCGACTTCGAGCGCGCCGCCGCGCTGCGCGACCGCTTGGCCGCGCTGAGCCATGTGCAAAGTCACCAGGGCATCAACTCGCAGTCGGTGGAGGAGGCCGACATCTTCGCCATCCACCAGGAAGGCGGGCAGACCTGCATCCAGGTGTTCTTCTTCCGCACCGGCCAGAACTGGGGCAACCGCGCCTACTTCCCGAAGGCGGACGTGAGCGTGGAGCCGGGCGAGATATTGGGCTCCTTCATCGCGCAGTTCTACGACGACAAGCCCTGCCCGCGCCTCCTTCTCCTGTCCATCGAAGCTGACGACGCAAACCTGCTCGGCGAAGCGCTGAGCGAGCGCATGGGCTTCAAGGTTTCGCTTGCCGTGCCGCAGCGCGGCGAGAAGAAGGAACTGGTGGACCACGCCGTCCACAACGCGCGGGAAGCGCTGGGCCGCAGGCTGGCCGAAACCTCCACCCAAACGCGGCTGCTCGCGGGCTTTGCCGAAACCTTCGGCTTGGCTGCCCCCCCGCGGCGCATCGAGATCTACGACAACTCCCACATCATGGGCACGAACGCCGTCGGCGCGATGGTGGTTTCCGGTCCCGAAGGCTTCGTCAAGAACCAGTACCGGAAGTTCAACATCCGCTCGGAAACCATTACGCCCGGCGACGATTTCGGCATGATGCGCGAGGTGATGACCCGCCGCTTTTCCCGCCTGCTGAAGGAGCACGCGGAAGGGCCGGCGCCGCAGGCCAACGATGAGGCGGCGGACATCGCAGCCTTTCCAGCGTGGCCGGACGTGATCCTGATCGACGGCGGCCAGGGGCAGATGAGCGCCGTGCGCGCCATCTTAAGCGATCTCGGCATCGCCGACACGGTGACGGCCATCGGCGTCGCCAAGGGCGCGGACCGCGACGCCGGGCGCGAGCGCTTTTTCGTCAAGGGCCGGGACTCCTTTGCCCTGCCCGTGCGCGATCCCGTGCTCTACTTCGTCCAGCGCCTGCGCGACGAGGCCCACCGCTTCGCCATCGGCTCGCACCGGGCGCGGCGCTCGCGCGAGCTGATCAAGAACCCGCTGGACGAGATCGGCGGCATCGGCCCGACGCGCAAGCGCGCCCTGCTCAACCATTTCGGCACGGCAAAAGCGGTCAGCCGCGCGGCGATAGCGGACCTGATGGCGGTGCAGGGCATCTCGGAATCGACGGCTAAACTGGTCTATAACCATTTCCATGAAAATTGAGCGGACCGTCAACGGCGTCGCGGCAGTGCCTTGCATTCGCCGCGATTCATGCTTTGATCCCAAACATTCAGTTCGCCCAGTAGCCCAGAAACGCTTCATGTCCGGTTCATAATGGGCGTGTATTTTCCGCCTGTTGCGCGAAGGTGTGCCCAACGTGTCTGATCTGACCACACAAGAGTTGAATTTCCGCGCGAGCGCGCGGACCGGGCGCGGTCGCGCCTTCAACCTGCCGAACTTGCTGACCTACGCGCGCATCGTGGCGGTGCCGCTGATCGTGCTCTGCTTCTTCCTGGAAGGGCACCTGAAATCCAGCGACTTCGCCCGCTGGTCGGCGCTCGCCATCTTCGCGGCGGCAAGCATCACCGACTATTTCGACGGCTATCTCGCCCGCGCCTGGAACCAGAGCTCCAACATCGGCCGGATGCTCGATCCCATCGCCGACAAGCTTCTGGTGGCCACCTGCCTCCTCCTGCTCGCCGCCGACACGGACAAGACCATTCAGGGCTGGTCGCTTTGGGCGGCGATCATCATCCTGTGCCGCGAGATCCTGGTGTCCGGCCTGCGGGAATACCTCGCCGACCTGAAGGTCAGCGTGCCCGTGACGCGGTTGGCCAAGTGGAAGACCGCGATCCAGATGGTGGCGATCGCCGTTCTCCTGGCCGGCCCCGCCCTGGACAAGATGCTCGTCTATGCCACCGAAACCGGCATCGCGCTGCTCTGGCTTTCCGCCCTCGTCACGCTCTATACCGGCTATGACTATTTCCGCAGCGGCGTGAAGCACATCATCGAGGATTGATGCTGCCTCAGTAGGAATCCGGGAGAAACCCGTGAAGCTGGTTTATTTCGCCTGGGTGCGCGAGCGTATCGGCACCAGCGAGGAGGAGGTGTCGTTGCCCTCCAGCGTCCGGACAGCCGGCGACCTGCTGGAATGGCTGCGCGGGCGGGGCGAGGGCTATGAGCACGCGCTGGAGCACCCGCAGGCGATCCGTGTCGCAGCCGATCGCCAGCACGTGGACCATGACGAGCCGATCGCGGATGCGCGCGAGGTCGCCCTGTTTCCGCCGATGACCGGCGGTTGACCGTGGTCGAGCCGGTCGTCCGCGTCCAGGAGGAGGACTTCGACCTCGCCGCGGAGGCTGCGAACCTTTCCGCAGGACGGCGCGACGTCGGCGCGGTCGTCACCTTCAGCGGCCTTTGCCGCGACGAGGGCGGTTCGCTGGAAGCCCTGGAGCTTGAGCACTATCCCGCCATGGCGGAAACGGAAATCCGGCGGATCGCGCAGGAGGCGGCGGAGCGCTGGCCTTTGACAGGGCTGATCGCAATCCACCGCTTCGGCAGGATCAGACCTGGCGAGAACATCGTGCTTGTGGCGGCGGCTTCCGCACACCGCTCCGCGGCCTTCGAAGCCGCATCCTTCCTGATGGATTTTTTGAAGACGCACGCACCCTTTTGGAAGAAGGAGCATCGCGTGGAGGGAAACGGCAACTGGGTTGAGCCCAAAGCTGCCGACGATGCCGCTGCGCATCGCTGGACCGCTGTCAACGGCGCGAACCCCGATGAGGCCGCGAACAGAGCCAAGTTCCCGCCGCCTGCATAAGGCTAGAGCATCGGACGGTTAATCGGATGCAGGCTGGTGGTTGGGGGCGGGATG